>NZ_CP108039.1:3388392-3696428 GCF_036173045.1 Streptomyces sp. NBC_00299
GCAAGCCCGACGCCCTGCTCGGCGTGGCCACCGGGTCGACGCCACTGCCCATCTACGCGGCACTCGCGGCCAAGGTGCGCTCGGGCGCCGTCGATGCCTCGCGGGCGCGGATCGCGCAGCTCGACGAGTATGTGGGGCTGCCGGCCGAGCACCCGGAGTCGTACCGGTCGGTGCTGCGCCGTGAGGTGCTGGAGCCGCTCGGGGTCGGGATGGACGCGTTCATGGGGCCGGACGGTACGGCCGAGGACGTGCCTGGGGCGTGCGAGGCGTATGACGCGGCGCTGGCCGAAGCGGGGGGTGTGGACCTGCAGTTGCTCGGGATCGGGACCGACGGGCACATCGGGTTCAACGAGCCGTGCTCCTCGCTGGCGTCGAGGACCCGGATCAAGACGCTGACGGAGCAGACCCGGGTCGACAACGCGCGGTTCTTCGACGGGGACATCGAGCAGGTGCCGCATCACGTCATCACCCAGGGGATCGGGACGATCCTGGAGGCGCGGCACCTGGTGCTGCTCGCCACCGGTGAGGGCAAGGCGGACGCGGTAGCCGCGACCGTCGAGGGGCCGATCGCGGCCGTGTGCCCGGCCTCGGCCCTGCAACTGCACCCGCACGCCACGGTCGTCGTCGACGACGCTGCCGCGTCCAAGCTGAAGCTGGCCGACTACTTCCGGCACACCTACGCCAACAAGCCGGAGTGGCAGGGGATTTAGTGGCAGGGGATTTAGGGCGTCGCACGCGCCGGGCATGCGTGCGGCGGGCACCCGTGGACAGGGGACCCGCCGAGCGCTCGCCGGACATGCGCCAGGGCTAGAGGGTGGCCGTCTCGTCCTCGGTCGGCTCGTCCTGAGCGGTCAGGCCGGCCACCCACAGCGGCATCAGCCAGTGGGCCGCCAGGACCGCGGCGAGGACGGGTGCCGCGTAGACGCGCAGGGCGCCGCCGTCTGCGGCGCCCGCCGTCAGCAAGCCGACCACGGCCGCGAGCAGCAGACTGGTCATCGCGCGGTGGGCGCGGGCGAGCACCCGCCTGCGTTCGGCCGACTGCCGCTCGTCGAGGGCGCGTTCGCGCAGTTCGAGCAGGCCCCGGGTGGCGCCGTTGATCACGCCTGTCGCCACCATCCACGGCAGCATCAGCACTGCCGCGGCGATGACGGCCCACATCGGCTCCGTCGACGAGAGGGAGAAGTACGCGGTCAGCACCCCGATGGCCACGGTGAGTGCGACGTGCGCGGCGACGACCAGTCGGCGACGCGTGGTCGTGGCGTACAGCGGGCGCCCCCGGGGGTCGTTCATCAACCGCAGCATGCTCCGGTCGTAGCGCGTCAGCCGCGTCGTCGTCATGACTGTTTCCTCCCGTAGACCTCGTCCGTGAGCGGCCGGAACGGATCGAGGGAGAACAGAGCCTCGACCGGCAGTCCGAAGAACTTCGCGATCTTCAGTGCCAGGTCGAGGCTCGGGTTGTACTGCCCCCGCTCGATGTAGCCGATGGTCTGGTAGTGGGCTCCCACTGCCTCGGCCAGGCTCTGGCGCGACACCTTGCGTTCGGCACGCACCATCGCCAACCTGTTGTGCACCTGCTCGCTCATGTATAAGAAGTACTACATTCGGGAGTGGAGGTGCAACCACAGGCATCGAGCGGGACGGGGACGAGCGGGTCGCGGGGACGCGTCGGCCTCGGGGGCCTCACACCCCGGCGATGACCTCCGCCGCCGCACGCCCGCACACGCGGGCCGCACCGTGCGTGGCGATGTGCAGGGCGCCGCGGGCTTTGGCCTGGGGGACGCCCATTTCGACGACGACCGTGTCCGGGCGGGAGCGCAGCAGGGTGTCGAGGGCCGTTGCCATCCACGGATGGCGGTGCTCGTCGCGGACGACGGCCACCATGCGACGGCCGGCCGCTGCCTGCAGCGCCTCCAGGCCCGCCTCCTCCCCCGCGTAGCCGCCCGTCTCGGTACCGGGGAGCAGTCGGGCAAGTTCGGCGGCGACGCCCCAGGGGGTCTCGTCGCCGACGGCGATGTTCGCGACGGGGGTGAACGCGGCGACGTACGGCGCCTCGGTGAGCGGGGTGAAGCCCTCCGAGCCGGTCACCTTCAGTGCGCGCCGGGCGGCGACGAGGCCCACGTCCGGGCGCGCCTCGCCCTCGGTACCGGGGACGCCGGCCGTCCAGCCGGCCAGCTCGCGGACCCGCTGCGCCGCCTCCGCCAGCCGTTCCTCGGGGAGTTCGCCGGCGCGTACCGCCCCGACCAGGGCGTCGCGCAGGCGGCGTACCGTCTCGTCGTCGGCGAGGCCGCCGCCCACGCAGATCGCGTCGGCACCGGCCGCGATGGCGAGGACGCTGCCGCGTTCGATGCCGTAGGTGGCGGCGATGGCCTGCATCTCCATGCCGTCGGTGACGATCAGGCCGGTGTAGCCGAGTTCGCCGCGCAGCAGGTCCGTCAGGACGGGCCGGGACAGGGTTGCCGGGTGGTCGGGATCCAGGGCCGGAACCAGGATGTGCGCGCTCATCATGGCCCTCGTGCCGGCGGCGATCGCCGCGCGGAACGGGGAGAGTTCCCGGTCGGCCAGGACCGAGGCCTCGGCGTCGATGCGGGGCATCGAGTGGTGGGAGTCGACCGCCGTGTCCCCGTGGCCCGGGAAGTGCTTGGCGCAGGCCGCCACGCCCGCCGACTGCAGGCCGGTGACGTAGGCCGCGGTGTGCCGGGCGACCAGCGCGGTGTCGGCGCCGAAGGAACGTACGCCGATGACCGGGTTCGAAGGGTTGGAGTTCACGTCGGCCGACGGGGCCCAGTTGAGGTTCACTCCGCAGGCCGCCAGGCGGCGGCCCATCTCGAAGGCCACCTCCCGCGTCAGCTCCACGTCGTCCACCGCGCCCAGGGCGTGGTTGCCGGGGAAGCTGGAACCGGTGCGCACCTCCAGCCGCGTCACATCACCCCCCTCCTCGTCGATCGCGACCAGGACGTCGTCGCGCTCGGCGCGCAACTGGGCCGTCAGGGCTGCCAGTTGCTCGGGCGAGGCGATGTTGCGGCCGAACAGGCCGACGGAGGCGAGGCCCTCGCCGAGGCGGCGCAGCAGCCAGTCGGGGGCGGTGGTGCCGGTGAATCCGGGCTGGAGGACGGTCAGGGCATCGCGCGTCAGTGTGTCGGTGCCGCTGGCGAAAGTCGTCATCGGGTGGCGTTATCCCTTCACGGCGCCGGCCGTCAGGCCGCTGACAGCCTTGCGCTGCAGGAAGACGAAGAGGATCAGGATCGGGATGGCGAAGAGGGAGGACGCAGCCATCGTCGCGCCCCAGTCGTTGCCGAAGGCGGTCTGGAAGCTGGACAGCCACAGTGGCAGGGTCTGCGCCTCGGCCTCCTTGTTCAGCACCAGGACCAGGGGGAATTCATTCCATGCGGTGATGAAGCCGAACAGGGACGTGGACATCAGGCCCGGCGCCAGCAGCGGCAGGATGACCTTGCGGAAGGCCTGGGCGCGGCTGCAGCCGTCGACCATCGCGGCCTCCTCCAGCTCCCTGGGGACCGCAGCGACGAAACCGCGCAGGGTCAGGATGGTGAAGGGCAGGATCATCATCATGTAGAAGACCGTCAGCGGCAGAAGGCTGTTCAGCATCGACGCGTCCCGCACGATCATGTACATCGCGATGATCATGACCTCCCAGGGCGCCATCTGGGCCATCATGAAGCCGATGACGAACCCGCGCCGCCCCTTGAACCGCATCCGGGCCAGGGCGAAGGAGCCCGCCAGCGCGATGACCAGGGCGAAGCCGACCGCGCACAGGGTGACGATCAGCGAGTTGGTGACGTACGTCCAGAAGTGGTCGACGCCGGTCGCCCGCTTGAAGTGGTCGAAGGTGATGTCGGTCGGGAACCACACCGGGTTCTCCGAGATGATGTCGCCGGTCGGCTTGAAGGCCGTGGAGAACATCCAGTACACGGGGAAGACGAAGCCGATGAACAGGACGACGGCCGTGACGTTGGGCCACAGACGGCCGAAGAGTGAGCGCTTCACAGCTCGTCCTCCTCTTGCTTGAGCACGATCCTGAGGTAGTACGCGGTCAGGCCGAGCAGGATCAGGATGGTCAGGACGGCGATCGCGGCGCCCATGCCGTAGTGCTGGTTGCCGACGCCCTCGATGTAGGCGTAGACGGGCAGGATCTCGGTGAGCCGGTCGGGGCCGCCGCCGTTGATGGTGAAGACCTGCACGAACGCCTTGAAGACCCAGATGATCTCCAGGAAGGTCGTGGCGTAGAGGAACGGCCGCAGGAAGGGCATGGTCACCGTGGTGAAGCTCTTCCAGGCGCCCGCGCCGTCGAGCGCCGCGGCCTCGTACAGCTCGCCCGGGATGGTGGTCGTGGCCGCGTACAGGTTGATCGCGACGAACGGGATCGACATCCAGACGATCAGCAGGGTGACCACGAAGAACGTCGACATCTGGCTGCTGGTCCAGCTGTAGTCGGCCATGGAGTGCCAACCCAGCTTGTCCAGCACCCAGTTGACGACGCCGAAGCGCTGCGCGAACAGCCACTGGTAGACGGTGCTCGCGGCGACCACGGGCATCGCCCAGGCCAGCACGAGCCCGAGCAGCAGCATGACCCGCATCCGCTTGCCGAGGCGGGCGAGGAGCAGGCCGACCAGGGTGCCCACGATCATGATCAGGGCGACGTTGACCGCCGTGAACAGGATCGAGCGCAGGGCGACGCGCCAGAAGTCCTCGCCGGTGAGGACCTCCTTGTAGTTGTCGACGCCGTTCCACTCGGTGACGTGCTGGATCAGCTGCGCCATGTTGAGGTTCTGGAACGACAGCAGGACGTCCTTCACCAGCGGCCAGCCGAGCAGCAGCACGGTGGCCGCACAAGCCGGCAGCAGCAGGAGGTACGGGGTGAACGCACCGAGGCGGGACGCGGCTCGGATCCGCGGCCCCGCGGATCCGCTCTCGGTTTTCCCGACTGCGTCCACCGGACCGGAAGGCGGCCGTTCGGTCTGCACGGTCATGCTCGCGATCTCTCTTCTCGGCCTGCATGTTTCGGCCTACGTCACTCGGCCTGCGTATCTGGGCCTGCGTACGTGGACCCGCGTACGGTCGCCGGGGCGGGGGGCGTCACGCGCATCCCCCACCCCGGCGCGACCCGGTGCCCCTACTGCTGCTGAGCCAGACGCTTGTTGAGCTCGTCCTCGACCTGCTTGGCCGCCTCGGCCGGCGACTTACCGTTCAGCACGGCGGTCATGTAGGTCTTGACGGGGTTGGGCGCGTTCTCCACGGCCGCCCACTCCGGGATCAGCGGCGTGGTGCCACCGCCCGCGGCGGCCGGCGCTGCGGCCTCGGCGACGGCGTTGCCCTTCAGGTTGCTCTGCAGGGCCTCCTTGTTCGGGATGACGCCGTTCTGCTTGGCGAGCTCGCCTTCGTACTGGTCGGAGAGGGCGATCTTCAGGAACTCCTTGGCGAGCTCCTGCTTCTTGCTGCCCGCGGCGACCGCGAGGTTGGAGCCGCCGAGGAAGACACCCTCGGGCTTGTCGGCCGTGGCACCGGGGATGGTGAAGTAGCCGATGTCCTGCTCGATCTTCTTGTTGGCCGCGATCGCCGTTCCGGCCTCCCAGCCCATGCCGATGAAGGCGCCGACGTTGCCCTTGGCGAACACCTCGGCCTGCTGCGGGGTCGCCTCGTCCTTGTCCTTGGGCGCCTTGGACAGCGCCTGGAACTTCTTGTACGTCTCCATGGCGGCGGCGACCTTCGGGTCGTCGAGGTTGGAGACGTACTTGTCGCCGTCCTTCTTCACCAGCTCGGCGCCCTCACCGATGGTCAGGCCGACGAAGTGGTACCAGTTCTGGCCCGGCAGGTAGATGGGCTCGGCGTCGGTCTTCTCGCCGATCTGCTTGAGGTCGGCGTAGAACTCGTCGCGGGTCTTGGGGGTGTCCTTGATGCCCGCCTCGGCCCAGACCTTCTTGTTGTAGAGGACGACGCGGTTGGCGAAGTACCACGGGGCGGCGTACTGCTTGCCGTCGTAGATGGAGGACTCGTTGAGGGACTCGGCCCAGTCGGTGCCGATCTCGGTCTTGAGGTCGGCGAGGTCGGCGAGGCCGCCGGTCTTGGCGTAGGCCGGGGTCTGGGTGTTGCCGATCTCGAAGACGTCCGGCGGGTTCTCTTCCGACAGGGCGGTGGTCAGCTTCTGCTGGATGCCGTTCCACTGCTGCATCTCGAACTTGACCTTGGCCTTGGTCTTCTTCTCGAAGGCGGCCTGGACGTCCTTCTGCCACTGATCCGGGGACGAGCCGTCCATCACCCACACCGTGAGCGTCTCGCCCGCGTAACCGTCGGCCCCTGCCTTGTCCCCGCCGTCGCCGTTGTCGCCCCCGCACGCCGCCAGGGAGATCATCATGCCCGCGACACCGATCGCGGATATCAGCTTGCGCTTCACGCCACCCTCCTCAGGGATGCCACAAACCCCCCTGCCTCCCCGCACGAGCGTTGGGCCGGGACCTGGACCAATGGTGTAGACCAGTACGGGGAGCTTGGACCAGACCAGAAAGCGTGTCAAGGGGCGCGGAATGGGGCCTGACCAGCCGTTATGCGACCTACATATGAAGGAACCTTTAAGTAAGAAGCCAGCGAAAACACCGATGCCGGAGTACTCTCGTCCGCTAGACCACTTGACACTGTGGACTAGACCAAATCAGGCGGCGACGGTATATAGAAGGGATCACGATGTGACCCGCATCCGGAGCCGGGAAGGCGAAGCATGAGCACCGACGTCAGCAGTGCGGAGAACGAGAACGGCGCCACCGTCCGTACCGCCCGCGTGCCCAAGTACTACCGCCTGAAGAAGCACCTTCTCGACATGACGGAGACCCAGGCGCCCGGCACCCCCGTACCGCCCGAGCGCACGCTGGCGGCCGAGTTCGACACCTCCCGCACGACCGTGCGCCAGGCCCTGCAGGAGCTGGTCGTCGAGGGACGCCTGGAGCGCATCCAGGGCAAGGGCACGTTCGTCGCCAAGCCGAAGGTCTCGCAGGCCCTGCAACTCACCTCGTACACCGAGGACATGCGCGCCCAGGGCCTGGAGCCGACCTCCCAGCTGCTGGACATCGGCTACATCACCGCCGACGACCGCCTCGCCGACCTGCTCGACATAACGGCCGGCGGCCGGGTGCTGCGCATCGAGCGGCTGCGCATGGCGAACGGCGAGCCGATGGCCATCGAGACGACCCACCTGAGCGCCAAGCGCTTCCCGGCCCTGCGCAGGTCCCTGGTCAAGTACACCTCCCTCTACACCGCGCTCGCCGAGGTCTACGACGTCCATCTCGCCGAGGCCGAGGAGACCATCGAGACCTCCCTGGCCACCCCGCGCGAGGCCGGCCTGCTCGGCACGGACGTGGGCCTGCCGATGCTGATGCTGTCCCGGCACTCGCTGGACCGGGACGGACAGCCGGTGGAGTGGGTGCGGTCGGTCTACCGCGGGGACCGCTACAAGTTCGTGGCGAGGCTCAAGCGGCCTCAGGAGTGAGCCCGCCCGGGAAGGTGGAGGGATCACACGTGAAGGGACCACACGTGAAGGGACAACAACTCCCGCACGCGGTGTAGCGCGTCTCCCCAACCTGCTCTACGTTCCTCCCGTCGCCGCATGGACGGGAGGACCACCCGGTGCGTACCGCGAATCCCCGAACCATCGTCATCTGGACCCTGGTCGCGCTGGTAGGTGCCGCCGGCTGGACCGTGCTGGCACTGTCCCGCGGCGAGGAGGTCTCCGCCGCCTGGATGGTCGCCGCCGCCCTCGGCTCGTACGCCATCGCCTACCGCTTCTACGCCAAGTTCATCGCGTACAAGGTCCTCAAGGTCGACCGGACCAGGGCCACCCCGGCCGAACGCCTCAACAACGGCATCGACTTCCACCCCACCGACCGCCGGGTCCTGCTCGGCCACCACTTCGCGGCGATCGCGGGCGCCGGCCCCCTCGTCGGCCCGGTCCTGGCCGCGCAGATGGGGTATCTCCCCGGCACGATCTGGATCATCGTCGGCGTCATCTTCGCGGGCGCGGTCCAGGACATGGTGGTGCTCTTCTTCTCCACTCGCCGCAACGGCCGCTCGCTCGGCCAGATGGCGCGCGAGGAGATCGGCCCGTTCGGCGGCGCGGCCGCGCTGCTGGCCACCTTCGTCATCATGATCATCCTGCTCGGCGTGCTGGCCCTGGTGATCGTCAACGCCCTCGCGCAGTCCCCGTGGGGCACCTTCTCCATCGCGATGACGATCCCGATCGCCCTGCTGATGGGCTTCTACCTGCGGGTGCTGCGCCCCGGCCGGGTCGCCGAGGTCTCGTTGATCGGCGTCGCGCTGCTGCTGTTCGCCCTGATCGCGGGCCGCTGGGTGGCCGAGTCGTCGTGGGCCGACACCTTCACGCTCGCGCCCTCGACGCTGGTCGTCTGGATGGTGGGGTACGGCTTCATCGCCTCGATCCTGCCGGTGTGGATGCTGCTGGCGCCGCGCGACTACCTGTCGACCTTCATGAAGATCGGCACGATCTTCCTGCTCGCCCTCGGCGTCGTCATCGCCCTGCCGACGCTGAAGATGGACCCGGTGACGGACTTCGCCTCCCGCGGGGACGGCCCGGTCTTCGCGGGCTCGCTCTTCCCCTTCGTCTTCATCACCATCGCCTGCGGCGCGCTGTCCGGCTTCCACGCGCTGATCTCCTCCGGCACGACGCCGAAGATGATCCAGAAGGAGACCCAGGTCCGGATGATCGGGTACGGCTCCATGCTGATGGAGTCGTCGGTCGCCGTGATGGCGCTGGTGGCGGCGAGCATCATCGACCCGGGCCTGTACTTCGCGATGAACGCGCCCGCCGGTGTCATCGGCGACACGGTGCAGAACGCCTCGCAGGTCGTGGGCAGTTGGGGCTACCAGATCTCCCCGGAGGCGCTCGCGCGGGCGGCGGAGAACGTCGAGGAATCGAGTCTGCTCTCCCGTACGGGCGGTGCGCCCACCCTGGCCATCGGCGTCTCGGAGATCTTCTCCGAGGTCACCGGCGGCGGCCTGCGTGCCTTCTGGTATCACTTCGCGATCATGTTCGAGGCGCTGTTCATCCTGACCGCCCTGGACGCCGGCACCCGCGTGGGCCGCTTCATGCTCCAGGACATACTGGGCAACGTCCACCGGCCCTTCAGGAACATCAGCTGGAAGCCCGGCCTGCTCATCACCAGCGCCGTGGTGTGCGGCCTGTGGGGCTACTTCCTGTGGGTGGGCGTCCACGAGCCCCTCGGCGGCATCAACCAGCTCTTCCCGATCTTCGGCATCTCGAACCAACTGCTCGCGGCGGTCGCCCTCGCCGTCTGCACGACCCTGCTGGTGAAGTCGGGACGCCTCAAGTGGGCCTGGATCACCGGGGTTCCGCTCGCCTGGGACGCGACGGTGACGCTGACCGCCAGCTGGCAGAAGGTCTTCTCCAGCGACCCGAAGGTCGGCTTCTTCAAGCAGCGCCAGGTGTTCCAGGACGCCATCGACCGCGGTGAGGTCCTGCCGCCGGCCAAGAGCATGGACGACATGCACACCGTGGTCACCAACTCCACGGTGGACGGCGTCCTCACCGCGGTCCTCGCGCTCCTGATCGTCGTCGTGATCGTCGACGCCACCCGCGTCTGCGTCCGGCACGTCCGCCGCCCGGCGCTGTCCACGCTCAGCGAGGCGCCGTACGTCGAGTCGAAGATCACGGCTCCGGCGGGGCTGTTCCCGACCAAGGAGGAGAAGGAGGAGGAACGCCGTGCGGTCGCTGAGGCCAGCAGTCAGTCTTCGGCGGGTGTTCAGTAGTGTGCGCTGGTACGTGCGGGAGTTGACCGACGAGTCGGCATATGACCGCTATGTCACCCACGTACGGCATGAGCACCCGGACGCGGAAGTGCCCTCCCGGCGCGACTTCGAGCGGATGCGGACGGACCGTCAGGAAGCCGATCCACGCCAGGGGTTCCGCTGCTGCTGAGCGCCCGGTCGGCGTGCACACCAACCCTCCACATCCGATATGCGGACAGGGTCTTCCGCTGTCGTTGCACCGTCACCTACATTGCCCGGGCGTTTCTCAGGTGATCAGTGAGGGGACGGAGCCGTCAGATGTCAGATGCCCCAGAAGTGAACAGAGAGCCGGTGGTGACACCCGTACGGGTCGTCATCGGCCTCTGTCTCGTCGCGCCCTTCGTGGCGATGTTGTGGGTCGGTTCGTATGCCAAGACCGATCCGGAACTCGCCGGCATCCCGTTCTTCTACTGGTACCAGATGCTGTGGGTCCTGCTCTCCACGGTGCTGACCATGGTCGCGTACAAGCTGTGGCAGCGTGACCAGCGCGCCCGCGGCTCCCGGAAGGGCGGTGCGTCGCAGTGAACGACGGCGTGAACGGCGTCGCGCTCGGCGTCTTCATCTTCTTCTTCCTGGCCGTCACGGTCATGGGCTTCCTGGCCGCGCGCTGGCGCAAGGCCGAGAACGAGAACAGCCTCGACGAATGGGGCCTGGGTGGCCGGTCGTTCGGCACCTGGGTCACCTGGTTCCTGCTCGGCGGCGACCTCTACACGGCGTACACCTTCGTCGCCGTACCCGCGGCGATCTACGCGGCGGGCGCGGCCGGCTTCTTCGCCGTGCCGTACACGATCCTCGTCTACCCCCTGATCTTCACGTTCCTGCCCCGCCTGTGGTCGGTCTCCCACAAGCACGGCTACGTGACGACCTCGGACTTCGTGCGCGGCCGCTTCGGCTCGAAGAGCCTGTCGCTGGCGGTGGCCGTCACCGGCATCCTGGCGACGATGCCGTACATCGCGCTCCAACTGGTCGGCATCCAGGCCGTGCTGGACGTGATGGGCGTCGGCGGCGGTGAGAACACCAACTGGTTCATCAAGGACCTCCCGCTGCTCATCGCGTTCGGTGTGCTGGCCGCGTACACCTACTCCTCGGGCCTGCGCGCGCCCGCGCTGATCGCGTTCGTGAAGGACACGCTGATCTACATCGTCATCGCGGTGGCGATCATCTACATCCCGATCAAGCTCGGCGGCTTCGACGAGATCTTCGCCAAGGCGGGCGAGGCGTACAGCCAGACCAACCCGGCCACGGGCGCGCCGCGCGGTTCGCTGGTCCCGGCCGAGGCGGGGCAGTGGACGTACGCCACGCTGGCGCTGGGCTCCGCGCTCGCGCTGTTCATGTACCCGCACTCGATCACCGCGACGCTGTCCTCGCGCAGCCGTGAGGTGATCCGCCGCAACACCACGATCCTGCCGCTGTACTCCCTGATGCTGGGCCTGCTGGCGCTGCTGGGCTTCATGGCGATCGCGGCCGGCATCAAGGTGCAGAACGGCCAGCTGGCGATTCCGCAGCTGTTCGAGACGATGTTCCCCGCCTGGTTCGCGGGCGTCGCCTTCGCGGCGATCGGCATCGGTGCGCTGGTGCCGGCGGCGATCATGTCGATCGCGGCTGCGAACCTCTTCACCCGCAACATCTACAAGGACTTCATCAAGCCGGACGCGACGCCCGCGCAGGAGACCAAGGTCTCCAAGATCGTGTCCCTGCTGGTGAAGGTGGGCGCGCTGGTCTTCGTCCTCACCATGGACAAGACGGTCGCCATCAACTTCCAGCTGCTGGGCGGCATCTGGATCCTGCAGACCTTCCCGGCCCTCGTCGGCGGTCTGTTCACCCGCTGGTTCCACCGCTGGGCCCTGCTGGCCGGCTGGGCCGTCGGCATGATCTACGGCACGGTTGCCGCGTACGGCGTCGCCTCCCCGACCCAGAAGCACTTCGGCGGTTCGGCGAAGGAGATCCCGGGCATCGGCGAGATCGGCTACATCGGCCTCACGGCGTTCGTGCTGAACGTGGTGGTGACGGTGGTCCTGACCTTCGTCCTGAAGGCCGCCAAGGCCCCCGAGGGCATCGACGAGACGAAGCCGGAGGACTACACGGCGGACGCGGGCGACCCGGGCGTCCAGGTCGAGCTGCCGCCGGCCACCGCGGGGACGAGCCACTGACCCAGTGGGCAGGAGGCCGGGCGTACCGCACTAGCTGCGTGTGCGCCCGGCCATTTGCTGCCAGAAACCGTCGAGTTCGCGCACCCGCATGCTGACCCAGTGCGGTGTCTTCCTGCGCAGGCCCCTGGGAAGACATCGGCGCACTCGGCCCGGCAGCAGGGCTTGCTGCTGGCGGCAGAACGGCTCCCGGATCTCCCCGCGCGGCACACAGCCCCGGGGCGGGTAGGGGCAGAGCTGGAACTTGCAGTCGGGCGGACAGGTCGTCCCCGGCGCGGGCGGGTCCGCCATGCCGGCCCGCAGGTCGGGCCGCAGCGGGCGGCGATCGCTGCGGATGCACGGCGGGAGTGACGACGTCCCCGGCTGCTCCGCGCGGATCATCCGCTCCTCGACCTCGTCCGGATGCCCGTCCCGTTCGATGAGGTTCAGCATCACCAGCACGTCGGCGACCAGGCACTGGGCGCGCGCGTCGAGGGTGCTCCAGCCGACCGAGGGCGGGATCCACAGGTTGTGCTTGCGGTACTCCCGGGGGTTGCCGGTGCGCGCGCCGATGTTGTCGGCGACGCCCTTCTCGTCGATCCAGAGGAAACGCTCGGGTTGCCCGGTCTCCAGCGTGAGGGCCACCAGGTCCCCCGCCTCGGCGACGAACGGATGCAGGGGCCGCGGGGGCGAGGCACCGTTCGCCTCGGGATGCCCGGGTGCCCGGTTCGCCGTGCCGGCCATCGACAGCCAGCGCTCCACGGTCTGCACGGCGGTCGCTCCGCCCAGCGCCCGTGGCGGCTCGCGCCCGACGTCGTGCCCGTCCCTGCCCGGCGTCGCGTGCCGCTCCCGCTCGTGGACGCCGACGGTGTCGGGAAGCCTCCACAGGCACAGCGCCTGGAGCAGCATGAGCTGCGCGTACCAGCACCGGGACTGCTGGAGCACGGTCTCCGCCTGCCGGATCAGGTCCGCGCGACCGCCCTGGTAGGCCCGCGGATGCCGGATCCGGCGGTTGGCCGCGTACTTGAAGCCCTGGGCCAGCGCGGCCTCCAGGGCGAGCGGCAGATCGGGGGCGCCGCCGGTGGCCTTCGGGTCCAGATGGCGCAGCCACTTGGTGAGGCGTTCGCGGGCCTCGTCACGGTGTGCCTCGTCGACGGAGCCCAGCAGCATGGGGATCATCCAGGCACGCATCACGAACTCCCGGAACAGAACGACCCGTTTCCTGCGGTACTCCTCATTGAGCTTGCGCCGGTCCTGCTGCAGCCGCCCGATGCGCTCGGTCCTGGCCCGTGAGGGCGCGCCCGCCGCCCGCGCCCGCGCCATGCGCTCGGCCCACTGCTCGTACTCACCGCGTTTCCAGGCCTTCAGCTCGCCGAGCCGGTCGTTGTACTCCTGCACGGGGTCGGTGTTCAGCCCGATCCGGCCGCGGATCACGGCGAAGGCCGGATTGCCGCCGCTGCCGAACTCCTGGGCGACGGCCAGGCGTATCGAGTAGGAGGGTTCCTTCACACCGATCTGGACGAGCTGTTCGTAGAGCGGGGTGGTGTCGATCCGGTCGGAGACGCTGCGCAGGGCGGCTCCGAGTTGCCTGAGCAGCCTCAGTTTGGCGTCGTCGAGGCTGCGCCGGTCGCCCTTGAAACCGGTCCAGGTTCCACGCACTTCGTCCAGGATGTCGCCCAGCAGCCGCGGAGAGTCCTCCACGCTCTCGATCTCCACGGCGGCCGTGTAGAGATCGAGCGCCTTCGGATCGTCCGTGCGGCGTTCCGCGGCCTTGCAGAGCCGGTGGGCCAGGGTGTGCCCGCGCACCCGTGACCGTCGAAGCCGTTCCTCGACCTCCTTCGTCACCTCGGCCCGTACGCCTTCCCGGCGGGCCCTGACCCGCGCCGCCCGGCGGCGCGACAACAGCACCAGGGCCATGAGCAGTTCGCGGCTGGGTCCGGGTGGCTGGAGCACCTGCTCGACGAGCTCGCCGGCTCCCCGCTCGCCCAGCTGCCACAGCACCCGGTAGCCGAAGTAGGCCTGGATGATGCTGTGCGGGAAACGGACCTTGCGCTCGAAGCCCTCCACCAGGCCGAGGCTGTCCGCGTTGCGCGCGATCCGGGCGAGGGCTGCGCGGCACTGGTCCATGTTGCCGCCGCGCAGCCGCCTCCCCTCGTCCGGGCCGATCCGCCGGCACAGCACGTCCCAGATCTGCTGCCGGTGCCACTCGGAGAAGACGTTCCCGCGCCTGCCGTACCGGTCGAAGGCGCGTCCGCCGGCCCACAGATGCTCGGCGCGGGCCTGCGCGCGCCGCATCGGACCGGGGTGGACGTCCGAGTCGAGCAGCTCCCCGAGGCCGACCTCCAGTTTGTCCTGGAGCAGTCCCACGCAGGCCAGGGCGGAGACCACTTCGAGGGTATCGCGGCGTTCCTGCCGGCTCAGCGCGACGTCCCGGCGCAGCCGGCCCCGGCACAGCGCCTCGTCCCAGGTCTCCAGCAGCCACAGCCGCAGCATGCCGCGGTCGCGGCTGCGGGTGTTCATGTGCTGCGGTTCGTTGTCCGGCCGGTCGTGCTCCAGGGCGCCGTGGCGGTGCAGTTCGCGGGCGATCTGGAGGTAGACGGGCGACTCGGTCACCTCCGCCGTCTCCACGATCCAGTCCACGCGGCGTTCGTCCGTCTCCGGGAGGTGTGCCTGGACGAACCGCAGGGCCTCCTCCTCGCTGAGCGGTTCCAGCTCCACGATCGCGGCCGGGGTGCTCTCCAGCGGGCTGTGCGGGCGGGAGGCGATGACGAGGGGCAGCTTCTCCTCGTAGGCACGCTCGATGGCCCGCCGGATGATGTTGTCCCGGTTCTGTTCGAGGCCGTCGCCGAGGAGAGCCTCCTCCAGTCCGTCCGCGATGACGACCGGTTTGTCGTCGGCGAGCAGTTGCTGCCAGACCCGCTCGGTCTTGGTGCGCGCGAGGATGCCCCGGGGTGCCTCTTCGATGAAGCGCTCCTTGGCCATGCGTTCGAAGTTCAGGTCGGTGTCGCCGTTCGCGTCCCGCAGCCGGATCGGCACGGGTACGGCGTTCTGCTCCGCCAGCAGTTCGGTGAGCCGTACCAGGACGGCGGTCTTGCCCACGCCGACACCGCCGACCAGCAGATAGGGCCGGCGCGTGTCGCGCTCGCGCAGCCGTTCGGCGATGACGCGGGCGATCTCCTCCCGGCCCACGATCTCCGTGGCGTCCGGACCGGAGGTGAGGACCAGTCGGTGCGGGTCGCCCCGCGCCTTGGCGAGATAGCGTCGTTTGGTCCACCGGTACCACCAGAACAGAAAGAGCGCGGCCGCGAACGACGCGGCCAGCACCGGACCGAGGAAGCGCAGGACGGTGTCGAATCCCTCATTGCCCTCCCGCCACTTCTCGAAGGCGGTCGTCTTGCCCCAGATCAGGATGTACAGGCCCTCCACCACCCACGCGAGCACGGCGAGCGCGGCCACCGTCCAGATGGCCCGGGTGACGTTGGTGTAGGTGATCCACCGGCGCCACTTCCTGGGGCGGGTGGTGCCGCCGCGGGCCTCCAGGCGGATCGACAGCCGGTGCCAGTGGCCCGTGAACCAGTGCCTGAGCCAGGTGCCGGCCCGTCTCGGAGCCAGCGTCGCCATCGGCGCGTTGCGCGGCCGGTCCTTGCCGGGCGGGTGGCGGACGACCCTCGTCATCGTGCGTGTCCTTCCGAGAAGCGTTCTCGAAACGGAGCGACCGCGGGGCACCGACACCTATCTCCATGGAAGCACTCCCGGAACCCCCCGCAACCCGGCGGCCCTCGGCGACCCGGCGGCCCTCGGTGAGATCACCGCCCAGGCCTGCCTCCAGAACGGCGATCCACGAACCCCGGGCTTCGTCCGCATGCCCGGCGGGACCGGAGCCCGATCCCGCACCTCGCCGACATCACGCTCCTCACCCACAAGTTGACGCTCTGAAACCAGCACGACACAACATCTGGGGGTGGCGTGGCGGGTGAGCACAAGATGTATGCTCATGCTCGCTGTCGCCGCAGGGGAATCCGGTGCGAATCCGGAACTGTCCCGCAACGGTGTACTTGTGCATGTCTGTTCCCAGGACCGGCGTGCGCAGGAGTCAGTCCGAGGACCTGCCGACAGCGCGCCCGGCCACCCGGCCGGTGCGCCCGACGTCCGGGCCTCGTGGAATGGGCCGGTGGACGCGACGCCGTGTGCGCTCGTGTGCTGCCCCCTGCCCTCGCCGAGGCCCCCGTGCCGAGCGAGGGAGAGCCCCCACGTGACCATCGCGCCCGCAGATCCGGCCTCAGCCGTCCCTACCGTCCTCACGGACGAGGACGCTCCGGGAACCGCCCACCCGTCTCCCAGCGCCACCCTCAACGGGGGCCCTACGGGCCACGGTGCCGATCTGCTGCGGACCCTGACCGAGCTGACCGCCGACCTCCCCGACGCCGACCCCGGCCGGGTCGCCGCCGCCGCGCTGCGCGGCCGGTCCGCGTTCGCGGACGAGGCGGAGCTGCGCGAGCTGGCCACCGAGGCGGCGGCCGGCCTGATCTCCGAGGACCCCGCCTACAGCAGGCTCGCCGCCCGGCTGCTGACCCGGTCCATCGCCGCCGAAGCCGCTTCGCAGGGCGTCACGTCCTTCACCGGGTCGGTCGCGGTCGGGCACCGCGAGGGCCTCATCGCCGACCGGACCGCCGAGTTCGTGCGCCTGCACGCGGCCCGCCTCGACGCCCTGGTCGACACGGACGCCGACGACCGCTTCGGCTACTTCGGGCTGCGCACCCTGCACAGCCGCTACCTCCTGCGGCACCCCATCACCCGCAAGGTCGTCGAGACGCCCCAGCACTTCATGCTGCGCGTCGCCGCCGGTCTCGCCGAGGACGACACCGCCCGGTCGGTGGACGAAGTCGCCGCGCTCTACGGGCTCATGAGCCGCCTCGACTACCTTCCCTCCTCCCCCACCCTCTTCAACTCCGGTACCCGGCACCCCCAGATGTCGTCCTGCTACCTCCTCGACTCTCCGAAGGACGAGCTCGACTCCATCTACGACCGCTACCACCAGGTCGCCCGCCTCTCCAAGCACGCCGGCGGCATCGGTCTTTCGTACTCCCGCATCCGGTCCCGGGGTTCGCTGATCCGCGGCACCAACGGGCACTCCAACGGCATCGTCCCGTTCCTGAAGACCCTCGACGCCTCGGTCGCCGCGGTGAACCAGGGCGGCCGGCGCAAGGGGGCCGCCGCGGTCTACCTGGAGACCTGGCACTCCGACATCGAGGAGTTCCTGGAGCTGCGGGACAACACCGGTGAGGACGCCCGCCGTACGCACAACCTGAACCTCGCGCACTGGATCCCGGACGAGTTCATGCGCCGGGTCAACGCCGACGAGCCGTGGTCGCTGTTCTCGCCGTCGGACGTGCCGGATCTCGTCGACCTGTGGGGCGAGGAGTTCGACGCGGCGTACCGCAAGGCGGAGGCGGCCGGGCTCGCGAAGAAGACCATCCCGGCCCGTGACCTGTACGGCCGCATGATGCGCACCCTCGCGCAGACCGGCAACGGCTGGATGACCTTCAAGGACGCCGCCAACCGCACCGCCAACCAGACGGCCCTGCCGGGCCATGTCGTCCACTCCTCCAACCTCTGCACGGAGATCCTGGAGGTCACGGACGACGGGGAGACGGCGGTCTGCAACCTGGGATCGGTCAACCTCGGCGCCTTCGTGAACACGATGACCGGCGACATCGACTGGGAGCGGTTGGACGCGACCGTCCTCACGGCCGTCACGTTCCTCGACCGGGTCGTCGACATCAACTTCTACCCCACCGAGCAGGCGGGCCGGTCGAACGCCAAGTGGCGGCCGGTCGGACTCGGCGCGATGGGGCTGCAGGACGTCTTCTTCAAACTGCGCCTGCCCTTCGACTCGGCCGAGGCGAAAGCCCTGTCCACCCGGATCGCCGAGCGCATCATGCTCACCGCCTACGAGGCCTCCACCGACCTCGCCGAGCGCAACGGCCCGCTGCCGGCCTGGGAGAAGACCCGTACCGCCAGGGGTGTGCTGCACCCCGACCACTACGACGTCGAGCTGACCTGGCCGGAGCGCTGGGCGGCCCTGCGCAGCCGTATCGCCACGACCGGCATGCGCAACTCCCTGCTCCTCGCCATCGCGCCCACCGCGACCATCGCGTCGATCGCCGGTGTCTACGAGTGCATCGAGCCGCAGGTCTCCAACCTGTTCAAGCGCGAGACGCTCTCCGGCGAGTTCCTCCAGGTCAACTCCTACCTGGTCAACGAGCTCAAGGAGCTCGGCGTCTGGGACGCCCGCACCCGTGAGGCGCTGCGTGAGGCGAACGGCTCGGTGCAGGAGTTCGCCTGGATCCCCGAGGACGTACGGCGGCTCTACCGCACGGCGTGGGAGATCCCGCAGCGCGGCCTGATCGACATGGCGGCACAGCGGACCCCGTTCCTCGACCAGGCCCAGTCGCTGAACCTGTTCCTGGAGACGCCGACCATCGGCAAGCTCTCCTCGATGTACGCGTACGCCTGGAAGTCGGGTCTGAAGACGACGTACTACCTGCGCTCGCGCCCGGCGACCCGCATCGCCCGCGCCGCCCAGGGGCAGGCCGCCCAGCCCGAGAAGACCATCCCCGTCCAGCAGGTCGCCGAGCCCGACGCCGTCGCCTGCTCCCTGGAAAACCCCGAGTCCTGCGAGGCCTGCCAGTAATGACCACCCGTAACGCCAACCTTCTCGACCCGGGCTTCGAGCTGACCCTGCGCCCCATGCGCTACCCGGACTTCTACGAGCGCTACCGGGACGCGATCAAGAACACCTGGACCGTCGAGGAGGTCGACCTCCACTCGGACGTCGCCGACCTGGCGAAGCTCTCCGAGGGCGAGCAGCACATGATCGGCCGGCTGGTCGCGTTCTTCGCGACGGGCGACTCGATCGTGGCCAACAACCTGGTGCTCACGCTCTACAAGCACATCAACTCCCCCGAGGCGCGCCTGTACCTGAGCAGGCAGCTCTTCGAGGAGGCCGTGCACGTCCAGTTCTACTTGACGCTGCTCGACACCTATCTCCCCGATCCGGCGGACCGGGCGGCGGCCTTCGACGCCGTCGAGAACATCCCGTCCATCCGCGAGAAGGCCGAGTTCTGCTTCAAGTGGATCAACGAGGTCGAGAAGCTGGAACGCCTGGAGACCAAGGCCGACCGGCGTCGCTTCCTGCTGAACCTGATCTGCTTCGCCGCGTGCATCGAGGGCCTGTTCTTCTACGGCGCCTTCGCGTACGTCTACTGGTTCCGCAGCCGGGGCCTGCTGCACGGCCTCGCCACCGGCACCAACTGGGTGTTCCGCGACGAGACGATGCACATGAGCTTCGCCTTCGACGTCGTCGACACCGTCCGCAAGGAGGAGCCGGAGCTGTTCGACGACCAGCTCCAGGAGCAGGTCACCGACATGTTGAGGGAGGCCGTCGAGGCCGAGCTCCAGTTCGGGCGCGACCTGTGCGGTGACGGCCTCCCGGGCATGAACACCGAGTCGATGCGGCAGTACCTGGAGTGTGTCGCCGATCAGCGTCTGACGCGTCTCGGCTTCGCGCCGGTGTACGGCTCCGAGAACCCCTTCTCCTTCATGGAGCTGCAGGGCGTTCAGGAGTTGACCAACTTCTTCGAGCGGCGTCCCTCGGCGTACCAGGTGGCGGTGGAGGGCACCGTCGACCTGGACGAGGACTTCTGAGCCTCGGTCCTGTCGCGTTCCTGGGCCTCCCTGATCTGACGGTCGATGCGCCGGTCGCGCGCCGCGCCGATCAGTGACGGGAGGGCCAGGACGACGAACATCCCGAGGACGACGATCATGGCGAGCAGTGTCTGTGTCTGGTCTGCATTCATGACACCACTGTCGCGCCGGACACTCCTTACGAACAGTGGCAGGACTGCCGCACGCCCTCGATTTACTGCCACCTTCGAGGCACACTGGCAGCATGCTGAAAAACGTCGCCGCCGTCCTCCTCGACGGTGTACATCTCTTTGAAATGGGCGTCGTCTGCGAGGTGTTCGGCATCGACCGCAGCGACGAGGGGCTGCCCACCTACGATTTCGCCGTCGTCTCGGCGGAGGGACCGACACTGGGCACCCATGTCGGCGGACTCACCGTCTCCACGCCGTACGGTCTGGAGCGGCTGGAGGAGGCCGACCTGATCGCGGTACCGGCCGGCCGCGAGTACGTCACCCGTGACTATCCGCCCGAGCTGCTGGACGCCCTGGTCAGGGCCGTCGACCGGGGAGCGCGGGTGCTCAGCGTGTGCTCCGGCGTCTTCGCGCTGGGCGCCGCGGGACTGCTCGACGGGCGCCGGTGCAGTGTGCACTGGCGGCACGCCGGGGAGCTGTCCCTCCGGCATCCGCGGGCGATCGTCGAGCCCGACGTGCTGTACGTCGACGAGGGTCCGGTGATCACCAGCGCCGGCACCGCCGCCGGTATCGACGCCTGTCTGCACATCGTGCGGCAGGAGCAGGGGCCCGAGGTCGCCAACAAGATCGCCCGGCGCATGGTCGTGCCGCCGCACCGGGACGGCGGGCAGGCCCAGTACATCGAGCGCCCGCTGCCCAGCCCCCACTGCGACACGGTCGGCGAGGTGCTGGCGTGGATGGAACGGCACCTCGACGAGGACGTCACCGTCGAGCAGCTCGCCGAGCGTGCGCTGATGTCCCCGCGCACCTTCGCCCGCCGCTTCCAGCAGGAGACCGGCACGACTCCCTACCGCTGGATCCTGCGCCAACGCGTGCTGCTGGCGCAGGAGTTGCTGGAGGCGACGGACGAGACGGTGGACGCGATCGCGAGTCGAACAGGGTTCGGAACCGCGGCCGCACTGCGCCACCAGTTCGTACGTGCCCTGGGGACGACCCCGAACGCCTACCGAAGGACGTTCCAGGGGCCGAGCGCGGCGTGAGCCGTCCCCGGCGGCACCGGTGCCCCGGCTCCACTAGTCCCTCGGCACCGGCCTCAGGAGCAGCTTGTGCGGGCGGAGCGTGATGCCCACACGGGTCACGTCGTTCGAACCGGACACCTGCTCGAAGCGGTACTTCGTGGCCAGCGCCGCCGTGAGCAGCGTCAGCTGTGCCATCGAGAAGTGGTCGCTCGGGCACTTGCGGTTGCCCACGCTGAACGGGCTCATGGCGTACTTGGGCACGTCCTTGACGCGGTCCGGAAGCCAGCGGTCCGGGTCGAACTCAAGATTGTCCGCGTACGACTTCTCGTCGCGCTGTATCGCGTAGGGGCTGTAGATGATGTCGGCCCCGGCCGGAATGCGATAGCCACCAAGTGACGTATCGGTCACCGCCCGTCGCGTCAGAATCCAGACCGCGGGGCGCAAACGCATCGCCTCCACGACGACATTGTTCGTGTGCCTGAGGCTGCGGACGTCCTCGAATGCCACGGGCCGCCCGCCGGTGACGGATTCGACCTCCGCGCACACCTTGTCCGCCTGTTCCGGATGTTCCGCGAGCACATGCAGGAGCCACATGATCGTGGAGGCCACGGTTTCGCTGCCGGGCGTGACAATCGCGACGACCTGGTCGTGGATCTCCTGTTCCCCGATGGGGTCGCCATTCTCGTCCTTCGCCTCCAGCAATGCCGTCAGCAAATCGTCCGGCTTTTGACCGGATGCCCGGCGTTCGGCGACGATCTCGTCGACAAGGAGATGCAAATCGGCCAGCGCGCGGTTGAATTCGCGGTTGGGCGGGAGAGGCAGCTTGTACAGCGGCCCGAGCGGGATCACCATCCGCCGGTACATGCCCCGGAAGACCGTGGCGAGCGCGTTGCACAGCCGCTCGGCCCGCTCGTCCATGTAGTCGCCGCGCAGCAGGCAGCGGGCGGCGATGCGCACGGCGATCCGGAACGACTCGGAGGTGCAGTCGACGGTCTCGCCGGGCTTCCAGCGCTCGGCCAGACCATGCGCCTCCTCCTCCATGATCGGCCCGTACGCGGGGATCGCGTCGAGCCGGAAGGCGGGCTGGATGGTGCGCCGCTGACGCCGGTGCCGTGGGCCGTTCGCGGTGGCCACGCCCTCCTTGCCGAGCAGGCCTTCCAGGGACTCCCACAGCGGCCCGTCGATCTTGAAGTCGGGGCTCAGCGCCAGCGCGCCGGTGAGGTCCGGCGTCGTGACGGCGTACACCGTCTTCGGGCCGAGCCTGAGGCGTACGACGTCGCCGTGCCTGCGCAGCGCTGCCATGAACGCCAGCGGATCTCGGGCCAGCTTCCAGCCATGGCCGAGAAGCGGAACTCCGCCGCCCGCAAGGGGCGGCTCACGCAGTTCCGAAGCCGCACGGGGCTGGGCTTCGGGACGGACGGACTCGACGGTCATTTCTCACCTACCGCTTCGTTGTTGACGTACGGGGGCGTGGACCGGTCGTCCCAGCTGTCGACCATGTACCGGCCGGACTCGTGGTGGAACCAGTAGACCGAGCTGAACCAGTTGCGCATATTGCAGACGCAGGCACGCACGGCGGCGCTTATTTCCTTTCCCGACACCGTGCCGTCGGCCAGGGAGTCGGCGAATTCCAGAGCCTCACGCTCGGCCACCTGGAAATCGGATATGGACCCCTCGACCAGTCGCCTGACTTCTGTCACCGCTTCTTCCAGAGTCAGTCCTTCGTGTTTGACGAGGCTGATTCCGAGGTTGTGCACCTCGTCGCCCGCGATTTCTTTGGGAAGCGAGCAGAGGTCGTTGTACCAGGCGGCGAATTCCTGGCTGAGTAACGCCGCCCGCCGATATGCCGGGTGTTTCCGAACGGCATCCGGCAGTTCCAGCCCCGCGGCCGGCTCAAGCAGGTCGGTCCAGATCCAGTGCGCGAAGGTGAGCCGACGCAACGCCAGGTATTCCTCGACCGAGGGGATGATTCCTTGGGTGCGGTTGCGGAATTCCCGGTCGTACGCCTCGATCACCGTGTGGAAGTGCCGGGCGAACCGGGCGTTCCAGGTGCCGGGCAGGAACGAGTACAGCCGCACCATGCTGTCCGCGAACGCCGCGACCAGCGGGTCCTCGTGGTGCAGATGGTCCTCGGGTGAGTCGAGCGCCGCGTGCAGACGGAACCGCAGCCGTCGCCAGGCCGCCGGGCGGCGGTGGACGATGTCACGGTCGTGCCGGTCGTCCCAGACGAAGAACCACGCGCTGTAGTCGGCTATCGCCTGGAGTACGTCCTCGGGGGCGCCAATGTAGTACCCCGCCATGAGGTCGGTGTAGCACAGTCCGTCGGCATATTCCTCGACCTTGTCGGCCGGCATCAGCCGCTTTTCGAGCAGCCAGGTGCGGGTCTTCTCCTGGAGCCTGGGCCAATACGGATGGAGTTGCCTGGGAAACGCTGATTCGATCACCGGAAGAGAGAGTGCTGGTGGAACCGGGACCGCCGTCGGTGTCGATGTGGTGCTGTGTGAGAAAGCATGCACGAACAAACCCCTCTCAGCCGCCAGTTGTGTAGTTGTGCACGCCCCCTCCCGCTGTACCGGGCGTGCGCCGTTGCGTATCCCCGCACTTCCATTCAGCACCACAACTGACCGATCTGGGAACGGATTTGCTTCATTCACTACCCCAGGGTGCCGAGAATCTCCCCCTATGTGACTGAATTTGGATCACTGATCGCACGTATGGGATCGAACGTGCGACGGACATGCGAACGGCGCCTGGTCAGGGAGGTGAACCTGAACAGGCGCCGTGCGCAAGGGACTTGTGGGGCCTATGGGCAGGCCTCAGTCGTTCGCGACCACGGCGTAGCGGGGCTCGTTCTCGGCCATCTGCCGCAGCGCGTCCTTGCGCTCGCGCTTGGAGAGACGGTCGATGTAGAGGTATCCGTACAAGTGGTCGGTCTCGTGCTGCAAACACCGAGCGAAGTAGCCGGTGCCGCGCACCTTGATCGGGTTGCCCTTCTCGTCCTGGCCGGTGACCTCGGCGTAGTCGGGCCGGGCGAGCGGCGCGTACGCGGTCGGCACGGACAGGCAGCCCTCGTTGCTGTCGTCCAGGCGGCGCTGCTCGGCGGGCAGCTCGACGAGCTTCGGGTTGCACACGACACCGACGTGCCGCTTGCCCTCGTCGTCCATGCAGTCGTAGACGAAGACCTTCGAGTCGACGCCGATCTGGTTGGCGGCGAGGCCGACACCCTCGGCGGTGCGCTGCGAGGCGAACATGTCCGCGACCAGCTGGTCCAGCTCGGCGCCGAACTCGGTGACGTCCTTGCACTCCTTGTGCAGCACCGGGTTCCCCACGACGGTGATCGGCCGCGACGTGCCGCACTCACGCCAGGCGTTCTCGCGCTCCTCCGTGTCCTCGGTGTCGACGACGAAACCCTCGTCATCCACGGGGAGCACGCCCGCGTGCTGCTGCTCGGTGTCCTGCTGGGCCATGACCGACGTATGCCTTCCTCGGAAAAACGGGGGGTGTATCGCTGATACAGGGTACGGCGAACGCACCCCGACAGGGGCGCGGGACTGTCGGTCGGCGGCTCCGCCGCGGGGCGCGAGCAACCACGACGAAGCCGCGGTCGGTGCCGGTCCTAACAGACCTCTTCGAGATCCCGCCAATCCCTGGAATCCGGGCTGTCGGCAACCCATCCGTCCAGCAACCCCCGCACCAGGGCGGCCGGGGCGGCCACGCCACACTCCCGCTCCGGCACCCACAGCTGCCCGTCGGTCCGGTGCCCCAGCGGACCGGGGTGACCCGGCTCACTGTGGTCGTGCGGATCGAGATGCTCCCCGTCGCCCTCGTCCGACGGCATCCGCGACTCGGAGCACATCCGGCACAGCAGCCGCACCGAGGAGGACCAGTCCTCCGCGGCGAACCCGGCGTCCGCGGCGAGCTGCTCCAGCGCGTCCCGGTCGGCCTCGGTGGCGGCCTCCAGGAGGACCACCCAGGTGGGCACCGGCGAGGGCGCCCACAGCTCGATCTCGTCGAAGACGGGGTAGGCGTGCCCGGCGGACGTGGTCCGCTCGCCGTGCGGCACCCCGTCGTGCAGCACGACCTCGCCCCAGCGCCGCCCCGAGGACGGCAGCGGGATCGACAGCACCTCGATCCGGGCGGGGTCCAGCCGCCGCCCCCACACGACCTCGGCCTCCCCTTCCGGGGACAGCCGTACGGCCGCGCTGCCCAGGTCCATCCCGACCGGCTCGCCGGAGTCGGTCGCACCCCCCGGCACCCGCAGCCCGTAGGCCTGCCAGGCCCGCCGGGCCAGCGGCCAGTCCTGCAGGGCGGTGGCCGCGATGCCGACGTTCCACCAGTCGGGCGCCCCGGTCTCCCGGTCGAGCAGCGCCACGGCCCGCAGCCCGGCCGCCCGGGCCTGCTCCCAGTCGTGCCGGAACTTGTGCAGCAGCGCGAGGTTGAACCAGGACTCCGAAAGCCAGGGCTCCAGATCGGCGGCACGTGTCAACAGCGCGCCCGCATCCTCGTACCGGCCGTCGCCGATGAGCGTGAACGCCCGGTCGGTGGCCTGCCGCCAGGAGGCGGAGGGCCGGTGCCGTCCCTTGCCGAAGATCCTCACGATTCCCGCCTGCCAGTTCCGTGGAGTGGGCTGGCTAGTGCTCGCCCCCGGACACACTCTCATTCGCATCCAACCACGTACGGCTGGAAGGGCGCTCATTACCCATGGGTTACCCAGCCACAGGGGGTGTAAGACAGTCTCTCGACAGCACCCGTGCGAGCGACCCCACCACCTCCGGCGCATAGTCACCGGCGGTGCCCAGCCGCAGTTCCTCCAGCGCCTTCAGCGGCCCGCCGGGGCCTGCCTCCCGCGCCTTCTCCTCGTAGGCGTTGACCGCCCGCACGATCCGCGCGGCGACCGGCTGCTCCGGACAGGGGTCGGCGAGCCGCTCCACGACCATCGCCACCTGCGGGTTCACCCCCGTCTGCCGTACGACGGCCCCGCCGAGCAGCGCGATCCGCCGCTGTTCCTCGGCGGGCAGCCCCGCGGTGGCCCCGGCCGGCACCGGGTCGACCAGGCTGAGCTGTCCGATGTCGTGCATGAGCGCGGCGTACTCCAGCACGGTGAGCTCGGCCTCGGACAGGCCGAGGTCCCGCCCCACCTCCCGGCTCAGCGCGGCGACCCGGCGGGCGTGTCCGGCCGGTGTGTACCCGGCGATCTCGGTGGCCCTGGCCAGGGAGGCGATGGTCTGCCGGTAGGTGGCCCGGACGGCGGCGTACCGGCGCAGGGACATCTGGGTGAGCAGCAGCGGGAGCGAGAAGACGGGCAGCGCCCACAGCCCGGCGACGGCGACCGCGAGCGCCATCACGGCGCCCGTCGCGCAGACGGCCGAACCGATCCCGAGGGTCGCCCGCAGCTCGTCCCGCAGCAGCGGCCCGAACGGCCACCGGGTGCGCGAGTGGGCCAGCGCCGCGGCGAGCAGGGCGTCGCACAGGGCGGTGAGCGTGAGGATCGCGAGCAGGACGAGGGCGTAGGCGGTGCCCCAGCCGTGGAACGTGCCCTGGTTGTACAGGGGTTGGAAGCAGACGGCGGCGAAGCCGACGGTGAGCACGCGCCGGGCCAGGTGGTCGAGCACGGGCCGGCCGCGCGCGATGTGCGGCACGCTGCCGAGGAGCGAGGCGGCCAGGACGACGCTGAGGACCTGCGCGACGCCGTGCTCGGTGGGCCGACCGCCGTTCGCCCCCAGCAGGGCGTACGACAGCGCGGCGGCGGCCCCGAGCGGTGCGGCCTCCCGGCCCTCCGCCGCCGTCCACCGGGTGAGCTCGCCCACGGCGATGAGAACCCCGAAGGCGAGCACCGTGCCGCGTTCGTCGAGGCCGCTCCACAGGGTGGTGAGCAGGCACACGGTGGCGAGGAGGGCGGCACAGGCATGGATGAGAACGAGCAGGACGGGTGGTCTCAGGGCGCTCATCGGTGTGCCCCCGGCGCACTGGCGACCGGCGGGCGCGGAGGGCGCCCGGAGGCTTCGTCGGCGGTCACGGCGGGATGCCATCCGTGCCGGCCCACGGCGCTGACGAGGGCGGTGACCATGCGGGGGTCGAACTGCGAGCCGGCGCACTTCTCCAGCTCCCGCAGCGCGACGGGCACCGGCCGGGCCCGCGAGTACGACCGGTTGGACGTCATCGCGTCGAAGGCGTCCGCGACCGCCACCACCCGTGCCGGCTCCGGGATCTGGCTCCCCATCAGCCCGTAGGGGTACCCGCTGCCGTCCAGCCGCTCATGGTGATGCAGCACGGCGGCCCGGGCCTCGCCGAGGAAGGAGATCCCGCGGACCATCTCGTGGCCGTACTCGGGGTGCAGTTCGATGATCCGCCGCTCCTCGGGCGTGAGCGGCCCGTCCTTGCGCAGCAGCCGCGTGGGCACTCCGAGCTTCCCGACGTCGTGCAGGATCCCGGCGAAGCGGAGCACCTCGACGCGTTCGTCGGCCATGCCCAGCTCGCGCGCGATCATCATCGAGGCCTGCCCGACGCGCTCGCTGTGGCCGCGGGTGTAGCCGTCCTTGATGTCGACGGCCTGGACGAGCGCCCGGATGGTCGCCTGGTGGGCCGCGCGTTCCCGGTGGTACTGGGCGAACATCCACCACGACACGCACATCGGCAGCAGCACGAGCAGGGCGGCGACAGGGCCGTACGGGCTGCGCCACAGCACGGCCATCATCAGCCCGGCCAGACCGTGCACGGCGATCGGCGCGAGGGACCGCAGGAACAGCCCGCGCCAGGCCCGGCGTGCGGGCACGCGGTCGGCGAGCGTCAGGATCCCGCCGTCGAGCGCGGTCAGGACCAGGCAGAACGCCAGCACCGCGGCTCCGGCGGGCGCGAGCGCGTACGGGAAGTCGGACGCCTGTACCGCGTCGTGCTCACCGAGCGCCCAGTGCACCCGGGCGGCCACCCACACCGCGATCACGAGCTGCGCCGCCCGCCACACCCGTCGCAGCAGGTGCGGTCGGCCGGCGACCGAGGCGATCAGCGCCCCCGGCACCGCGACCAGTGCGGCGGCGGAGGGCGGCAGCAGGAAGGCCCCGGCGAGAAGCACGGGATAGAACGAACCGGACAGCCGCGCGCCCCCGGCATAGAGCACGGCGAGCAGCGCCGGCGCCCACCAGGGGGTGCGCGTCGACGGCAGCGTGTGCAGGCAGAACAGGGCGCCGAGGGCGACACAGACGACGTAGCCACGTACCCGTGTGGGTGTCCCCTCCATAACGCCCCTCCCCGGCAACGTGCTTCAAGCACGGCACCCTAGGGCGGGCAGGGGAGGTCCGCGGTCTTATGACAGCGGGATTAGCACGTTCGAGTGACGGCCGTGCGTTCAGGATTCCTGCGGCGTCGCCGTCACGTCGTGGTCGGGCACGGCCTGACCCGAGCGGATCAGGTCGATCCGCCCCATGACCTTGGCGCGCAGGTCCGTCGGCACGTCGTCATGCCCGCAGCAGCGCTTGACGAGCTTCTTCACGGCCTCTTCGAGGCCGTACTTCTCGAGGCACGGCGAGCACTCGCGGAAGTGCTGCTTGAACTTGTCGCGATCGACGTCCGGCATCTCACTGTCGAGGAACTCGTAGAGATGATCGAGTACCTCACTGCAGTCCGTCTCGTGCGGCTCTCCGCAGCTCATGAGCCCGAGCCTTTCGCTTCGTTCGACTCTCCGGCACCGGCCGGGACGAGCCCGCGCTCACGGGCGTAGTCCTCGAGCATGCCGCGCAGTTGGCGGCGGCCCCGGTGCAGGCGGGACATCACCGTACCGATGGGTGTCCCCATGATGTCCGCGATCTCCTTGTACGCAAAGCCCTCTACGTCGGCGAGGTACACGGCGATGCGGAATTCCTCGGGGATCGCCTGGAGCGCTTCCTTCACGTCCGAGTCCGGCAGGTGGTCGAGCGCCTGCGACTCCGCGGAGCGCAAGCCCGTCGACATGTGCGACTCGGCGCGGGCGAGCTGCCAGTCCTCGATCTCCTCGGCCGCGGAGCGCTGGGGTTCACGCTGCTTCTTGCGGTACGAGTTGATGAACGTGTTGGTGAGGATCCGGTACAGCCACGCCTTCAGGTTGGTGCCCTCGCGGAACTGGTGGAAGGACGCGTACGCCTTCGCGTACGTCTCCTGCACCAGGTCCTCGGCGTCGGCAGGGTTGCGCGTCATGCGCAGCGCGGCCGAGTACATCTGGTCGAGGAATTCGAGCGCGTCCCGCTCGAAGCGCGCGCTGCGCTCGGCGGTCGACTCCGCGGACGTGTCCCCGCTCGTGCCCTGGCCCTCGGGCTGCTCCGCCTGGCCGTTGTCGGTCCCTGCGTCGGTACCGGGAACCGGACCCACCTCCTCAAGATTCCGGGCAGGGCCGAATCCGGACCCACCTGAATCGGAGGATAGACGACCTGCCGTACCTGCCGCCCCTCGAATAGGAGCGGTCCTGGCCGCATGCAGCACCGTCCACTCCAGCTCAGCTCGGCTGCCGGCGGTCGGGCAGAAGGTCGAACCCATGCGGCGGACTTCCTCTCCTACGACGTGAGCGCTGCTGGTTCAGCACCGCTGTCCGCCACAACAGAGGCCGGGGCCCCGACATTCCCGAGTCTTTACCCGAGTGACCCGACCCACTTCACGACCGCGTCCGTGACAATCGCCACGGCCTCGTCCTGATCGAGGGGCGCGCGCTTGGGCACGGCGAACCCGTGATCGCCGTACGGCACCTCGACCAGCTCGAAGTCGCCGGCGGGGAACTCCTCCGGCTTCCCGAACGGATCGTTCCCGCCCTGGACGACCAGGGTCGGCACCCCGGCCCCGAGCAGCTCGTCGGCACGGGACTTCTCGGGCTTGCCCGGCGGGTGCAGGGGGAAGCTCAGCGCGAGGACGGCGTGGGCGCCCAGCTCCGTGGCGGTACGGCAGGCGACGCGTGCACCGGCGCTGCGCCCACCGGAGACCACGGGCAGCCCGGGCGCGGCGAGCGCCGGCCACAGGCCCCGCCAGCCGGCGTCCAGGGTCCTGGGCGCCGGCGCCACCTTCTTGCCGGCCACCCGCCAGGGCTGCTCCACGAGAGCGACGGTCACGCCGTGGGCCGGGAGGACCTGGGCGAGCGCCACGAGGTCGCGCGCCCCGATGCCGCCGCCGGCGCCGTGGCTCACCGCCAGCACCAGCCGGGCCTTCTTCGCGGGGTGCCAGGTGATGCGGGCGTCCCCGGCGTCCGTACCAATGGTCTCGGTCGTCACGTCGGACTCGGTCGTCACGTCATCGGTCGTCACATCAGAAGAGTGTGCCCTCTTCGGGCCCCTCCAGCTCCTTCAGCAGCTCCGGGCCGTTGTTGCGGACGTTGCTGACCATGGTGGAGACGGGGTAGGCGCGCATCAGCCCGGCGGGCGGCGGGTCGAGCAGCGTCCGCAGCTCCTCCGGGTTCGTCCGGGCCGGGTCGAGCCAGGCGTCCCAGCGGTCCGGCGTCAGCATCAACGGCATCCGGGGGTGGATGTCGGCCAGCGCGGACGGCCCCTCCGCGGGCGCCACCGCCAGCGGGGTCGTCTCCGCCTCCGTCGTGATCACGGAGCAGGTCACCCACCAGGCCTGCGGGTGCTCGTCGGGCAGCGTCCGGTCCCGCCAGAACTCGTACAGCCCGGCCATCGCGAACACCGAGCCGTCGGCGGGCAGCACGAAGTACGGCTGCTTGCGCGGCCGTTTCCGCTTCCCCTCGACCTCCAGGTCCCGCTCCTGCGTGCCGGTGACCCACTCGTAGTAGCCGTCGGCGGGGATGATGCAGCGCCGGGAGCTGAAGGCCCGCCGGTACGACGGCTTCTCGTGCACGGTCTCCGCACGCGCGTTGATCATCTTGAACGCGCTCTCGGGGGTCTTGGACCAGCTGGGCACCAGGCCCCACTTGAGCTTGCGCAGCTGCCGAACCGGCCGGGGGTCGCCCGCGTCTTTCAAGGGGCGGTCGAGGACGACGTGAACTTCTTTGGTCGGAGCCACGTTGTAGTCCGCATCGAGGGTCTCCTCGGGCTCCCACTTCTCGATCTCAAAGATTCCTGCGAGATCCTCGGGCCCACGACTAGCCGCATACCGTCCGCACATACGTGCCACACTGCCAGGCCCACCCGTCGCCCGACCACCACCCCTCAACGACGGCGCTACGCGCCGCCCCCTCCGACTCGCCCACAGGGAGCCACCGCCTTACATGGACAGCACCGCATCCGCCTCGCTCGCCTCCCTCTGGGACGAGGTCTCCGGTACTCAGCCCGACCCCGATCTGTGGGTGGTGACCGCCGCCCTGGTCGTCGCGCTGGCCGTCGTCGTCCCGCACCCGCTGTGGCGTCTCTCACGCAACGCCATCACCATCGCTCACGAGGGCGGCCACGGCCTGATCGCGCTGCTGACCGGCCGGACACTGACCGGCATACGCCTGCACTCCGACACCAGCGGCCTCACCGTCAGCCGCGGCAAGCCGCACGGCCTCGGCATGATCCTCACCGCGGCCGCGGGCTACACCGCTCCCCCGCTGCTGGGCCTCGGCGGCGCCGCCCTGCTGGGCGCGGGCCGGATCACGCTCCTGCTGTGGCTGGCGACGGCCCTGCTGGTGGCGATGCTGGTGATGATCCGGAACGCGTACGGGGCGCTGACGGTGTTCGTCACGGGCGGCACGTTCGTGCTGGTCTCGTGGCTCACGGGGCCTCAGGTGCAGGCTGCGTTCGCGTACGTGGTGGTGTGGTTCCTGCTGGTGGGCGGGGTGCGCCCGGCGTTCGAGCTGCAGGCGAAGAGGTCCCGGGGCGGGGCGGGCGACTCGGATGCGGATCAGCTGTCGCGGTTGACGCATGTGCCGGCGGGGCTGTGGTTCTTCCTGTTCCACGCGGTGTCGTTGTGCTCGCTGATAGGTGGCGGTCGCTGGCTGCTGGGGGTCTGACAGCCGGCCTTCAGGGGCGCGGGTCTGTGCCGATGTGCGCTCCGCCGCGTGGGCGCGACCAGCCCCAACGGCGCCGCACCCGAACAACGGCTTGCACAACCCCCTCCTTATAAAGTGAACCCATGGCCCAAAACCCCGCCGCCCCCACCGCCCTATGGCCCGCCCCGCACGCGAGCGGAGCCGTCGACGCGACGGTCCACGTGCCGGGGTCCAAGTCGGTCACCAACCGCGCCCTCGTCCTCGCCGCCCTGGCGAGCGAGCCCGGCTGGCTGCGCCGCCCCCTGCGTTCCCGCGACACCCTGCTGATGGCAGGCGCGCTGCGGGCGATGGGCGTCGGCATCGAGGAGGGCGTGGGCCCCGAGGGCACCGGCGAGGCCTGGCGGGTGCTCCCGGCGGGCCTGCGCGGCCCGGCCACGGTCGACGTGGGCAACGCCGGCACGGTGATGCGCTTCCTGCCACCGGTCGCCGCGCTGGCCGACGGCCCGATCCGCTTCGACGGGGACCCCAGGTCGTACGAGCGTCCCCTGCACGGCGTGATCGACGCCCTGCGCGTCCTCGGTGCCCGGATCGACGACGACGGGCGGGGCGCGCTGCCCCTCACGGTGCACGGCGGGGGTGCGCTGGAGGGCGGCCCGGTGGAGATCGACGCCTCGTCGTCCTCCCAGTTCGTCTCGGCGCTGCTGCTCTCCGGCCCGCGCTTCAACCAGGGCGTGGAGGTCCGGAACACCGGCTCCTCCCTCCCCTCCATGCCGCACATCCGCATGACCGTCGACATGCTGCGCGCGGTCGGCGCCCAGGTCGACACCCCGGAGTCGGGCGGCGAGCCGAACGTCTGGCGGGTCACGCCGGGCGCCCTGCTCGGCCGTGACCTGACCATCGAGCCGGATCTGTCCAACGCCCAGCCGTTCCTGGCGGCGGCGCTGGTGACCGGCGGCAAGATCCTCGTCCCGGACTGGCCGACCCGGACCACCCAGCCCGGTGACCGGCTGCGCGAGATCTTCACCGAGATGGGCGGTTCCTGCGAACTCAACGAGTACGGGCTCGTGTTCACCGGTTCGGGTGCCGTTCACGGCATCGACGTGGACCTGAGCGAGGTCGGCGAGCTCACCCCGGGCATCGCCGCGGTCGCGGCCCTCGCGGACTCCCCGTCCACGCTGCGCGGCGTCGCGCACCTGCGGCTGCACGAGACGGACCGCCTGGCCGCGCTGACCAAGGAGATCAACGAACTCGGCGGCGACGTCACCGAGACCGCCGACGGTCTGCACATCCGCCCGCGCCGGCTGCACGGCGGGGTCTTCCACACCTACGAGGACCACCGCATGGCGACGGCCGGCGCGATCATCGGCCTCGCGGTCGAGGGCGTACGGATCGAGAACGTGGCGACGACGGCGAAGACCCTCCCGGACTTCCCGGAACTGTGGACCGGGATGCTCGGGGCATAGGGACAACGCTATGCGCCGCTACGGCAAGCACACCGACGAGGACGACATCCGCACCCGTCCCGGCCGTCGCAACACCCGGCCCCGTACGAACATCCGCCCCAAGCACGAGGACGCCGCCGAGGGCATGGTCCTCACCGTCGACCGGGGCCGTCTGACCGTCCTCGTGGACGACCGGATCGTGATGGCCATGAAGGCCCGCGAACTGGGCCGCAAGGCCGCTGTCGTCGGTGACCGGGTGGCGCTGGTCGGCGATCTGACCGGCAAGAAGGACACCCTCGCGCGGATCGTACGCATCGAGAAGCGGACCTCCGTGCTGCGGCGGACGGCCGACGACGACGATCCCTTCGAGCGCGTGGTCGTGGCCAACGCCGACCAACTCGCCATCGTCACGGCCCTCGCCGACCCCGAGCCGCGACCGCGGCTGATCGACCGCTGTCTGGTGGCGGCGTTCGACGGCGGCCTGGAGCCGCTGCTGGTGATGACGAAGTCGGACCTGGCTCCGCCGGCCAAACTCCTTGAGCTGTACGGCGACCTGGACATCCCGTACGTCGTCACCAGCCGCGACGAGCTGGAGAACGGCGGCGCGGCGGACCGCGTAAGGGAGCAACTGGGCGGCAGGGTCACGGCGTTCGTCGGTCACTCGGGTGTCGGCAAGACAACACTGGTGAACGCGCTGGTGCCGGAGGAACGCCGACGCTCGACAGGGCATGTGAACGCGGTGACGGGCCGGGGCCGGCACACGACGACGTCCGCGCTGGCGCTGCCGCTGGCGGAGGTGGACGGCTGGGTGATCGACACCCCCGGCGTCCGCTCCTTCGGCCTGGCTCATGTCGACCCGTCCCGGGTGATCAACGCGTTCCCCGACCTGCAACCGGGAACCGAGGGCTGCCCGCGTGCGTGCAGTCATGACGAACCGGACTGCGCGCTGGACGACTGGGTGGCTCAGGGGCACGCCGATCCGGCACGGCTGTACTCGCTGCGGCGGCTGCTGGCGACACGCGAATCCACGGAGGATGACTGAGAGGTCCGACGGAGGAAGGCGACTGACCTCCGCGTTGTTTGTCTCCCTGTAGGGCTGGTAAGGGCATAATCGCACCGAGCCGGAACCAAGCCTGACCAAAGCCTGACGAACCTGACGAAGCGGTCACAGAACGTGGGGATACGGGAGGACAGCACATGGCGTGGCTGCTGGTCATCGTGGCGGGGCTGCTCGAAACCGGGTTCGCCGTCTGCCTGAAGCTGTCGCACGGCTTCAGCCGCCTGTGGCCGACGGTCGCGTTCTGCATCTTCGCCCTCGGCAGTTTCGGACTGCTGACGCTGGCGCTGAGGAAGCTGGACGTGGGGCCGGCGTACGCGGTGTGGACGGGAATCGGGGCGGCGGGTACGGCGATCTACGGGATGATCTTCCTCGGTGACATCGTGTCGACGCTGAAGATCGTGTCGATCAGCTTCGTGATCGTGGGCGTCGTCGGCCTGCAGCTGTCGGGTTCGGCGCACTGAGCCACGTTTCCTACGGCGGCCCGCCCGCCAACTGCCGGTGCAGGGCGCTGCGTACGAGGTCGGCGACTCCGCCCTCGCCGGGTGGCGCTGCGACGCAGGACAGGGCCAGCCTGACGACGAGTTCGCAGGAGCGGGCGAGGTCGGCGGTGTCGGACTTGTGGACACCGGGCCCGGTGAGGACCGCCACGGCCCGGTCGCGCACCATGCCCACGAAGTCGCCGGGTGACGGGAGCGGCCCGTCGGCCCGCCGCTGGGCCGGCACGGCGGAGGAGGACGGGACCGCGGACAGCGTCGGCGAAGGCAGCCGCTCGCTCCAGCAGCCGGTGAGCATGGCGCGGACGAGGGCGTTGTCGCGGGCGAGGCCGGCGGTCCACTCCGCGGTGGCGGTGAGGCGGTCGCGGGCGTCGCTGTGGGTGGCGAGGGCGCGTTCGATGCCGGCGAGGTACCCGTCGGCCTCTCTCCTCACGAGTGCGCGGGCCAGGCCTTCCTTGCTCCCGAACTCGTTGTACAGCGTCTGCCGGGACACGCCGGCCGCGGCGGCCACGTCCACCATCCGCACGGCGGACCACGGCCTGCGCGCCAGCGCCGTGTAAGCGGCGTCCAGCAGGGATTCCCGCGCTGCAGGCATCATCGCCTCCCTGGGACGAGCGGCTCTGCGCCCAGATTTGACGCGCACAGCGGCACTGTCAAGGGTTCGCGAGGGCACGCGGGGGCGCCAGTCGGCCGGGGCGCGCGGGCTCCCGTCGGGTCCCGGGTGCCGGGGAACTTGATCCACGGGGCCTGTAGCCCCACCCCGACCACGACAGATAGCGTTCATTCCATGCCGGACTACCTCGACGATCTCCGCCTCGCCCACGTCCTCGCGGACGCCGCCGACGCCGCCACCATGGACCGCTTCAAGGCGCTCGACCTCAAGGTCGAGACCAAGCCGGACATGACCCCGGTGAGCGAGGCCGACAAGGCCGCCGAGGACCTCATCCGCGGGCAGCTCCAGCGAGCCCGCCCGAGAGACGCGATCCTCGGAGAGGAGCGCGGCGTCGAGGGCACCGGCCCCCGCCGCTGGGTGATCGACCCGATCGACGGCACCAAGAACTACGTACGCGGCGTCCCGGTCTGGGCCACCCTCATCTCCCTGACGGAGGCCTCGGAGGGCGGCTACCAGCCGGTTGTGGGTCTCGTCTCCGCCCCCGCCCTCGGCCGCCGCTGGTGGGCCGCCAAGGGGCACGGCGCGTTCACGGGCCGCAGCCTCTCCTCCGCGTCCCGCCTGCGCGTCTCCAGCGTCTCCAAGCTGTCGGACGCCTCGTTCGCGTACTCCTCGCTCAGCGGCTGGGAGGAGCAGGGGCGCCTCGACGGCTTCCTCGACCTCACGCGCGAGGTGTGGCGCACGCGCGCGTACGGCGACTTCTGGCCGTACATGATGGTCGCCGAGGGCTCGGTGGACCTGTGCGCAGAGCCCGAGCTGTCCCTGTGGGACATGGCCGCCACCGCGATCGTCGTGACGGAGGCGGGCGGCACCTTCACCGGCCTCGACGGCCGCCCCGGCCCCCACAGCGGCAACGCGGCCGCCTCGAACGGACTGATGCACGACGAGCTCCTCGGGTACCTCAACGAGCGCTACTGAGCGCCCCCTTGTTGACCCCCTCTTTACCTGTCACTCTGAGAGTCCCCCCACTTGTGAATTTGTGAAACCATGAACAAACGGTGCGGGGGCACTTCAGGAGGTGGCTCCATCCATGCTCGTACGTGACGCCATGAGCACCGTGGTCCTCACCATCGGCCCCACTCACACCCTTCGCCAGGCCGCCGCGCTGATGTCCGCTCGTCGGATCGGCGCGGCCGTGGTCCACGACCCCGATGCCGGCGGTATCGGCATCCTCACCGAACGCGACATCCTCAACTCCGTCGGCCTGGGACAGGACCCGGACGCCGAGCGCGCCCACGACCACACCACCAACAACGTCGTGTTCGCCGCCCCGTCATGGACCCTGGAGGAGGCGGCCCGCGCCATGGCGCACGGCGGCTTCCGGCATCTGATCGTCCTCGATCACGAGGAGCCCGTGGGCATCGTCTCGGTCCGCGACATCATCCGCTGCTGGGCACCCGTACGGCAGCACGTGCCCGCCTAGAACACCGGACGGGCCGGGCCCTCGGAGGAACCCGGCCCGCCGGCCACGACAAGCGATCCAGTGCTGGTCGGTGTTTCAGCCGCGCAGGGCCTGGACCGCGGCCTCCAGCCGCTTGCCGAAGTCCTCGTCGGCCCGACGGAAGTTGCCGATCGCCCGCTCGGCGATGTCCTCGCGCGAGACCTGCGCGACGGCACCCGCCAGGTTGGCGATCAGGCGTTCCTTCTCGTCGTCCGACATCAGGCGGTAGAGGTTGCCCGCCTGCACGAAGTCGTCGTCCTCGGCGTGCACGGGCGCCTCGTGGTCGCCCGTGCCGGCCGTGAAGCCGGCGAACGGCTGCCACAGCGGACGGCCCGTCTGCGCCGGGCCGCCGAAGCTGTTCGGCTCGTAGTTCTTCGCGCCGCCGTGGCGGCCGTCGTACAGGAAGCCGTCGCGGGAGTTGGTGCGCGCCTCGGTGGCGTGCGGGCGGTTCACCGGCAGGTGGTCGGCGTTGATGCCGACGCGGTAGCGGTGGGCGTCGCCGTAGGCGAAGAGGCGGCCCTGGAGCATCTTGTCCGGGGACGGGCCGATGCCCGGCACGAAGTGGGCGGGGCTGAAGATCGACTGCTCGACCTCGGCGAAGACGTTGCGCGGGTTCCGGTTGAGCTCCAGCCGGCCGATCTCGATCGGCGGGTAGTCCTCGTGCGGCCACACCTTGGTGAGGTCGAACGGGTTGAAGCGGTATGTCGCGGCGTCCGCCGCCGGCATGATCTGCACCTGCACGGTCCAGCTCGGGAACTCGCCGCGCTCGATGGCCTGGCGCAGATCGCGCTGATGGGAGTCGGGGTCCTCGCCGGCGAGCCTGTTGGCCTCGGCCTGGGTGAGGTTCCTGATCCCCTGGTCGGTCTTGAAGTGGTACTTGACCCAGAAGACCTCGCCGGCCTCGTTGTTCCACTGGTAGGTGTGCGAGCCGTAGCCGTTCATGTGGCGGTACGACGCCGGGATGCCACGGTCGCCGAACAGCCAGGTCACCTGGTGCGTGGACTCGGGGGACAGGCTCCAGAAGTCCCAGACGTTGTCCGCCTCCTGGCTCCCCGTGTACGGGTCGCGCTTCTGGGTGTGGATGAAGTCCGGGAACTTGATGGCGTCCTTGATGAAGAACACCGGGGTGTTGTTGCCGACGAGGTCGTAGTTGCCCTCCTCGGTGTAGAACTTCAGCGCCCAGCCGCGCGGGTCGCGCACGGCGTCCGCCGCGCCCAGGCTGCCGGCCACCGTCGAGAAGCGCAGGAACGTCTCCGTCTGCTTGCCGACCTCGGAGAGGAAGGCGGCGCGCGTGTACGGGGTGACATCGGCGGTCACCGTGAAGGTGCCGTAGGCGCCGGCGCCGCGGGCGTGCACCACCCGCTCCGGGATGCGCTCCCGGTTGAAGTGGGCGAGCTTCTCCAGCAGGAGCTGGTCCTGGACGAGGACCGGGCCGCCGACGCCCGCGGTCTCGCTGTTCTGGTTGTCGGCGACCGGAGCACCGGCCTCCGTCGTGAGCGGTCCCTGGGTCACGTGCGCCTCCTGCGTTGGTACGAGCGACTCCGGCCACTCCTGTCCCATGGGCCAAAGTTGATCTCGATCCTATCTTGGACTTTGTCTAAGTCAAGCCAAGCTCCAAAGTCACATCCATTCGGAAGCTGGTCATCCTGCTGTTAAGGTGTTCTGCATGAGTGACCTTCTGGAACGGCTGCGCGGACGCGGATGGCGGATGACCGCGCAGCGGCGTGTCGTGGCCGAGGTACTCGCCGGCGATCACGTCCACCTGACGGCCGACGAGGTGCACGCCCGGGCCGTCGCCAAGCTGCCCGAGATCTCCCGGGCGACCGTCTACAACACGCTGGGCGAGCTGGTCACCCTCGGCGAGGTGCTCGAGGTCTCCACCGACAAGCGCGCGAAGCGGTACGACCCGAACGCCCACCGGCCCCACCACCACCTGGTCTGCGCCCAGTGCGGCTCCATCCGGGACGTCCACCCGACGGGCAACCCGATGGCCGACCTCCCCGACTCCGAGCGCTTCGGCTTCACGGTGTCGGACGTCGAGGTGACGTACCGCGGCGTCTGCCCGAACTGCGCGAAGGCCTAGTCGGCCACTTTCCCTGAGCCCCGGCGCCCGTGAGTGCCGGGGCTTTGTGCTGCCCGGGTGCGGGCGGGCGGGGTTCCAGAATCTGACGGACCGTCATATGGTCAACGGCACCCACACGTCCGTACCGCACTCCGCAAGGAGACAGAAGTGGGAGAGCCGTACCCCAAACTCAGAGCGAACGACCTGACTCGTACCTTCGGCCGAACCCCCCACACCGTCCACGCCCTCGGCCCCCTCGATCTGACCGTCGCCCCCGGCGAGTTCGTCTGTGTCGTCGGGCCCTCCGGCTGCGGCAAATCCACGCTGCTGCGCATCGCCGCCGGCCTGCTCCGCCCGAGCGCCGGCACCCTGGAGATCCGTACATCCAGCAGCCGCCCGGCCGCCATGATCTTCCAGGACTACGGCATCTACGACTGGAAGTCGGTCCGCGCGAACGTCCGCTTCGGCCTGGACATCCAGCGCGTGCCGCGGCGCGAGGCGGACGCCCGCGCCGACGACTGGCTGGCCCGCATGGGCCTGTCGGACTTCGCGGCCGCCTACCCGGCCACCCTCTCCGGCGGGATGCGCCAGCGCGTGGCGATCGCCCGGGCGCTGGCCGTGGAGCCCGAACTGCTGCTGATGGACGAGCCGTTCGCGGCGCTCGACGCCCAGCTGCGCACGATCCTCCAGGACGAACTCCTGGACATCACGCAGTCGCTGCGGACCACCACGCTCTTCATCACCCACAGCCTGGAGGAGGCGATCGTCCTCGGCGACCGGGTCCTGGTCATGTCCGCCCGCCCGGGCCGGATCATCGCCGGGCACCGCCCGCCGTTCGCGCGCCCGCGCACCGGCGACATCCGCGCCACCCCCGAGTTCACGGCACTGAAGAGCGAGCTGTGGGACCTGCTGCGCAAGGAGGCGGCACCGGCATGACGACACTCGCGAAGCCGCCCGCCGAGTCGGTCCTGGTCCGCCGCCCCGGCCCACAGGAACTGCACCCCGCACGCACTCACCGCCGCAGGCGCGCACTGGAGCTGTCGCTGGCGCTCGCCGTCCCCCTCGTCCTCCTCCTGCTGTGGCAACTGGCCGCGGCGCAGGCCTGGATCGACGACCGCGTCTACCCGGCCCCCTCCACGATCCTCGCCGACGGCTGGGACCGGGCGGCGGCCGGCGATCTGTGGCCGGACGTATGGGCCACGCTGAAGCGCGTCCTCGCGGGATACACAGCCGGCACGGCGGCGGGCTACGCCCTGGGCCTGCTGATGGGTTCCCTGTCTCTGATACGAGCGGCCCTGGAACCGCTCCTGGACGCCCTGTACGTCGTACCGAAGCTGGCCCTGCTCCCCGTCTTCCTGAACATGTTCGGCCTGGGCGAGGGCCCGCAGGTGGCCCTGGTGGCGGCCACGGTGTTCTTCTTCGTCTGGATCTCCACGATGTCCGCGGTGATGTCCATCCCCACCGGCCACCGCGACGCGGGCCAGGTCTTCGGCGCCTCGCGATGGCAGATGTTCCGCCACGTCCTGCTGCCCGCTTCCCTCCCGTCCGTCCTGGTGGGCGCGCGTATCGCGGCGGGTGTGGCGGTCCTGGTCATCGTCGCGTCGGAGCAGATCGCCGCGACGAACGGCCTGGGCCATCTGATCTTCGATTCACGCGCGCTGTTCCAGAACGACGTGATGTTCGTCGGCATCGTCTGCGTCGCGATCCTCGGGGTCCTCTTCTCCGAACTGATCCGCTTCGCCGGCCGCCTGCTCACCCCCTGGGCACCGAGGGACCGAGGAAGGGGCCAGTCATGAAGCGGAGGACCACGCAACGATACGGCGCCGTCATGGCCGCCGCGGCACTGCTGGCGTCGGCGGCCTGCTCGTCCCCGTACGAGTCGGACTCCTCCTCGAACTCGGGCGGCGGGCAACGCACCATCCGCCCGGTGGAAGGCTGCGGCGACAAGGCCTGGACGGACCCGAAGGACCTCTCCCCGACCCGAACCCCGGCCCGCTGTCTCCCCGGCGCCCCTCCCCCACAGCCCGTGCCCGAGCCCCGCAAGCTGACGATCGCGACGGGCACGCTGAGCGCCGAGTACGTGGCTCCCCTGCAAGTCGCGCTCGACAAGGGTGAGTTCAAGAAGGAGGGCCTGGATGTCACGCTGAAGGTCCTGCCGACTCCGGACGCGCTCCCGCTCCTGGCCAAGGGCGACATCGACGCCCTGTGGGCGGCCCCGGAGGCGGCGGTCATGAACGGCATCAAGGGCGGCTTCGACATCAAGTGGGTCGCGGGGAACTTCTCACCCGACCCGAAGTCGAAGAGCGGCCTGTGGGTACGCCTGAAGGAGGGCGAAAGCGCGAGCCGCGTCGCCATGGCCGACCGCAGGCTGGGCACCATGATCGGCAAGGGCTCGGTCATCGCGTACCCCATGGAGAAGGCCCTGGAGCAGCACGGCGGCGGCCTCGCCGACATCCAGTACCAGCAGCTGGGCTCGGCCGACGTCCTCACGGCCCTGGAGAACGGCGGCGTCGACTCGGCCTGGCTCCTGGACCCGGTCTGGCGCAAGGTGGACGGCCGGCAGGGCTACGCCTTCCTCGGCGGTCAGCCACCGGGCGAACCACTGGGCGGCATGCTGTACGGCCCCACACTGCTCCAGGACGACGTGGACGCGGGAGTCGCCCTGATCCGGGCCTACATCCGCACCGTGAACACCTACTTCGCGTCGGACTACAAGCAGGATGCGACCTTCGTCACCTACCTCGCCGAACTCCTGAAGTCGGACGCGTCCATCCTGCGCTCCACCCCGCCACTCCGCATGGACTGGGAGATCCGCGCCCGGACGACGACCCGCCTGCAGTCGGCATACAAGGCCCAGGAAGTGGCGGAGGGAGACGCCCTCCCGGAGTCCCGAACAGTGAACCGCACCCTGTACGAGGAGGCGGTGGGCCACACGCCCTGACACACCCCGGGAAACACCTAAGGCCGGGACCCTTTCGGATCCCGGCCCTAGGCCTTCAGTAGCGGGGACAGGATTTGAACCTGCGACCTCTGGGTTATGAGCCCAGCGAGCTACCGAGCTGCTCCACCCCGCGTCGGTGAACTGAACATTACGTCAAGCATGCGGACAGAGGCAAATCGCTGGTCGAGGCGACTGCCTCGGCCCGGTGATCCAGCCCGTCCGGCGTTTCTCCCCAGGGGCGACCCCCAACGCCGGGCCACCAGAAACCCACCCCGCTCCAGCCCAGCCGACCAAGCTCAGCGCAGCGTCACGCCGAGAGCTCCTCCCGCAGAGCGTCCCGCAGCCGAGCCGCCCGCTCCGCAACCTCCCGAGGCCCGAGCGCCACGGCCCGATCAGCCCACCGCTTTCCCTCCGCCAGCTCGCCACGACGCGCGTAGACCAGAGCGAGCCGCAAAGCCGACCGCCCGTGCCCGGCGTCAGCCGCTCGCGTCCACCACACCGCCGCCTCCGGCTCACTCCCCTCCCGGGCCAGCAGCAGCCCCAGATTGAAGGCACCGTTCCGAGACCCGGCCTCCGCGGCAGCCCGGTACCACCGAGCCGCCTCCACCACATCGCCCCGGGCCGCGGCGAGCATCCCCACCCGCACCTGCGCCCGCCGATGCCCCTGGGAGGCCGCCCGCTCGTACCACTCCTCGCACTCGGTCTTCTCGTGCGCCGGCTCCCCCAGCTCATGCTCGGGCTCCGGCGGACGCCGAGCATCCAGCACGGTCGCCAGCCGGTACGCGGCTTCCGCACTGCCGCCCCCGGCCGCACAGCGCAGATGCCGCTCGGCCGCGAACTCGTCCCCGTCCCGCAGCCGCGCGATCCCGACCTGCAGCGCCGCCTCCGTGTGACCGGCGGCAGCGGCACGCTCGTACCACCGCAGCGCGGCTCGCTCCTCGCCCCGCCCGGCGTGCAGGATTCCCAGGTTGAACGCGGCGTCCACACTGCCCGCCTCCGCAGCCTTGGAGAACCACGGCTCGGCGCCCGTCGCGTCCCCGCCCTGGAGCAGCAGGATCGCCAGCGCGTTCGCCGCCTCGCGGTGCCCGGCGTATGCCGCCCGCCGGTACCACTGTTCGGCCTGCGAGGTCCGCCCCTGCTCGGCGCAGAGCAGCCCGAGGTTGTACGCGCCGTTGACATCGCCCGCGTCCATCGCGGCCCGGTACCACCGCTCTGCGGTCTGCGTCTGGCCGCGCTCGGCGTGCAGCGCGCCCAGCGCGTTCGCCGCGTTGCCGTCGCCGTCCTGGGCGGCCCGCAGCCACCACACGGCGGCGCTCTCGGTGTCCCCCGCGTCCCTCAGCAGGAACCCGAGCGCGCAGGCGGCCCGAGCCTCCCCGTCCTTGGCGGACGTCAGATACCAGCGCCCGGCCTCCTTGAGCTCGCCGCGCTTCTCCAGGATCGCCCCGAGGTGCAGCGCGGCCCGGCGGTGCCCGCGCGCGGCGGCCTGCCGGTACCACTGCTCGGCCTCCGCCACCAGCGACTCGTCCGGCGCGACACCGTTGTCGAGTTCGTCCTCCCCCGCCCGCACCGCCTGCCGGTCGAGTGCGCGCGCCAGCCGGTACGCCGCCTCCCGGTGCCCGCGTTCCGCCGCGGCCCGCATCCACTGCTCGGCCGCGCCGTCGCTGCGGTGCTCCAGCAGGTCGGCGAGCGCGTAGGCGCCCAACGCGTGTCCCTGTTCGGCGGACTGCCGCAGCCAGTACTCGGCGGCAGGCTCGTCGCCCCGCTCACGGTGATGGCGTCCCAGCGCGTGCGCGGCCGCGGCCGACCCGGCGACGGCGGCGATCCGCCACCAGCCGGCGGCCTCGTCGGCGTACCCGCGCTGGTGAAGAAGAACTCCCAGGTTGTTGGCTGCGGCCCGGTCCCCGGCTGCGGTGGCGGCACGCAGATGAGCCTCGGCTCCGTCGAGATCCCCGCGGCGCAGCAGCATGGCCCCGAGGACGCTCATCGCCTCGACGTCCCCGCCCTCGGCGGCGAGCCGCTGCCGCGCCTCCTCGGCGGCGTCCCCGGTCTCGTCCTGGTCCGTCGGCCGGTCGAGCGCGAACTCGCCGTCCGACTGTGTGAGGTCACTGTCCGACCGTGTGAGGTCACTCACCTGCCGCGGGAGGCCGCCCATCGGCTGGGAGGCACCGTCCGTGGACCGCACGAAATCGACCGTCGGCCGCACAAAGTCGGCAGGCTGCACAAACCGCCCTGTCTCCAACAGAGTTGCCTTGTCCCCCATAACGTCCATCGTCGCACCACCTGCAACCTGGGTACACCTGGTATACCGCAGCCATTGAGGTCACTTCAGCGTTTTGTCGACATGCCCACAGAGAGACAAGTCAAACACAGTTCCCCCAACTCCCCGAGGCGGCGCGGCCGTCTCGCCGTGCGGCACATGCGTTCGCACACGACGAAGGCCCGGATCCTCTTGAGGATCCGGGCCTTCGCTGTCGTACGAAATACTCGCCGACTTCAGTAGCGGGGACAGGATTTGAACCTGCGACCTCTGGGTTATGAGCCCAGCGAGCTACCGAGCTGCTCCACCCCGCGCCGTTGTTCTGCAACCGTATCACGGCGCGGGGTGGGCTATTCGATCAGCCGTCGTCCCTAACTGCCGCTGGGACTGCTGCTCGGCTTCGGACTGGAACTCTGGCTCGCGCTGCCGCCACCGCCGCCACCGCCTGAACCGCCGGTCTTGTCGGCCTGCGCTTGTGCGTCCTCGGCCCGCTTCAGCGCGTCCTCGAGATCCTTCTGCGCCCTGCCGTAGGCCTCCCAGTCGTTCTCCTTGAGAGCTTCCTGGCCGGCCTCGAAGGCGTCCTGGGCGTCGTTCAACGCCTCTTGGACCGTCGGGTTGGTGGACGTCGGCGGAGGTGTCGTGCCGCCGCCCTCGTCTTCACCCTCGTCCGGTGGCTGAGTGGTCGGGCCCTCCGCTCCGAAGACCTTGTTGAGGGCCTCGCCGAGCGTGTCCTCGAAGGCGGTGGTGCCGCCGTAGGACACCAACACCTTCCGCAGCAGCGGGTACTTGAGTCCGCCACCGCGCACATAGACCGGCTCCACATAGAGGAGTCCGCCGTCGAGCGGGACCGCCAGCAGGTTGCCGTACTCGACCTCCGAGTCGCCGCCTCTCAGCAGCCTGATCGTCTCGGCGATGTTCTGCTCGGAGTTGAACTGGCTCTGGACCTGACTTGGACCGTTGACCGTGGTGTTGGTCGGCAGTTTCAGAATTCTGATCTTGCCGTAGCCACTGGTGCCCGCCTCGGCGTCGACCGCCATGAAGGCACTGAGGTTGTCTCTGCCGTTCGGCGTCAACGTCGTCGTCAGCGAGAACGCCTGTGCCTTCTGGTCGGGCATCTTCATGCTCAGGTAGTACGGCGGCACGGCGCTGCCCGACTTGTTGGTCGGGTCGTCCGGCACCTGCCAGACCTCGCTGCCGCTGAGGAACGTCGTGGCGTCCTTCACGTGGTAGCGGGTGAGCAGCTCGCGCTGGACCTTGAACAGGTCCTGCGGGTAGCGCAGATGGTCCATCAGCGACTTCGAGATCTCGCTCTTAGGCTTCACCGTGTCCGGGAACGCCTTCATCCAGGTCTTCAGGACCGGGTCCTTGGTGTCCCACTGGAAGAGCTTGACCTCGCCGCTGTAGGCGTCGACCGTCGCCTTCACCGAGTTGCGGATGTAGTTGACCTGGTTCTGCTGGGCCACCACCGCCCGCTGGTCGTTGGCGGCGGTCAGCGAGTCGGCCGTCGTGTCACCGAGGGTCGTACGGGAGGAGTACGGATAGCCGTTCGTCGTCGTGTAGGCGTCGACGATCCACTGGATACGGCCGTCCACGACCGCCGGATAGGCGTCACCGTCGATGGTCAGCCACGGGGCCACCGCCTCGACGCGCTCCTTGGGCGTGCGGTTGTACAGGATGCGCGAACCGTCGCCGATCGCACCCGAGTACAGGATCTGCGGCTCGCCGAACGCCACCGCGTACGCGGCCCGGTTGACCGGGTTGGAGAGACTGACCCCGCTGTCGGCCTTGTAGCTGTAGGTCTTCTCACCGCTGTCGTCGGAGTAGTCGATCTCCTTCTGGGGACCGCCGACGATCGAGTACATGGTGGTCTTCTCGCCGTAGTAGACCCGCTGCTCGTACGTCCCGAGGTCGCCCTTGGACGGCAGGTCGGACTCGGTGAAGTCAGGTCGGCCCTGGGCGTCTGCGTTGGTGCCCTCGGCGGCGACCACGCCGTAGCCGTGGGTGTAACGGAAGTGGTCGTTGATCCAGTTGCGCTTCGGGATGCCGTTGAGGTTGATCTCGCGCAGACCGATGACCGTGTCCTGGTCCTTGCCGTCCTTGGCGTACCGGTCGACGTCCAGGTTGGTCGGGAACGCGTAGTAGTTCCTGATCTGCTGGAGCTGCTGGAACGTGGGCGAGACGATGTTCGGGTCCAGGATGCGGATGCTCGCCGTGGAGTCGACGTCGTCGCGCAGCTTGGTCTTGTCCTCGGTCTTGCTCGTACCCGGGTACTCGGTGACCTTGGTGCCGTCGATGCCGTACGCGTCGCGCGTCGCCTTGAGGTTCTTCTCGACGTACGGCGCTTCCTTGGCCTGCTCGTTGGGCTGGACCTGGAACTTCTGCACGATCGCCGGATACAGGCCGCCGATGAGGATCGCCGAGAGCACCATCAGGCCGAAGCCGATGACGGGCAGCTGCCAGGTGCGCCGCCACAGCGTGGCGAAGAACAGCAGCGCGCAGATGACGGCGATGCAGAACAGGATCGTCTTGGCCGGCAGATACGCGTTGGCGTCGACGTACCTCAGGCCGGTCCAGTTGTCGGTCGCCTTGAAGTCACTGGACTTCACCGCGAGCCCGTACCGGTCGAGCCAGTACGCGACGGCCTTCAGGGCGACGAAGATGCCGATGAGGACCGACAGATGACCGGTCGCCGCGGCCGTGGCACGCGCGCCCGGGCTGGTGATGCGCAGCCCGCCGTACAGGTAGTGGGTGAGCGCGGCGGCGATCACGGAGAGGATCGCCGCGGCGAAGCCGAAGCCGAGCAGGAACCGGTACCAGGGCAGGTCGAAGGCGTAGAAGCCGACGTCGAGGTGGAACTGCGGGTCCTTCTCGCCGAACGGAACGCCGTTGACCCACATCAGCCAGGTCCGCCACTGGCTGGATGCGGAGGCACCGGCGATCAGACCGACCAGCGCGGTGATCGCCAGCAGCAGCCACTTCTTGTAGGGCGCGATGCCCATGCGGTAGCGGTCGAGGCTCTGCTGCTCCATCGACATGGCGCTCAGCGGCGGGCGCAGTCGGTGCGCCAGCCAGATGTTGAACCCGACCGAGAGGGCCATCAACAGACCGAAGACGAAGAAGAGTCCGATCTTCGTCCACAGCGTGGTCGTGAACACCGACGAGTAGTTCACCGACCGGTACCAGAGCCAGTCCGTCCAAAAGCCCGCGAACATGGTGAAGGCCATGCCGAGGACGGCGAGGACGCCCAGTGTCATGAGCAGCGTCCGGACACGCCGGGACGGGCGGCCCACTCTGATCCGTGGCCCGGTCGGGCCTCCGCCGCGGTCCGGCATCTGGAAAGCCAAGGTTCGCACCCCGAGGTTCGCTGTTGATCCGTCAGACCCGCGTCTTCGTGGGCCCTCCGTGGCCCCCCGTGATCGCGGGCCCACACCTATGCAACTTACTCACGCTTTACTCAGTTCCCGATTCCGGCCGGGAACGAGGCAGGATTGTGACCATGTCCAACACTCCCATGGCGGCGAGCCCGCTGACCCGGGCCGTTCTCGAGATCGACGAGTACGCCTCCGGCCTCGGCTGGGACCAGCCCGCCCGCCTCTTCGCCCTCGTAGACACCGCACGGCTGCGGGCCCAGGAACCCGGCCTCGCCGCCCAGCTCGGCCTGGGGGACGAGCAGGAGTCCTCCGGCCTGACCCCGATCGAGCAGGACGAAATTGAAACGGGCAAGGCACTCGATGAGTTCCTCGCCACGATCGCCTGGCCCGACGCGGTGGCCGGCTGCGCGCTCACGGTCGAGCGTCTCATGTTGCCCCCGTCCGCCGAGACCCAGGTCCCGCAGGGCCTGAGCGACGCCAAGCTCGCGAAGTGGGTGGCGGACCACCCCGAGCGCCAGGAGGTCCGCATGACGGTCGCGGTCCTGCGCGACGGCGCCCGCGAATCGGCCCTGCGCCTGCGCGAGAAGGACACCCCGACGGAGGTCCTCACCGGCCCGGACCTGGTCCCGGGACTCGCGGAGGCTCTGGCGGCGACGTTCGCGGACTGAAGTCCTCAGGTACGGCGGTCCAGTACGGCAGTGGGGGCGCCCCCCAAAGGGAAGGGCGCCCCCACTGCCGTGCTCGAGGTTCGTCGCTCAGTCCTTGGTCGTGCACTTCGGCAGGTCGGCCGTGTCGCCGGAGCGGATGTCCTTCATGGCGCCGAGGGCGTCGTCGATGGTGCCGACCTTGACCAGGGTGAGGCCGCTGGGGACGTCACGGGCGGCCGTCGCGCAGTTGTCGGCCGGCGTGAGGAAGTACTGGGCGCCCTTTTCACGCGCGCCGACGGTCTTCATCTCGATGCCGCCGATGGGGCCGACCTTGCCGGCATCGTCGATGGTGCCGGTGCCGGCGACGAACTTGCCGCCGGTGAGGCTGCCCGGGGTGAGCTTGTCGTAGAGCCCGAGTGCGAACATCAGGCCCGCGCTGGGGCCGCCGACGTCGGCGAGCTTGATGTCGACGGTGAACGGGAAGGTGTGGTCGGTCCCGGCGGAGATCCCGACGACGGCGCGCTTCTCGCCGCTGTCGTCGGACTCGGCGGTCCTGATCGTGACCTTCTCGGTCTTCGTCGGCGTCCGGCGCTCCTTCTCGGCGGCGGCCTGCTCCTTGGCCGGCACGATCGTGAAGACGACGTCCTGGCCCGGCTTGTGCTTGGTCACGAGCTTGGCGACGTCGGCAGGTTCCTTCACCGTCGTACCGTCGACGGACTTGATGACGTCACCGGCGTGCAGCCTGCCCTCGGCAGGCGTCCCTTTGACCACGGTCGAGACGATCACCCAGCTCTGCACCGGGATGTCCAGTGCCTTCAGGGCGGCGACCTTGGCGCTCTCCTGGGACTGGCTGAACTCCTCGGCGTTCTCCTGGGTGGACTGCTCCTCGGTCTTGCCGTCCGGGTAGAGGGTGTCGTGCGGCACGACCTTGTTGTCATGCGCCAGCCACCCGTAGACGGCCTCCACGAGGTTCATCCTGTAGTCGGCGCTGGTGACCCGGACGGTGGTCATGTTGAGATGCCCGGTCGTCGGGTAGGTCTTGCGACCGTTGACCTGCAGCACCGGCTCGCCGTCATGATCGCCCAGGGTGTTCACCGTCGGCCCGGGCGACATCTCCGCGTACGGCACGGGGATGAAGACTCCCGCGCACAGGAGCGCGATCAGCATCAGGGTGGAGGCGAGCATCGTCGCGGTGCGGCGTGGCATGCCACGACAGTACGTGACACGCCTGTCAGTGCCCCGTCAGGGCCGCATACCCGTCCGCACGATCACGTGTGGGAGGAGGATCTCTTCTCCATGGCCTCGCGGAACCGGGCATACCCGTCGAGCTCCGGCCCGTCGCCCCGTGCCTTGCGGGTCCGGTTGGCCCAACTGCCCCACAGGCCGGCGCCGATCGCAGCCGCGAGCGGAATCAGCAACCAGGCGAGTGCCGCCATGCCGTCCTCCCATCCCCAATGAGCGACCGCAACTGACTGATCAGCAGATTAACCACTGGCACTGACAACGCTCACGTCAGGGGTGCGGTTACGCAACCGGAGTGGGGTGGACGGGTTCCGTCGGACCGGTTCCGGGAGGGTTCAGCAGGCGCCGACCCATTCCTCGGTGCCGTCGGAGAACTTCTGGTGCTTCCAGATCGGCACCTCGTGCTTGAGGTCGTCGATCAGCTTCCGGCACGCCTCGAAGGCCTCCCCGCGATGCGGACAGGAGACGGCGACGACGACTGCGAGGTCCCCGACCCTGAGGTCTCCGACCCGGTGCACGGCCGCGAGCGCCCGCACCGGATACTCGGCGACGACCTTCTCGGCGACGCGCCGCATCTCGGCCTCGGCGCTCGGGTGGCAGGAGTACCCGAGCTCATCCACGTCGGCACCCCCGTCGTGGTTGCGCACGGTCCCGGCAAAGAGCGCGATGCCTCCGGCGGCGTCGTCCCCGACGAGCCGGAAGACCTCGTCCACGGAGAGCGGCGCATCGCGGATCGCGAGCAGCTTGATGGGATCCTGCGCGGCCTGCTCACCGGGGTGATCGTGGGTGGGTGCCATGCCCCCATCGTGCACCAGGTCACCGGCACCGGGGAATTGCCGATTCGCCCGGCACACGCGTGTGGAGGTTTGGAGGGTCGTACGGACCTCAGATCCGCCGCCGGGCCTTCCGTGCCCTGCGCACCACCGCCGCCGCGCCCAGCAGGGCCACCGTCGCTCCCGCGGCGCCGGCCGCCGTGGCGTCCTTGCGCCCGAGCCGCCGCCCGGCGACCGTGTGCCTGCCGGAGACCTCCTCCAGCAGCTCCGCGAGCACTTCCTCGTTGGTCCACTGCGGCCGCCACCCGGCGTCATGGAGCCGGCTCCCGCTCACGACCCAGGGATACATCGTGTACGCCAGGTCACCGGCCGGGGAGGGGGTCAGTCCGATCCGGTGCAGCCGGGCCGCCGCGCCCAGCGCGACCGCCGAGGGAAGCTCCATACGGCGGATCCCGCTGAGCTCCTCCACCTCCTCCTGCTCCAGCCAGCCGTCGCAGCCGACGGCGAGTTCCCCGTCGACCTTCTCCAGGACGGCGTACTCCAGGGCGCTGCACAGATCCTCGACGTGACAGAACTGCCAGGCGGGCCGGGAACCGGCGACGACGAGCAGCCGCGGTGACTCGAAGTACCTGGTCAGCGCGGTGTCCGTGCCGCCCACGAGCACTGCGGGCCGGACAACGGTGACATTGAGTCCCGGGTGGGCCCGGGGCGCCCTTCGCGCGAGGCGCTCGATCTCCAGCAGATCCCCGACCCCGGTGGCCTCCGCCGTCGCCCGCAGCTCCGCGTCCTCGGACAGCGGCAGCTCGTTCTCCGGCAGCGCCCCGTAGACCATCGCGGACGTGCACAGCACGACCCGGTGGATCCCGGCGGCCGCAGCGGCGGTCAGAACGGTCTGCGTCCCCCGAACGTTGTATGCCGTCCGGGCGGCGGAATCCGTCTCCAGATCCAGGTCGAGCGCCAGGTGCACGACCACGTCGGCGCCCCGCAGCTTGTCCGCGATGGCCGGGTCCCGCACGTCCAGGATGTGCCACTGCGCCGCCGCGCACTCGCCGCGCCGCTCGTCGATGGCGATGACCTGCTTGACCTCGTCCGACGCGACCAGCCGCTCCGTGAGCAGGGCTCCGATGCCGGACGCGGCACCGGTCACCGCGACGACGGGGCCGCGCACGCCGCGCGCGGGAGGGGTTGACTGGTTTCGCGCTGCGCGAACCTGCGGATCAGGGGAACTCACCGGGCGTCTCCAGCGGTTGTCTTCAGTACGGACGCGAGTGACGCGTACGAACCAGGTGGCATCCATCCTGCCGCAGGCCAAGAGTCGGCGAAGCACCGAGGCCCGAACGGCTCGCGGTGTCTACGCTGGGTGGTGTTATCGGGCAGTCGCGCCGCCGGTGCCAAACCGGTGGCCTTACCAGCCGAGGAATCCCGTGAGTGACACCCCATTCGGATTCGGCCTTCCGCCGGAGGAGCCGGACGACGGCGACGAGGGCAAGAAGAAGGACCAGCAGAGCGGTGGTGGTCAGGGCCCGGCCAACCCGTTCGGTTTCGGCGGGCTGCCCGGAGCCGGTGGCTTCGGTGGCACCGGTGCCGACAATCCGTTCGCTGCCATGTTCGGTTCCCTGAACCCCACCGACCTGGGCGCCGCGTTCCAGCAGCTGGGCCAGATGCTCTCCTACGAGGGCGGCCCGGTGAACTGGGACATGGCCAAGCAGATCGCCCGCCAGACGGTCTCCCAGGGCACCGCGGACGGCACGAAGGACGCGAGCGTCGGCCCCGCCGAGCGCAATGCCGTTCAGGAAGCCGTCCGCCTGGCCGACCTGTGGCTCGACGACGCGACGGCGCTGCCGTCCGGCGCGGGCTCCGCGGTGGCATGGTCCCGCGCGGAGTGGGTCGAGGCGACCCTGCCCGCGTGGCAGGAGCTCGTCGACCCGGTGGCCGAGCGCGTCGGCACCGCCATGGGCGACGTCCTGCCGGAGGAGATGCAGGCCATGGCCGGCCCGCTCATCGGCATGATGCGCTCGATGGGCGGCGCCATGTTCGGCACGCAGATCGGGCAGGCCGTCGGCGTGCTCGCGGGCGAGGTCGTCGGCTCCACCGACATCGGTCTGCCGCTCGGCCCCGTGGGCAAGGCCGCGCTGCTGCCGATCAACATCGAGACGTTCGGCAAGGACCTGGGCGTGCCGAAGGAGGAGGTGCGGCTGTACCTCGCCCTGCGCGAGGCGGCCCACCAGCGCCTGTTCGCGCACGTGCCGTGGCTGCGCTCGCACCTGTTCGGCGCGGTCGACGGCTACGCGCGCGGGATCAAGGTCGACACGGCCAAGCTGGAGGACGTGGTCGGCCAGTTCGACCCGCAGAACCCGGAGCAGCTGCAGGACGCACTCCAGCAGGGCATGTTCCAGCCGGAGGACACGCCGGAGCAGAAGGCGGCTCTGGCCCGTCTGGAGACGGCTCTGGCGCTCGTCGAGGGCTGGGTCGACGCGGTGGTCCACGCCGCCGCGAAACCCCGTCTGTCGTCCGCTGACGCCCTGCGTGAGACGCTGCGGCGCCGACGCGCCTCGGGCGGCCCTGCGGAGCAGACGTTCGCCACGCTGATCGGCCTGGAACTGCGCCCGCGCCGTCTGCGCGACGCCTCACGTCTGTGGGCCTCGCTCACGGACGCGCGCGGTGTCGACGGCCGTGACGCCGTGTGGGCCCACCCGGACATGCTGCCGACGGCCTCCGACCTGGACGACCCGGACGGCTTCGTGCACCGCGAGCAGATCGACTTCTCCGAGCTGGACAAGATGCTCGGCGAGGCGGCGCACGGCTCGACCGGGAAGCCGGACCTGAAGAAGGACGACGACACCAAGGGCGACGCCCAGGGCGATTCCAAGGGCGACGACACCGAGTGAGCCTGTACGACGACGCGGTCCTCGTGCTGAAGGGCCACGAGGACCAGCCGGAGCTGCGCCAGACCTACCTGGAGCATCTGGAGGCACACCCGGACGGCATGTGGAAGGCCTGCGGCGACGGGCACATCACCGCGAGCGCGCTGGTGATCGACCCGTCGCGCGGGCGCGTGCTGCTGACCCTGCACAAGAAGATGCGCATGTGGCTGCAGATGGGCGGCCACTGCGAGTCGGCCGACGACACGCTGGCCGCGGCCGCCCTGCGCGAGGCCACCGAGGAGTCGGGCGTCGCGGGGCTGACCCTGCTGCCCGGCGGCCCCGTCCGCCTGGACCGGCACCACACCCCGTGCGCCTGGCACCTCGACGTCCAATACGCCGCACTGGCTCCGGCCGGAGCCGTGGAGGCCATCAGTGACGAGTCCCTCGACCTGCGCTGGTTCGCCTACGACGAGGTGGCGGAGGTGGCCGACGACTCGGTCGTACGCCTGCTGGAGGCGACACGGGCGAGGCTCGCGGCCTGAGACATGCGTGAGGGGCGACCGCGCCGGCGGTCGCCCCTCACGTCTGCTTCCGGGCGGTGGGCCGCGCCCCGTAAGGGGCGCGCGGAACTGAGCGACTAGCCGCATACGGCCCACGGCCACATACGGCCCACGGCCACATACGGCCCACGGCCGCACACGGCCTGCGGCCCGTGGCCAGAAATGGCCCACGGCCCCTGAGCCCCCCTCGGCCCCATCGGCGGAGCGATCAGCTCCAGACGTTGCCCTGGTTCTGGCCTCGCGCTCCCTGCTGGCCCATGCCGTACTGCGCGGCGAGGCCCGATCCGACCTGGGCGTTCTGCGGCGGCAGCAGTTCGCTGGGCTGGACGATCGCGTAACCGCTGCCCATGAAGCTGAGCTCCCAGCCCTCACCGGTGTTGCCGCGGCGCCGCCACACCCCGGAGGAGTGCGTCTGGGACTGCATCTGGACGCGCAGGCCGGTCGACCACGCGACGATCGCGTCGGCGTCGCAGTTGACGTACTTGTCGGGCGTCACCTGCATCATCAGTGGCATGCCCGAGGTCATCAGAGCGACCTTGCCGCGGCCGGTGATGTTGAGCTGGTACTTCCCGGAGCCGGAGATGCCGTAGAGGCTGTCGACGGCGATGACCTCATGGTGCAGTGAGGAGTCCATCGCCAGCACGTAGCTGCTGTCGACGGTCAGGCCGTCCTGCTCCACGTCCACCATGTGCACGTGCTGCTTGAGGTTGGCGAGGTAGACCGTGCCCTGCCCGTGGCAGCGCATCAGGTCGAGGCCCTCGCCGGTGTGCGCACGCGCGCGTCCCTGCTGGTTGCTCTGGAACTCGGCGTCGAACTCGACCAGGCCCTGATAGGCGACCATGGTCCCCTTGCGGGCGAGGATGTCGTCGTGGCCCTCCAGGGCGACGCGGAGCATCTGCTTGTTCTGCAGGCTCCAGCGCTCCTGGGTCTGCTGGTCGTTGTAGGCGAAAAGCGGACTCTGCATGGCGTTCTGGCTCCCCCTCAGCCCCGGACCCGGAGACGGTCGGTGCTGTCCTCGCTGGGCTGGACGACGACGATGCCCTGGCCGGAGAAGGCCATCTGGTAGGCCTCACCGCTGCCCCGGCCGATGAGCGACTGCGCCTTGAAGCTGCGCTTGCCCTTCACCTTGAGGTTCGGGGACCAGGCGACGAGCGCGTCCGGGTCGACGTACGTCTCGTCCTCGCCGCCGCCGCAGTCGACGACGATCGGCTTGCCCCGGGAGGTCAGCGCGACCCAGCCCTGCCCGGAGATCTTGGTGTTCCACAGGCCCTGTCCGGCGAACTTCGCCAGGCCCTTCACCCGCTCGACGCCCCACGTCAGATGCGCGTCGAAGGCAAGCAGGTTGGTGGCGTTGACGGAGATGCCGTCGCCGTTGAGGTTGATGATGACGACGTTGGCGCCGTAGTCGGCGAGGTAGAGCAGTCCGTCGCCGGAGCACTTCATCAGGGGCGCGCCCTCGCCGGTCATCCAGTCCTTGGCGATCTGGCGCACGGCCGGCGGGTTGGGCTCGTACTGGACGAAGCCTTCGTAGGCGACCATCGACCCCATGCGCGCGAAGAGGTCGTTCCCGGTCTGCATGGCGATCTTCGCCATGTGGTTGCCGTGGTTCTCCATGCGAGCGGAGACGGGTGCGGGGGCGAAGCCCGCGAGCGGCTGGTTCATGACGGGCTCCCTCAGATCTCGTACGGCTGGACGACGATGAAGTTGCCGGGAGCGGCCCGGAACTGGAGGTTCACGCTCTCTCCGGTGTCGCCGGGGTACGCGTTGCGGCGCATCCGTACCTGGCTGGAGACGATCACCTGTGCTGCGGACGACCAGGCGACCACGGCGTTGGCGTCGGCGAACGTCGTGGGCGTGACCGGCAGCACCACGGGCGTGCCGTGCGTCTTGACGACGATCGTGCCGGTGCCGGTGAACTGCATCGTGAACAGCGCGCCGCCGGGGATGCCGTGGCCCTCGATACGGCGGACCTCGTACTGGAGGCTCTCGTCGAAGGCGAGGACGTTCTCGGCGGAAACGCAGATGCCGTCGCCCTGGAGCTCGATGGGGTGCAGCATCGTGGAGTTCTCGGCGAGGAACACCTGGCCCTGGCCGGTACAGCGCATCAGCTGCATCTCCTGGCCGGTCGCGTTGCCCACGATCCGGCCGGAGAATCCGGCGCCCTTGTAGCTGAAGTCGACCTTGCCCTGGTAGAGCACCATGCTGCCCTGCCGGGCCAGTACGGGCTGCCCGCCGATGCCGAGGTCGACCCGGACCATCTTCTTGTTCTGCTGCGTCCAGCGCTGACCGGTGGGCGTCTCCTTGAACTGCTGGAGCGCCGCGGCCACACCGGGGCCCTGGGGTGCGCCCTGGGGGGCGCCCTGGGGGACGCCCTGGGGGGCACCGTAGGGGGCCTGCTGGCCGGGGACCTGCCCGTAGGGGGGCTGCTGGCCATAGCCCGGAGGCGGGGTCGGCTGACCGTAACCGGGGGGCGGGGCCGGTGCCTGCGGTGCCTGGGGCTGGGCGTAACCGGGCGGCGGCGGGGCGCTCGGGGCGGGCGCCTGGCCGTACGGCGGCTGCTGTCCGGGCTGGCCGTACGGCTGCTGCTGGCCCGGCTGGCCGTACGGCTGCTGCTGGCCCGGCTGGCCGTAGGGCGCGGGAGCCGGGGCGGGGGGCGGCGGGGCGCCACCCGGCGGCGTGATCGGCGCGACGATCGTGGGCTGGGCATGCACCGAGGGCGCCGGGGCCGGAGGCGGCGGCGTGGCCCCCTGCGGGGGCGCGAAGCCCTGCGCGGCGGGCTGCGGTGCGGGCGCGGGAGCCGGGGCCGGTGCAGGCGCCGAAGCAGGCGCCGGGGCGCCGAAGGCGGGCGGCGCGGTGGCCTGGGCGGGCGGTGCGAAGCCAGGGGCCGCGCCGGCCTGCGGCTGCTGGGCCTGCTGCGGGATTTCCGGCGTCTCCTCCTCAGCGACCTCGCCGCCGAAGTTCCTCAGGAGCGCATCGAGGCCACCGTCGAAGCCCTGTCCGACGGCGGCGAACCGCCAGACGTCCTTGAGGTAGAAGTCGCCCAGCATCACGGCGCGTTCGGTGGTGAACTCCGAGCCGCTGAAGGCGTACCGGGCCACCTCCTCGCCGCCGGCGACGATGCGAATGTACCCGGGGCTGACCTGCGACATCTGTCCGGCGCCGTCGATCGTCGCCGTGAAGGACAGCTTCTGGATCTGCGGGGGGATCTTGTCGAGCGTGACGCGGAAGGACTCCGTGTCGCCCGCCTGGGCGCCGAGGAGCTGGATGGACTCCTCAGGTGACTTCGGCTGATTGAAGAAGACGAAGTAGCGGTCGTCCGAGAGCTGTTCGTCGGCGTCGAGACCGAAGCAGCTGATGTCGAACGACAGCCCCGGAGCGGCGATCTGTACCCCTACGTACAGATCGGTGCCCGAGGTGAGGTCACTGATCCTGGCCTTGTGGCCGCGTTGGAATTCCCTGGCCATGCGTAACGACCGTCCCCCATCCCGAATGTGATTGCGTCGCGCCAGGCTAACGGCAAACTCGGACATCGAGCGAAGCCGGTACAGACCCGGTACACAACCCTCGCCCGACCGAACCGGAAGTGCCGCCTCCGGGGGTCCTCAGGGAGCGGTCACTCGCCGCGGGCGCCGGGCACATGAGGCAACCGTTCGGCGGCGACCACGCCTTCCAGGTAGCCCTTCGCCCGCTCGGTGCGGGGATAGCCCTCCAGCAGCCGCCAGAAGCGGGGCCCGTGTCCGGGCACCAGGAGATGCGCGAGTTCGTGAAGGAGGACGTAGTCGACGACGTACTCGGGCATGCCCTGCAGGCGGTGCGAGAGCCGGATGCTGCCCTCGGCCGGGGTGCACGAGCCCCAGCGTGTGTTCTGGTTGGTGACCCAGCGGACCGAGTTGGGCCGCGCGCGGCCGTCGAAGTACTGCGCCGACAGCCGCTCCGCCCGCTCGGCCAGTTCGGTGTCACCGAGGACCCGCTTGCTCTCCTGGGCGGCCAGCTTGTCGAGCATGACGTTCACCCAGCGCTGCTCCTCGGCCTCGGACATCCGGGCGGGGATGAGCACGACGGTGCGATCGCCCTCGCGGTACGCCGAGACCGTCCGGCGGCGCCGGGCGCTTCTGCGGACCTCGATCGCGCTCGCCCCCGAGCCGCTCGACGGCGGGCTCGTCGTACTGCGCTGTGGCGTTCCGGCGCGGTGCAGTGGGTCGGCGGACACGCCCCGACGTTACCCGCTGCGCATGGGGGAAGTCCCGACTCCGGGACGGTTCCGTGCCGATCCCCCACCGTGCGTTTGATTTGTACGACGAATATCCACCGCCTGTGGACAACTTTCGGCGCCGGGTTCCCTGTCGGGGCATGCTGGCTGTCACCGGCGGGGCTGCGACCGAGCTCCACCGGCACACGGGGACGTTCCACGACGGCTACGGGGGCCTGTTCATGCAAGCGACGGTTTCGGCTGTTTCAGGAGATTCGACGGTTCCGTCGACTACATCGACCACGCCGAGTTCAACGGCGCCGGCTCCATTGGCTCCGCTGACTCCCTTACTGAAGCCCGCGCTCAGGCGCGGCTGGCGGGATCTCAACACGGTGCAGTTCGGGATGACTCCGGCGCACGCTCTGACGCTGGGTCCGATGGACACGGCGACGGGCAGTTTCCTCGATCTGCTCAACGGCACTCGCGGGCTGGAGATGCTGCGTGCAGAGGGCCGCCGGATGGACCTGCCGGACGGTCATGTCGACGGGCTGGTGCGACGGCTGGCACGGGCGGGGCTCCTCGACGACGCGAAGGGAGGCGGGCCGGCCGGCGACGCCCTGCGGCGCAAGAAGGATGTCCTGGACCGGCTGCGCCCCGACCTGGCCTCGCTGTCCCTGACCACGTCCGAACCGGGCGAGGCGATGGGCCGCCTGGCCGCCCGCCGTTCACTGCGCGTACAAGTGAGAGGCGCCGGCCGGGTGGGCGCGATGGTGGCCTCGCTGCTGTCGGGCGCGGGGGTGGGGGAGGTCGACGTGCGCGACGTCGGCCGGGTCGAGCCGTGGGACGTGGCACCCGGCGGGCTGCCCGCGGAGGCGGTCGGCGACCGCAGGGACGAGGCCGCCCGTCGGGCCGCACGCCGCTGCGCACCGGACCGGCCACCACGCCGGGGCGCCCAGTCGCCTCCCGGCCAGGACGGCGCCGGCCACTCCCTGGTGATCATCGCGCCCCGGGACGACGTCACGGTGCACGCACCCTCCCCGTCCGCCGCCGAACCCCTGATCGCTTCTGGTACGCCGCATCTGTACGCCGGCGTCGTGGAGGGCACCGGCGTGGTCGGCCCGCTGGTCCTGCCCGGTGAGACGGCCTGTGCCGGCTGCCTCCACGAGGGACGCACCGACCGGGACCCGGCCTGGCCCCGTCTGGTCGCGCAGTGGCGCTCAGGCACCGGACGAACACGCGACGTACACCCCTGTGATCTCGCACTGGCCACCACGGTCGCCGGCTTGACGGCCGCACACGCCCTAGCCTTTCTGGATGGACGGATTCCGTCGAGCGCCGGTGCACGCTGGGAGGTATCCCTACCCGGTCTGAGCTGGCACGCGCGGCCAGTGTGGGCGCACCACGCATGCGCGTGCGGCGCCACGGAGAAAGGTGAGGGAGAACACCCCTCCGAGGACGAGCAGTAGCGCGAGACAATGGCGGAGCAACGGCCGCCGAAGGAGTCACGCCGTGCGGCAGACTCGGAGCGGTCCGCTGGTACCTGGAGGGCGCATGTCTGATCTTCCCCGCAAGGCGGTCACCCGTACCGCCAAGCTCGCCGCGCTCCCGCTCGGCTTCGCCGGACGGGCGACCTGGGGACTGGGCAAGCGGATCGTCGGCGAGTCCGCGGAGATCGTCGGCCGCGAGCTGCAGCAGCGCACCGCCGAGCAGATGTTCAAGGTGCTCGGCGAGCTCAAGGGCGGTGCGATGAAGTTCGGGCAGGCCCTGTCCGTCTTCGAGTCGGCCCTGCCCGAGGAGATCGCCGGCCCCTACCGCGCCGCGCTCACCAAACTGCAGGAGGCCGCACCCCCGATGCCGACGCGCACCGTGCACTCGGTGCTGGCGGAGCGGCTCGGTGAGGACTGGCAGGGGCTGTTCCTGGAGTTCGAGGACAAGCCCGCCGCTGCCGCCTCGATCGGCCAGGTGCACCGGGGGGTGTGGCATGACGGTCGTGAGGTGGCCGTCAAGGTGCAGTACCCGGGAGCCGGCGAGGCTCTACTGTCCGATCTGAACCAACTGAGCCGCTTTGCCCGTCTCTTGGGTCCGCTGATTCCGGGCATGGACATCAAGCCGCTGATCGCGGAGCTGAAGGACCGGGTCTCCGAGGAACTGGACTACGGCCTGGAGGCGCAGGCCCAGCAGGCCCACGCGGAGGAATTCGCCGACGATCCGGACGTCGTTGTCCCTGCGGTGGTCCACCAGTGCGAGCAGGTTCTGGTCACGGAGTGGATCGACGGCGTCCCGCTCTCGGAGGTGATCTCCGAGGGCACCGAGGAGCAACGCAACCGTGCCGGCCAGCTTCTGGCCCGCTTCCTCTTCTCCGGCCCGGCCCGCACCGGGCTGCTGCACGCAGACCCCCACCCGGGGAACTTCCGTCTCCTGCCGGGCGGCCCGGAGGGTGAGGACGACTGGCGGCTGGGAGTCCTGGACTTCGGCACGGTCGACCGGCTCCCGGGGGGTCTGCCGACCCCCATCGGCGACTCCCTGCGCATGACGCTGGACGGCGAGGCGGAGGCGGTCTACGAACTGCTCTGCGCCGAGGGCTTCGTCAAGGAGTCGATCGACCTGGACCCGAACGCCGTCCTCGACTATCTGCTGCCGATCATCGAACCGGCTCAGGTGGAGGAGTTCACCTTCACCCGCGGCTGGATGCGCAGTCAGGCCGGGCGTGTGGCCGACCCGCGCTCGCCCGCCTACCAGCTGGCCAAGCAGCTCAACCTGCCCCCGGCTTATCTCCTCATCCACCGGGTGACGTTGAGCACCATCGGTGTGCTGTGCCAGCTGGGCGCGACGGTGCGACTGCGCGAGGAGTTGGAGGACTGGCTGCCCGGCTTCGTGCCGGAGGAGCTGACGGAAGAGGAGGAGTCGGCGGCGGAGGCGTGAGCGGCCCTACCACCAGGCCGAGTCCAGCCGTCCCTCGATCGCTCTGAGGTTCTCCCTGGAGCAGGTATCGCAGACGTAGTGGCGGGTGCCGTTCTCCACGGAGCAGGTCCAGGTGGGCTGCGGTGCCTTGGCCCTGGTGCCGCAGCGAGCGCACACGAGGGACTGTGGCTCCGTGGCGGAACCGCCGTTGTCACTGCCTCCGGGAAGACTCGTCACTCAGTGACGATAACGCCGTCGCTACCCGATCGGCGGTCACAACGCACTGCGGGGGCCGGTCCCGTTCGTACGGAACCGGCCCCCATGGGAGCTACCGCCTCCCGGGTCGGGAGGCCGCCGCCGTCCGGCGGCGATGTCGATTACTGCATGACCGCCATGGCGAGCGCGCGGCGGGCGCGCAGCGAGGCCCGCTCGGCCCGACGCTGCATGCGGCGAGCGGTCGCCAGGCGCATGGCCCGGCGTTCCTGCTCGGCCACGTACCGGCGCTCGTGCATATGCGCACGTGCCAGGGCTTCTTGGATGAGTTGCATCTCTCGGTTCCTGTTCTGACGCGAGTCGTTCGCGCCACTGGTGGTGAAGTCTTCAGGCGCGGAGCCTGCGAGCTCGTGGGTGGACGGCTTCATCGGGGCCTGCTTCTGGGGGTCGTGCGTGAAGGGACGGTCGATCGTTCCGGTGGTGTTCATGCCGTGACCGGGTTCTTGCGCGGGCGACCACGCGGCCGCTTCCGGGCGACGACGACACCCTGGACGAACAGCTCGCCACCCCAGACGCCCCAGGGCTCACGCCGCTCCTTGGCGCCGGCGAGGCAGGCCTCCATCAGCGGGCAGGTGCGGCAGAGGGACTTGGCGTACTCGACGTCCGCCGGCGACTCGGCGAAGAAGACCTCCGGGTCGTAGGAACGGCAGGGGACGGGCACGCCGAGGTTCTCGATGGCGTCGTCGAGCGCGGTGAGCGCAGTCAGCGGGGTCAAGGTGGGGTCCTCCGTGGGGCCGGGCTTGGGGATCACGTCTGAAGGCGGTACGGACGGGGCGTGCGCTTCGAGTTGCACGGTTCGTCTTCCTCGTCTGGTCGTTCCGGCCCTGTTGGGCCGGGTGGCGGCTGGTACCGGGTCTTTCTTGTCCCGAGGCCCCTTCGCTCCGTCATCCCTGTTTTGGGACAAACAGAAGGGCCGCGGATCCCGGATGGGGTTCCGCGGCCCTGAAGGCGCCGGCCTGATCGACGATCAGGCTGGATCACTCCAGGGTTCTGGCCCACGGAAGGCCCACATCAGGTGGTGCTGCTTCGTCTGCTTCCGGAATCCGGCACCGGTCGCCGTAAAGGCATAGGCCTTGGCCCGTGCCACTACTGCCGCTTCCAGTGCCTTGGTCGGTCGCTCATTGCCCTCGCGGACAGGAAGACCCGCGAGAGACAGGGCGGACGCCGGACGCGCGGCACGGATGCCGGACAGACCGGTGCCCTGGTTCGAGGCGCCGAGCATGCACAGGGAGGCGACGACCGAGCGATCGGTCATTTTCACGGTGCTGATGGAGCTGGTGTTGATGCTGATCACTGGACTCGCCTCCTCTCGGCGTCTAAGGGGACTGGGGTTAACCAGTCCGTCGGGTATGCAAGTAGAACACGGAATTGGGGCCTCCGAGAAGGCCTCCGTTCCCGTGGCTAAGAACCTATGGGGATTGCTGGGGCATGCGCAAACTATTTTTTCGACGAGTTCGTGTCATTCCCCGTCGGAGCCCTCCCCAACCTCCTGGCCTGCACAGATGGCCAGCACATCTGCTCCGTAGCGCTCCAGCTTCCGCTTGAGGACGCCGGAGATGCGGGACAGCTCAACCGGACTGGTCGGCTCCGCCTCTGCGATGGCCATCAGGGTCCGGTCCGTGAAGACGCAGAAGTCCGGCTGCCCGCTGAGCCGGGCCTGGACGGCACGCCACTCTCGGAGTCGTTCGTAGAGGCCCTCATCCATGTCGGAGGGGCACCCTTCACAGCGCATCAGCTTCATCTCGCCGGCGTCGGTGAGGGTGCGCCCGCAGACACGGCAGCGGGCCGGGGAGCGCTGAGTGCGTCTCGGGGCGGCGTCCGGCCTGCTCGTGAAGCCGCGCTCGACACCGCCGGAACCGACAGCGGCGGCGCGCCCTGCGGTGGCGGCCGAGCCGGGGCGCAGCCCGTCGAGGAAGCGGCTCGGGCGGCGATTCGGACGGCCGCCGGGTGCGCGGGTGAGCGCCCAGGAGACATGGAGGTGCAGCCTGGCACGGGTGACACCTACGTAGAGGAGCCGGCGTTCCTCCTCGATCTGCTCGTCCGTCTTTGCGTAGGTGATCGGCATAATGCCCTCGGCGACGCCGACCAGGAAGACGACGTCCCACTCCAGGCCCTTGGCCGAATGGAGAGAGGCGAGGGTGACGCCCTGGACGGTTGGGGCGTGCTGGGCGTTCGCCCGCTCGTCGAGCTCCGCGACGAGGTCGGCGAGAGAGGCGCCCGGTTTGGCGGCGGCGAAGTCCTGGGCGAGGTTCACCAGGGCGGCGAGCGACTCCCAGCGTTCTCTGACGGCCCCGGAGCCGGCCGGGGGCTCGGTCGTCCAGCCCTCGCCCGACAGCACGGCCCGCACCTGCGAGGGCAGGTCGACGGCGTCGTCGAGGAGTGAGTCGTTGCCTCCGAAGCGGGCCGCGCCGCGCAGGGCGATGCCCGCCTTGCGCACCTCGGGCCGGTCGAAGAACCGCTCGGCACCCCGCAGCTGGTAGGGGACGCCCGCGTCGGCGAGGGCCTGTTCGTAGGTCTCGGACTGGGAGTTGGTACGGAACAGGATGGCGATCTCGCCGGCCGCAACTCCGGAGTCCATGAGGTCCCGGATCCGGCGAGCGGCCCCCTCGGCCTCGGCGGGCTCGTCCGTGTACTCCATGTACACCGGCTCGGGACCCGGGTCGCGCTGGGAGACCAGTTCCAGGCGGTGGTCGGCGGCGCGGCCCCGGGCCTGGGCGAGCACGCTGTTGGCGAGGCGGACGACCTGCGGGGTGGAGCGGTAGTCGCGGACCAGCTTGACGACGGTCGCGCCTGGGTGACGGGTGCGGAAGTCGAGCAGATGGTCGGGAGTTGCTCCCGTGAACGAGTAGATCGTCTGGCTGGCATCGCCGACCACGCACAGGCTGTCCCGGTCGCCGAGCCACAGCTCCAGCAGGCGCTGCTGGAGCGGGCTGACGTCCTGGTATTCGTCGACCACGAAGTGCTGGTACTGGGAGCGGACCTGGTCGGCGATGTCGTGCCGGTCCTGGAGGATGCCGACGGTGAGCAGCAGGACGTCCTCGAAGTCGATGACCGCGCGGTCCCGCTTGAGGTCCTCGTAGACGTTGTAGATCTGGGCGATCTCGGCCGGGTCGCGAGGGGCGTCGCGGCCCGCCTTGGCCACGGCGGGCGGATAGTCGGCGGGGACGGTCCGGGTGACCTTGGACCACTCGATCTCGGCGGTGACGTCCCGCAGTTCGTTCCGGTCGAGGCGGATGCGGCAGGCGGCGGCCGCGTCGGCGACGAGCTGGATCTTGCGGTCGACGAGCCGGGGCATGGAGCCGCCGACCGCTTTCGGCCAGAAGTACTGGAGCTGGCGCAGAGCGGCCGAGTGGAACGTACGTGCCTGGACCCCGGCGGCGCCGAGCTGGCGGAGCCGGCCGCGCATCTCCCCGGCGGCCCGGTTGGTGAAGGTGACGGCGAGCACGCTGGAGGGCTGGAGGATGCCGGCGCGCACCCCGTAGGCGATCCGGTGGGTGATCGCCCGGGTCTTGCCCGTACCGGCCCCCGCGAGCACGCACACCGGGCCTTGCAGGGCGGTGGCCACCTCGCGCTGCTCGGGGTCGAGCCCTTCGAGCACCGCGTCGGCAGAGTCCGGTACCTGCGGGAAGAGGGTGGAGTGCGTTGCTGCTGTCACACGGCCATGCTGCCAGGTCGCCCGAGACGGCTGTGCCGGTTGTCCACAGGCGGACCTTGTTAGTCGTACTAATGCGGCAGGCGTCACGTACCCGGACATACCCCGGGTGGGAATGGCTCCGCGGTCGCGTACGTTCCCTCATCGGACGACCTGTTTCCCCGAGCCATCAGAGGAGCGCGCGAGACATGCAGGGCACTGTGACGATGTACAGCACCACGTGGTGCGGCTACTGCCAGCGGCTGAAGAAGCAGCTGGAACGCGAGGGCATCGCGTACACCGAGATCAACATCGAGCAGGACCCCGAGTCCGCGGCGTTCGTCGAGAAGGCGAATGGCGGGAATCAGACGGTACCCACGGTGCTGTTCGGGGATGGTTCGACGCTGACCAACCCGTCGCTGGCTCAGGTGAAGCAGAAGATCGGCGTGTGACCGAAGCGCATCCAAGCGCAAAGAGAAGGGTGGCCGTCCCGGCGCGGGGCGGCCACCCTCTCTTTGCGCTCAGGCGCTGCGGGTCGGTAGCGGCTTGCCGTACCAGAGCTCGATCAGACGGGCCGCGATCGAGATGCCGTACGGGGGCATGACCTCGCCTGAGTCGAAGGCGGCGCGCAGTTCCTCGCGGGAGAACCAGCGGGCCTCGTGGATCTCGTCTCCGTCGACGTTGACCTCGGTGGAGGTGGCGCGGGCCATGAAGCCCAGCATGAGGCTGGACGGGAAGGGCCACGGCTGGCTGGCGACGTACTCGACCTGGCCGACGCTGACACCGGCCTCCTCGTAGACCTCCCGGCGCACCGCCTGCTCGATGGACTCGCCGGGCTCGACGAAACCGGCGAGCGTCGAGAAGCGGCCCTCGGGCCAGTGGACCTGGCGGCCGAGCAGGATGCGGTCGTCCTCGTCGGTGACGGCCATGATCACGGCGGGGTCGGTGCGCGGGTAGTGCTCGGCGCCGCAGGCCGGGCAACGGCGGATGTGGCCGGCCGCGGCGATCACGGTGCGCTCGCCGCAGCGGGAGCAGAAGCGGTGGGTGCGCTGCCAGTTCTCCAGGCCCACGGCGTGCACCATCAGGCCGGCGTCGCGCGGCGACAGCAGCAGGCCGGCCTCGCGCAGGCCGGCCGGACGCGCGGACTGGTCGATGCGGCCGGGCAGCGCGTCCTTCTGGAGGGCGAAGTAGCTGACGCCGTCCTCGTCGATGCCGAGGAAGTAGCGGTGCGCCTCGGTGAGAGGGGCCTCGAAGGAGGGGGTCATGACGAGTTCGGTGCGCCCGTCCGCCGTCTCGTCGACGAGGACCTGAGCGCCGGAGACCACGAAGCAGCGGGTCGTGGGGTGGCTCCATGCCGCCGCGAGCCAGGCCTCGTCCAGCCGGTGGTGGGCGGCGCGGTCGATGCCGCTCGGTGCGGTGAGCGAGATGGGGCGGTCGGCGGTGTGGTCGGTCGAAGTGGTCACGGGTGCTTCCAACTCCCCCAGTGGAACGGTGTGCTTCGGCGGGTGGATCGGCGGGACGTGCGACGGGAGGCGACCTGGTCCATCGGGGCTCGGTGGTGCGGGACGGCCGTTTCAGTGTGCCCCGCGCGCGCTGCCCGTCCGGACGGCCCGGGCGGGTCAGGGCGCATGACGCCAGTTCGCGGCCAGGTCGCCCCACAGGTAGGCGGTGGTCTCGACGCCTTTGAGCAGCAGGTCGAGCCCGACCTTCTCGTTCGGGGCGTGCCAGCCGTCGGAGGGGACGGAGATGCCCAGGAAGAGCACGGGTGCGCCGAGGACGTCCTGGAGGTCGGCGGCGGGGCCCGAGCCGCCTTCGCGGGTGAAGCGGACCGGGCCCTCGAAGGCGCGGCCCATGGCGCGTACGACGGACTGCAGGGCGGGGTGGTCCAGCGGCGTCAGGCACGGGCGCGTGGCCCCGCTGAACGTGATCTCGCAGCGGATACCGGCGGGCACCTGAGCGTCGGCCCACGCGCGGACGGCCTTCTCGATGTGATCGGGCTCCTGTCCCGCGACCAGCCGGAAGGAGAGCTTCACCATGGCGGAGGACGGGATGATCGTCTTGCTGCCGGGGCCCTGGTAGCCGCCGCCGATGCCGTTGACCTCGGCGGTGGGGCGGGCCCAGACCCGCTCCAGGGTGGTGTGCCCTGCCTCGCCCTGGGTGGCGTACGACTTGGCGGTGCGCAGCCACTGCTGCTCGTCGAAGGGCAATTCGGCGAAGAGCTCGCGCTCGCTGTCGGTCAGTTCGACGATGCCGTCGTAGAAGCCGGGGATCGCCACGCGCGCGTGCTCGTCGTGCAGGGCGGCGACCAGGCGGGCGGCCGCGGTCGCCGGGTTGGGGACGGCGCCGCCGAAGGAGCCGGAGTGGATGTCCTGGTCGGGGCCGTACAGCCGGATCTCGCACTCGGCCAGGCCGCGCATGCTGGTGCACACGGTGGGGGTGTCCTCGGACCACATACCGGTGTCGGACACGATCACGGCGTCGGCCCCGAGCCGCTCGGCGTGCTCCTCGACGAGGGCGCGGAAGTGCGGGGAGCCGGACTCCTCCTCACCCTCGATCAGCAGCTTCAGGTGCACGGCCGGCGTGCTGCGGCCGGTGGTCGCGAGGTGGGCACGGACGCCGAGTGTGTGGAAGAACACCTGGCCCTTGTCGTCGGCCGCCCCGCGCGCGTAGAGACGCCCTTCGCGGATGACCGGCTCGAAGGGCTCGCTGTCCCAGCCGTCCTCACGGGCGGCGGGCTGCACGTCATGGTGGCCGTAGACGAGGACCGTGGACGCCTTCGGGTCGTCGGAGGGCCACTCGGCGAAGACGGCGGGCGCGCCCGCGGTCGGCCAGACCTCGGCGGTCGGGAAGCCGGTCTCCTTGAGCTTGGCGGCGAGCCAGTCGGCGCTGCGGCGTACGTCGGGCGCGTGGTCGGGCTGGGCCGACACGGACGGGATGCGCAGCCACTCGGCGAGGTCGTCGAGGAAGGCGGCGCGGTGCTGCTCGATGTACGTGCGGACAGCGCTGTCCGGGGTCTGGCTCATGGTCACGAGCCTATCGGCCCGCACCGACATCCTCGGTGGGCGGTTCCTCACACTCCGCCTCCGTGACCGGGGCCTCGGTCAGCAACCGCTCCAGGGCCGTCCGGTCCGGCAGGTCGTCCGGTCGTACGACCTCACCGCTGCGGACGTAAAGGAACGAGGCGTTGACCGATCCCAGCGGCACGCCCTCCTGCTCGGCCCAGGCGAGCCGGTACAGGGCGAGCTGGAGCGGGTCGGCGGTGCGGGTCCGGTTGGTCTTCCAGTCGACGATCTCGTACGTCGCCCCGTCGCCGTCGCCCTCCTTGTAGACGGCGTCGATCCGGCCCCTCACGACGCGGCCGGCGATCGCGAGCTGGAAGGGGGCCTCGACCCGGTAAGGCGTGCGGTGCGCGTACTCGGTGCGCTCGAAGGCTTCCTTGAGGGCTTCCAGGTCGCGCTCGTCGGCGATCTCGGCCTCGCTGCCGGGCAGGTCGTCCGGCTCCAGCATGGGCAGCGTGAGCTCTTCGAAGCGGGCCTCGACCCAGGCGTGGAATCGGGTGCCGCGGCGCGCGGCAGGTTGTGGAGGGCGCGGCATGGGGCGCGCGAGTTCCTGCGCGAACCCGTCCGGGTCGGCGGCCAGCCGCATCAGCTGGGACGCGGTCAGCGATGCGGGCAGGGGCACGTCGGTGACGCTCGCGCGGGCGCGCAGGAGCTCTCCGGTGAGGGCATCGAGGTCGCGGTCCCAGGAGGCGAGGGTGCGGGCCTCCTCAGGGGTTAGGCGTTCCGGTTCCGTGGGATGGGGGCGGGCGCGTGGTCCGGTGGGGGGCTCCGGGGCCGTCGCCTGGTGCGGGATGGTCGGGCGGCCGGTGGGCCGGGAATCCCAGTCGCCGGGGTCCGCCTCGGACGACCGGTCGCCGGCGAAGGAATCGTCGCGGTCGGACACGAAGGGCCTGTCCTGAGGGGAGCCGTCCGCGAAGGAATCGTCGCGGTCGGACACGAAGGGCCTGTCCCGAGGGGAGCCGTCCGCGAAGGGGCCGTCTCGGCGGGAGCCGGCTCCGAAGGACTCCTCGACGATCCCTTCGTCGGCAAAGGAGTCGTCGGCAAAGGGATCGCCGGCGAAGGATTCGTCGGCGAAGGGATCATCCTCGTCGGGCAGATCGTCGTCGGGCAGATCGTCCGTGAACGCTTCGTCGTCGTCCGGCGGCGGAGGCCAGTCCGGATCGTCGTACGTGTCCGGGTCGTGTGCGGCGGCTGAGTGGCCGTCCTCCTGGGAGGTGAGGGTCTCCAGGTGGGCAAGGACCGTCTCGGCGGCAGCCCGGCGTCGGGCCAGGGCCGCCCCGTCCAGGGGCAGGGGCCACAGCTGGTCGGCGTTCTCCCGGTGCAGGGCCGGGTTCTCCTCGTCCTCGGCCGGCTCGTCGGCCCACGCCTCGATCTCTCCGTACCCGGCCGCGCAGTGGTCGTACAGGGCCTGCAGGAAGTCGGAGGGTCCGCGGGGTTTCTTCTGGGTGGGGCCCCACCAGTGGCCGGAGCCGAGGAGCAGGGAGCGGGGGCGGGTGAAGGTGACGTAGCCGAGGCGGAGTTCCTCGGTGTGCTGGTGATCCTTCATGGCCTCGTGGAAGGCCTTCAGGCCGCGGGAGTCCCAGGCGGCGACGTCCGGGAGCGTGTCGGTGTCGCCGCGCAGCTCGTGCGGGAGGACCTTGCCCTGCGCGGTCCACTTCTCGCGGCCCTGGGTGCTGGGGAAGGTGCCCGTGACCAGCCCGGGGACGACAACGACGTCCCACTCCAGGCCCTTGGACTTGTGCGCGGTGAGCACCTTGACGGTGTTCTCGCCGCCCGGGAGGGCGTTGTCGAGCCCCTTCTCGTACTGGGCGGCGGTGCGCAGGAAGCCCAGGAAGGCGAGCAGGGACGCCTCGTTGTCGCCGGCCGCGAAGGACGCGGCGACGTCGAGGAAGTTGGACAGGGTCTCGCGGCGGCGGGCGGCCAGCGCGTGCGGGGACGCCGACAGCTCCACTTCCAGGCCGGTCACGGCGAGGACGCGATGGAGGACGTCCATCAGCGGGTCGGACAGGGAGCGGCGCAGGTCGCGCAGTTCGGTGGCCAGGCGCGCGAACCGCACGCGCGCGTCCGGCGAGAAGGGCAGCCCGTCGTCGTCACCGTCGCCGTCCATCGGCGTCTCGAGGAAGGTGTCGAGGGCGTCGGCGAGCGAGATGACCTCGGCGGGGTCGACCCCTTCGACGGCCTCGGCGAGGCGGCGGTCCGGGTCGTCGTCACCGTCCACGCGCGCGTAGGACACCAGCCGCCGTGCGCGGCGCCCCAGGAGGGCGAGGTCGCGCGGGCCGATGCGCCAGCGCGGGCCGGTGAGGAGGCGGACCAGGGCGGCGTTGGCTCCGGGGTCCTGGAGGACCTCGCAGACGGCGACCAGGTCGGCGATCTCGGGCAGATGGAGCAGCCCGGACAGGCCGACCACCTCGACGGGGATGTCCTGGGCGACGAGCGCGGCCTGGATCTCGGCGAAGTCGGTCGCCGTGCGGCACAGGACGGCGATCTCGCCGGGTTCCTTGCCGGTGCGGACGAGGTGCGCCACGGAGTCGGCGATCCAGTCCATCTCCTCGGCATGGGTGGGCAGGAGGGCACAGCGGACCGTGCCGTCGCGCTCGGCGCCCGGGGCCGGGCGGAGGGCCTCCACGCCCGCGTGCATGGCGCGCAGAGGCTCGGCGAGGCCGTTGGCGAGGTCCAGGAGGCGGCCCCCGCTGCGGCGGTTCTCGCTGAGCGCCTGGCGGGCGGCGGGGCGTCCGTCGGCGTGCGCGAAGTGCTCGGGGAAGTCGTCGAGGTTGGCGACGGAGGCGCCGCGCCAGCCGTAGATCGCCTGGCAGGGGTCTCCGACAGCGGTCACCGGGTGGCCGGTACCGCCACCGAACAGGCCTGCCAGGAGGACGCGTTGGGCGACGGACGTGTCCTGGTACTCGTCCAGGAGGACCACACGGAACTCGTCGCGCAGGATGGGGCCCACCTCGGGGACCCCGGCGAGCTGTGCCGACAGGGCGATCTGGTCGCCGAAGTCGAGCAGGTCCCGCTCCCGCTTGGCCGCGCGGTAGCGGCGCACGAGGTCGGCGAGTTCCCGGCGCGCCGCAGCCGCCTCGGGGACCTTGCGCAGATCGGCGTTGGTGAGCTTGGCGCCTTGCAGGGTGAGTAGCAGCCCGGCGTCGTACGCGCGCAGGGCCTCGGGCCGTACGAGGTGCTCGGCGAGTTCGGCGTCGAGGGTGAGGAGGTCGCTGACCAGGTCGGCGAAGGAGCGGGTCAGTGCGGGGTAGGGGCCCGGGGCTTCGCGCAGCACGCGCGCGGCGAGCTGGTAGCGGGTGGCGTCGGCGAGCAGGCGGGACGTTGGTTCGAGGCCGATGCGCAGGCCGTGGTCGGTCAGCAGGCGGCCGGCGAAGGCGTGGTACGTCGAGATCACCGGCTCGCCCGGCGGGTTGTCCGGGTCGATGATGTCGGGGTCGGTGACGCCGGCCTTGATGAGCGCCTTGCGGACGCGTTCGGCGAGTTCACCGGCGGCCTTGTTGGTGAAGGTCAGGCCGAGGACCTGTTCGGGGGCGACCTGGCCGGTGCCGACCAGCCACACCACGCGTGCCGCCATCACCGTCGTCTTACCCGACCCGGCTCCGGCCACGATGACCTGCGGGGCGGGCGGCGCGGTGATGCAGGCCGTCTGCTCCGGCGTGAACGGGATGCCGAGGAGCTCCTTGAGCTGCTCGGGATCGGAGATACGGGCGGACACCTCAGAGAGGCTAGCGGTGGGCACTGACAGTCGATGCCGGATCACCCCTTGATCCGGAAGAGCCGCAGGTCAGCGCGGGTGGTGCGATCGGTCACTCCGGTTACTGACGATGCGTTACTCGATCACGTGCCGTCCTTCGGGCCGCGCGCTGCACGACGCCCGGAACGCGCAGTGGGTGCAGTGCTGGCCCGCTGTGGGCGCGAACCGCTCGTCCAGGACCTTGCCGGCCGCCGTGGCCAGCAGGTCGCCGACCCACTCGCCCTCGGCGCCCTCCAGGGGCTCCTGGCCCTGCACCTTGGGAAGCGTCTCGCCGCCGTCGCGCTTGGCGGCGCCCTGGCGCAGCTGGACGAGTTCGGCGCCGCCCGGCTCGGGGCGTACGCCGTCGAAGGCCTCGTCGACGGCGCCCTCTTTGACGGCGAGCTGATAGACGGCGAGCTGCGGGTGGCGGGCCACCTCAGCCGCGCTGGGTGCCTGCTTGCCGGTCTTGAAGTCGACGACGTAGGCACGCCCTTCGCCGTCGGCCTCGACGCGGTCCATCTGGCCACGGATGCGCACCTCGAAGTCGCCCGCCCCGAGGGTGACGTCGAAGTCGTGCTCGCTCGCCACCGGAGTTCGCCCCGCGCGGTCCATCACGTGCCACTTGAGGAAGCGTTCGAGCGCCACGCGCGCGTTGTCCTTCTCCTGCGCCGACTTCCACGGCGCGTCGAAGGCGAGCGCGTTCCACACGGAGTCGAGGCGCTCCATGAGGACGGCGAGGTCGGCCGGGGTGTGTCCGGAAGCGACCTCGTCGGCGAGGACATGCACGACGTTGCCGAAGCCCTGGGCGACCGTCGCGGGCGCGTCGGCCTTCACCTCGCGGCCCAGGAACCACTGCAGGGCGCAGGTGTTGGCGAGTTGGTCGAGGGCGCTCCCGGAGAGCACCACGGGCTGGTCGCGGTTGCGCAGCGGCACCTTGGACTCGGTCGGCTCGAACATGCCCCACCAGCGGTAGGGGTGCGCGGCCGGGACCAGCGGGCGGCCGTCCTCGTCGGCGAGCGCGGCGAGCCGGGCCAGGCGGCGGGCGGCGGCCTCCCTGAGGGTGTCCGACGCGCGCGGGTCGACCGTCGTCGCCCGGAGTTCGGCCACGAGCGCGGCGACGGACAGCGGGCGGCGCGGGCGGCCCGTCACGTCCCTGGGTTCCACGCCCAGTTCGGTCAGGAAACGGGAGGGCTGGTCGCCGTCGTCCGCCGGGGCCTTCACCGCGGTGACGACGAGGCGTTCACGCGCGCGGGTGGCGGCGACGTAGAACAGGCGGCGCTCCTCCGCCAACAGCGCGCCCGGGGTGAGCGGTTCGGCGAGTCCGTCGCGCCCGATGCGGTCGGCCTCCAGGAGGGAGCCGCGACGGCGCAGGTCCGGCCACAGGCCCTCCTGGACACCCGCGACGACGACCAGGCGCCACTCGAGGCCCTTGGAGCGGTGCGCGGTCATCAGGCGCACCGCGTCGGGGCGCACGGCACGCCGCGTGAGGGTGTCGGCAGCGATGTCCTCGGCCTCGATCTCCTCCAGGAAGTTCAGGGCGCCCCGGCCGCCGGTGCGCTCCTCCGCGCGGGTCGCTGTCGCGAACAGCGCGCATACGGCGTCGAGGTCACGGTCGGCGTTGCGGCCGGCCGCGCCGCCGCGGCGGGCGGTCCGCTCCAGGCGGGTGGGCCACGGTGTGCCCTCCCACAGGTCCCACAGCGCCTCCTCGGCCGTACCGCCGCCCGCGAGGCGCTCACGGGCCTTGCGCAGCAGCGCGCCGAGGCGCTGGGCGCCACGCGCGTACGTGGGGTCGTGCACGGCCAGGCGCTCCGGTTCGGCGAGCGCCCGTGCGAGCAGGTCGTCCGAGGGCGGCGGCAGGGGGTTTCCCGCGGCCCGCTCCTCGTCGCGCAGGGCCCGCCCGAGGCGGCGCAGGTCGGCGGCGTCCATGCCGGCGAGGGGCGAAGCGATCAGGGTCAGGGCGGTCTCGGTGTCGAGCCAGGAGGTGGCGGGCCCGACCGTGGAGCCGTCGCCGACGGGGTCGCCGTCCTGCGGCCGTACGTCGTGACCCTCGGGTTCACGCTGTACGCCCCCGTCGGTCGGCTCGGTCGACGGGGCCGCCTCGGCCGTGGCCACCGCCCGCAGTGCCGTCAGCAGTGGCGCCACCGCCGGCTCATGCCTCAGCGGCAGGTCGTCACCGTCGATGTCCAGGGGCACTCCGGCCGCCGTGAGCGCTCGGCGCACGGTCGGGATCGTGCGTGAGCCGGCACGCACCAGTACGGCCATCTCGCCCCACGGAACGCCGTCCTCCAGATGCGCCCTGCGCAGGATGTCGGCGACGTTGTCCAGCTCGGTGCCGGACGTCGGGTACGTGAAGACCTCCACGCGGCCGCCGTCGCGGACGGGCGCCGGCTCGCGGTGGGCGCGTACCTTCTCCGCCGGAAGGCGGGTCAGCGGCATGCGCTGGGTCAGGAGCCGAGTCGCGGCCAGCAGGCCGGCACCGGAACGGCGGGAGGTGCGCAGGACCTCCACGCGCGCGGGGCGGCCGTCCGCGCGCGGGAAGGCGTGCGGGAACTCCAGGATGCCGTTCACGTCGGCGCCCCTGAAGGCGTAGATCGACTGATCGGGGTCGCCGAAGGCCACGAGGGTCCGCCCGCCGCCGGCGAGGGCGTGCAGCAGCCGCACCTGGGCCGGATCGGTGTCCTGGTACTCGTCGACGAAGACGGCGTCGTACTGCGCGGCGAGCCGCTCGGCGGCCTCGGGGCGGTGGGCGAGGAGCACCGCGCGGTGGACGAGTTCGGCGTAGTCGAGCACGCCCTGCATGTCGAGCACGTCAAGGTACTCGGCGAGGAAGGACGCAGCGGCGCGCCAGTCGGGGCGGCCGATGCGGTGGGCGAAGGCGTCCAGGGCGTCCGGGCCGAGGCCCAGTTCGCGGCTGCGGGCGAGGACCGCGCGGACCTCGTCGGCGAAGCCACGGGTGGTCAGGCAGGCGCGCAGCTCGTCCGGCCAGCGCACATGTGCGAGGCCGAGCCGCTCCAGGTCCGGCTGGCCCGCGAGCAGCTCCCGCACGGCCACGTCCTGCTCCGGGCCGGACAGCAGCCGCAGCGGCTCCACGAACAGATCGCTGTCCTGGTGGGCGCGGACCAGTGCGTAGCAGAACGAGTGGAACGTGGTCGCCTGGGGCGCACGCGCCGCCCCTATGCGCAGGGCCATGCGGTCGCGCAACTCCACGGCGGCCTTGCGGCTGAAAGTCAGCACCAGGATGCGCTCGGGGTCCGAGCCGCGGGCGATGCGCTCCGCCACCGACTCGACGAGCGTGGTGGTCTTACCGGTGCCCGGACCTGCGAGAACGAGAAGGGGGCCGGTGGCGTGGTCAACCACGGCGCGCTGTGCGGCGTCAAGACGAGGGGGAGCCACTCGGACCGGAGGGTTACGCACCAGCCGGTAAGCGCCACGGGCCCCCTGTCGCACCTGGGGGTGCGACAGGCGCCTGGTGGAGAAAGAGGAGCTCACGTGGTTCGCCGGTCCTGGTGGGTGTGCTGGTGGGTCGCCCCTCGCGCGTGGAGGGCGGTGGCTGCGAGGTGAGGGCGACACGTGCAGCCGACGCTACGCCGAGGGGTAGTACGGAAGCAGGGCTTCCGATTCATCCCTCTGGGCACTCGTGGCACGTGCGTCCCTCGACTCACGAACGTACGTCATGCCACGGACGCTCCCTCTTTCCCCCGTACGGATCACAGGTCACACAGCGGGCCGTCCGATGGCGGAAGCTGTCAGGTGTGACCCTGTGCGCGTCCGCCGCCGTCCCAGCGCGCCCGTCTCATGTCGAGGCGCGGCAGGTGGCCCTCGGCGGCCCTGCTCGCCTCCTTCAGCGGTGTGCCTTCCGCGCGGTAGTGCTCCAGCGCCCGCAGCTCGTGGCCCGGCAGCAGGACCCCGTCCGCGCGGACCACCCGCCACCACGGAACGGCGCCCCCGTAGAGGGCCATCACCCTGCCGACCTGCCGAGGACCGCCCTCCTCCAGCCACTCCGCGACGTCCCCGTACGTCATGACGCGCCCCGGCGGAATCACGTCGGCGACCTCCAGGACGCGCTCGGCGTACTCCGGCAGCGCGTCCGCGTGCTCCGGGTGGGCCCGGTCGTACTCCGGGCGGGTGTCGTCCGGAAGGCTCTCCTCGCTCATCCGGCCCATCCTGCCGCACCCCACCGACAATGTGACGCGCTCGCCACTGTGCGTATGCCTCGCCCCGAGGCGCGGCTTCGGGCAGACTGTGCGCCCCCGCATTTGCACCCTGATGCCCCCGTGTGTCGGTGGGGCATGCCACCATCGTGCGGGCGGTGACTGGTGATACGAGATCAAGAAGAGACGATGAAGCAGCAGGGTGTGCACCCGGAGGGCGCGGAAAGCACCTCTGACGCTTCGTCGCGCCCGGACGCCGCGAACGCCGACAAGAAGGACACCGGCGACAGCGGCGGCAAGAAGGACGAGCCCGGCAAGGGTGGCGGCACGAGCGACGCCGGCCGCAAGGCCGTCGAGGGGAAGGCCGCGTACGACCTCGAAGAGGTGCACTCCGACGAGGTCGAGGGCGACGAACCGCTGCTCCCCGCGCGCGTGCACCGCCCGTCCGACCTCATGCGGCTCCTCGTGGGCGTGCTGGGCATCGCCCTGCTGCTCGCGATCGCCGCGTTCGCGCACGGCACCACCTCGGGTCTCGAGCAGGACATCAACAAGGGCACCGGACAGGCGCCCGACTTGTTCAGCAAGATCGCCGGGCTCGTGTCCAGCATCGCGATCCTCCTGGTGCCCGTCGCCTTCGCGATCGAGCGCCTGATCAAGCGGGACGGGCTGCGGATCGCCGACGGCGTCCTCGCCGCGGTCCTCGCGCACGGCGTGACGCTCGCCACAGACCTGTGGGTCGCGCGGGCCGCCCCGGACTCCATCCGGGACGCACTCACCCAGCCCTCCCCCGGCGACATCGGCTCCCTCACCGACCCGGTGCACGGCTACCTCGCCCCGGTCATCGCGTACATGACGGCCGTGGGCATGTCCCGCAGACCCCGCTGGCGTGCGGTCCTGTGGGCGGTCCTGGTCCTGTACGCCTTCTCGATGCTGGTCACCGGCTACACCACGCCGTTCTCGATCCTCCTGACGCTCCTGATCGGCTGGACCGTCGCCTACGGCACGCTGTACGCGGTCGGCTCGCCCAACGTCCGGCCCACAGGGCGGACCCTGATGGCGGGCCTCAGGCACGTCGGCTTCCGCCCGGTGAGCGCGGCCCGCGAGGAGGTGTCGGAGGAGTCCGGCGACCGTGGCCGGCGCTACTTCGTCACCCTTGAGGAGGGTCCCCCGCTCGACGTCACGGTGGTCGACCGGGAGCAGCAGGCCCAGGGCTTCTTCTACCGCGCGTGGCGCAATCTGACGCTGCGCGGCTTTGCCACCCGAAGCAGCCTCCAGTCGCTGCGCCAGGCCCTGGAGCAGGAGGCGCTGCTCGCCTACGCGGCGATCGCGGCGGGCGCCAACGCGCCCAAGCTGATCGCCACCTCGGAGCTCGGCCCGGACGCCGTGATGCTGGTCTACGAGCACACCGGCGGGCACACCCTGGACTCGCTGCCGGACGAGGAGATCACCGACGACCTGCTGCGCGACACCTGGCTCCAGGTGAAGGCGCTGCAGTCCCGCCGCATCGCCCACCGCAGGCTCGTGGGTGACGCGATTCTGGTGGATCGTTCCGGCAAGGTGATCATCACCGATCTGCGGATCGGCGAGATCGCGGCCAACAATCTGCTGCTGCGCATGGACATCTCCCAGCTGCTGGTGACGCTGGGCCTGCGCGTCGGCGCCGAGCGCGCGGTGGCCTCGGCGGTGGGCGTACTCGGCCCCGACGCCGTGGCCGACTGTCTGCCGATGCTGCAGCCCATCGCCCTGAGCCGCTCCACGCGCGCGACGCTTCGCCGACTCGCCCGCGAGCGAGCCCAGCGCGAGCGTGAGGCGGTGCTGGAGGCCTCCCGGCACGCCAAGCACGCGCGCAGCGAGGAGACCGCGGAGGACGCCGGGCCGGTACTCGACAAGCCGGACCAGGAGCTCGACAAGCAGCTCGACAAGCCGGAGAAGCAGGACAAGAAAACCGTACGGGCGCAGGCGCGGGCCGAGAAGCGGGCCATCGACGAGGCCGTGGACGAGGCTCGCGAGGAGGATCTGCTCACGCAGATCCGCCACGAGGTGCTGCTCATCAGGCCGCAGGCACCCGTCGAACCCGCCCGACTGGAGCGCGTGCGGCCGCGCACGCTGATCAGCCTCATCGCCGGTGCCATCGGCGCGTACTTCCTGCTGACGCAGCTCACGCACATCGAGTTCGGCCCGCTCATCGCCAACGCCGAGTGGGGCTGGGTGGCCGCGGCTGTGCTGTTCTCGGCGGCCAGTTACTTCGCGGCGGCGATGGCGCTGCTGGGGTTCGTGCCCGAGCGGGTGCCGTTCCGGCGGACCGTGTCGGCGCAGGTCGCCGGGTCCTTCGTGAAGATCGTCGCGCCGGCCGCGGTCGGCGGCGTCGCCCTCAACACGCGGTTCCTGCAGCGCGCGGGAGTGCGGCCGGGACTCGCGGTGGCGAGCGTCGGCGCCTCGCAGTTGTTCGGGCTCGGCTGCCACATCCTGATGCTGCTGGCCTTCGGTTATCTGACCGGCACCGAGAAGACGCCGTCGCTGTCGCCGTCCCGGACCGTCATCGCGGGTCTGCTGACGGTGGCCGTACTGGTGCTCGTGGTGACGTCGGTGCCGTTCCTGCGGAAATTCGTCGTCACGCGCGTGAGGTCGTTGTTCGCGGGTGTCGTGCCGCGCATGCTCGACGTGCTCCAGCGGCCCCAGAAACTGGTCACCGGCATCGGCGGCATGCTGCTGCTGACCGCCTGCTTCGTGATGTGCCTGGACGCGTCCATCAGGGCGTTCGGCAGCGAGGGGACCTCGATCAGCCTCGCCAGCGTGGCCGTCGTCTTCCTCGCGGGCAACGCCCTCGGCTCCGCGGCCCCGACCCCGGGCGGCGTCGGCGCCGTGGAGGCGACCCTGACCGTCGGTCTGATCGCCGTGGGCCTGCCCAGCGAGGTCGCCGCGCCGTCGGTGCTGCTGTTCCGGCTGCTGACACTGTGGCTGCCGGTGCTGCCGGGCTGGCTGGCCTTCAACCACCTGACCCGCAAGGGCGCGCTCTGACACGCGCGGACTTGTCCCACGAGGACCGCGGACTTGGTCCCGCGAGGACCCTCGGACTTGTCCAGCGAGGACCGCGGACTTGTCCTACGAGGACCAGGGCGTCGTACGTTGTAAGGGCACGTAAGCGGGTGAAGCGCAGCCGTACCTCGTACGGACCGCGCCCCGAGCGCCCCACCACGTACGACCGCAGGATGGGACCATGCCGAACCCTCCCCGGAAGCGCGCCGCTGCCCTGACCGCCGCCGCCCTGCTGCTGTTCTCCTTGCTGGCCGGCTGCAGCGACGGCGACTCCGGGAACGAGGACCTCACGGCCCAGCAGCTGAGCTGGAAGGACTGCCCGACCCCCTCCCAGGCGCAGGGCGGCGCGGGCAGCCCGTCACCGCTGCCGGACGGTGACTCATGGCAGTGCGCCACCATGAAGGCGCCTCGTGACTGGGACGACCCCAAGGGCGACACGATCGACATCGAGCTGATCCGGGCGCAGTCCAGCGGCGACCCGAACCGGCGCATCGGCTCGTTGATCTTCAACTTCGGCGGGCCCGGCGCTTCGGGCGTCACCACGCTGCCCGCCTTCGGCGACGGGTACGAGAAGCTGCGCACCCGCTACGACCTGGTGAGCTTCGACCCGCGCGGGGTCGGCCGCAGCGCGCCCGTACTGTGCGAGGACGACCAGCAGCTCGACGCCTACTTCCAGCAGGACACGACGCCGGACGACGCCATTGAGCGGACCGAACTGGTCGACAGCACCAAGGAGTTCAACGACGCCTGCGAGGAGAACTCCGAGGAGATGCTGCCGCATGTGCGCACCACCGACGCGGCCCGCGACATGGACCTGATGCGCCAGGTGCTCGGCGACGACAAACTGCACTACTTCGGCATCTCGTACGGCACCGAACTGGGCGGTGTCTACGCCCACTTGTTCCCCAAGAACGTGGGCCGCGCGGTCTTCGACGCGGTGGTCGACCCGACACAGAACTCCGAGCAGGGCTCACTCGGGCAGGTCAAGGGCTTTCAGCTCGCGCTCGACAACTTCGCGGAGGACTGCACCTCGAAGACCGAGGACTGTCCTATCGGCGACACCGCACAGGACGTCAAGAACCGCATGGCGAAGCTGCTGAAGGACCTCGACAGCAAGCCGATCCAGGGCGTGTTCCCGCGCGAGCTGACCCAGAGTGCTGCGACCAACGGCATCGCGCAGGCGCTGTACTCGCAGGACCTCTGGCAGTACCTCACCGAGGGGCTGGAGCAGGCGTACGACGGTGACGGCCGGATTCTGATGCTGCTGTCCGACTCGCTGAACGGGCGCAGCGAGAACGGCGAGTACAGCAACATCACCGCCGCCAACATCTCGATCAACTGCGCCGACGACAAGCCGCGGTACACCCCGGCAGACGTGGAGCGGAAACTGCCCGAATTCCGGGCCGCCTCGCCCCTGTTCGGTGACGCCTTCGCCTGGTCCATGCTCAGCTGCACGGACTGGGCCGTGGCGGGCGCCGCCGACCATCCCGACGTGAGCGCGCCCGGCTCCGCGCCGATCCTGGTCGTGGGCAACACGGGCGACCCGGCCACGCCGTATGAAGGCGCGCGGCGGATGGTGGAGGCGCTGGGCGACGGGGTGGGCGTCGAGCTGACGTACAGGGGGCAGGGGCACGGGGCGTACAACAGCAAGAGCAAGTGCGTGCAGGACTCGGTGAACGGATATCTGCTGGACGGAAAGGTGCCGGCGGCCGGGACCGTCTGCTCCTGAGACCGCACCGAGAGTCCAGAAAACAGCAGGTCAGAGAGTTATCCACAGGCCCCGACGGCATTTTCGTGATCCGCCTACTATGGCCTGACCGCCATCCGCGGCACGGTGCGGACGGCCTGCGAGGGGGGAATGGGCATGGCGCGTTTCGTACGGTGGACGGCTCTGACGGCCGCCGCCGCGCTGTTGGTGACGGGCTGCAGCGGCGGCTCGTCCTCGGAGGGCGCGGAGGCCGGTGAGGAGACGAGTGGCGCAAGTTCATCGGGTCCTCCCAGGGGCTCGGCGACCGCGCTGCCGGCCTCGCTCACCTCGCAGAAACTCGACTGGGGGCGCTGCAAGGCCGCCGGGGACTTCTCCGCGCCGGGCGACGAGTGGCAGTGCGCGACGCTCAAGGCACCGTTGGACTGGACGAAACCGGATGGCAGGACGATCGGCCTCGCCCTGATCCGCGCCAAGGCGGGCGGTGACGACCGCATCGGCTCGCTCCTGTTCAACTTCGGCGGCCCCGGCAGCTCAGGAGTGTCCACCCTGCCGTGGTACGCCTCCAATGCGTCCGAACTGGGCGAGCGGTACGACCTGGTGAGCTGGGATCCGCGCGGGGTGGGCGCCAGCGAGGGCGTCCGCTGCCGCAGCGACAAGGAGATCCAGGCCGCCGAGTCGGTGGACATCACGCCGGACACCCCGGCCGAGGAGACGGCGTACTTCCGGGATGCCGCCGCCTTCGGCAAGGGCTGCCAGAAGTCCACGGGGAAGCTGATGGCACATGTGTCGACCACGGACACTGCCCGAGACATGGACCTGATGCGCCAGGTCCTCGGCGATCCGAAGATGCACTACTTCGGCATCTCGTACGGCACCGAACTCGGCGGTGTCTACGCCCACTTGTTCCCGAAAAACGTGGGGCGGCTGATCCTGGACGCGGTCGCCGACCCGAGTGCCGACGCGGCGGGGCATGTCGAGAACCAGGCCAGGGGCTTCCAGCGTGCGTTGAACAACTACCTCAAGTCCACCGGCCAGGACGCCGCGGAGGGCTCGCAGAAGATCGTGGATCTGCTGAAGCGAATCGATGAGAGCCCGCTCCCGACCGGATCCGAGCGAAGGCTCACGGAGGGACTCGCGCTCACCGGTCTCCTCAGGCCGCTGTACAGCGAGGCGAGTTGGCCGACCCTCACCAGCGCGCTCGATGCGGCCGAGCAGGGAGACGGCTCGGATCTCCTGGCGCTCGCCGACGAGTACAACGATCGGGACCCGTCGGGGCACTACGTCACGGGGGCCCACTCGCAACGGGTCATATCGTGCCTGGACGACAAGCAGCGCCCCACCGCCGAGGAGGCGAGGAAGCTGCTGCCGCGGTTCGAGAAGGTCTCACCCGTGTTCGGACCCATGCTGGGCTGGGACACGGCCGGCTGGTGTCACGACTGGCCGGTGGCCGGGCAGTACGACACCCCCGAGGTGAGCGCGCCGGGTGCGGCGCCGATCCTGCTGGTCGGCAACACCGGCGATCCGGCGACGCCCTACGAGGGCACCCGGAAGATGGCCGACGAACTCGGCAAGGGCGTCGGTGTGACGCTGACGTGGAAGGGCGAAGGCCACGCCGCGTACGGGAAGGGCAGCGACTGCGTCGACTCGGCGATCAACGCGTATCTGCTTCAGGGGACGGTGCCCAAGGACGGCAAGGTCTGCTCATGACGGTGGCGGGGGTTTCGACCACCCGTGGTGCTCGAAACCCCCGCCACCGAAGCCGGTCCCGCCCTGAGGGCGGAACCGTTTGCTCAGTAGACCGGCTTGTCCGGTTCGATCTGGTTGACCCAGCCGATCACGCCGCCGCCGACGTGTACGGCGTCGGAGAAGCCCGCGGACTTCAGGACCGCGAGGACTTCCGCACTGCGGACACCCGTCTTGCAGTGCAAGACGATCTTCTTGTCCTGCGGGAGGCTCTCCAGGGCGGTGCCCATGAGGAACTCGTTCTTCGGGATCAGACGGGCGCCGGGGATCGAGACGATCTCGTACTCGTTGATCTCGCGGACATCGATGATGTCGATGTTCTCGCCGTCGTCGATCCACTCCTTGAGCTGCTTCGGAGTGATCGTGGAACCGGCGGCGGCCTCCTGGGCCTCCTCGGAGACGACGCCGCAGAAGGCCTCGTAGTCGATGAGCTCGGTGACGGTCGGGTTCTCGCCGCAGACCGCGCAGTTCGGGTCCTTGCGGACCTTGACCTGGCGGTACTGCATCTCCAGGGCGTCGTAGATCATCAGGCGGCCGACCAGCGGCTCACCGATGCCCGCGAGCAGCTTGATGGCCTCGTTGACCTGGATGGAGCCGATGGACGCGCACAGCACGCCGAGCACGCCGCCCTCGGCGCAGGAGGGGACCATGCCGGGGGGCGGGGGCTCCGGGTAGAGGCAGCGGTAGCAGGGACCGTGCTCGGACCAGAAGACGGAGGCCTGGCCGTCGAAGCGGTAGATCGAGCCCCAGACGTACGGCTTGTTCAGCAGCACGCAGGCGTCGTTGACCAGGTAGCGGGTCGCGAAGTTGTCCGTGCCGTCGACGATCAGGTCGTACTGGCTGAAGATGTCCATCACGTTGTCGGCCTCGAGCCGCTCCTCGTGAAGGATCACGTTCACGTACGGGTTGATGCCGAGGACGGAATCGCGCGCGGACTCGGCCTTGGAGCGGCCGATGTCGGCCTGGCTGTGGATGATCTGGCGCTGCAGGTTCGACTCGTCGACCTCGTCGAACTCCACGATGCCGAGCGTGCCGACGCCCGCGGCGGCCAGGTACATCAGCGCCGGCGAGCCCAGGCCGCCGGCGCCCACACACAGCACCTTGGCGTTCTTCAGCCGCTTCTGCCCGTCCATCCCGACATCGGGGATGATCAGGTGGCGGGAGTACCTGCGAACCTCGTCTACGGTGAGCTCGGGGGCCGGCTCGACCAGGGGTGGCAGCGACACGGGGACTCCGTTGGTCGGTCTATCACTACGGTTGTTCTCCCCGTAACAGTGCCATGGCCTTTTTCATTCCGAGACACCTGTTCCGATCCGCGAGACGATTTCGTCCCAGTAGCCGGGCATGGTCTCCCAGGGGTCGGTGCGCCCGCCGCGGTCCGTGTGGTCGGTGAACCAGATCGTGGCGGCTCCCTGCCAGCGGGCGATACGCAGTGCCTCGTCGAGGTGCCCGAGGGGCACTCCGTGGACGAAGTGGCAGAAGCGGTCGGGCGGATAGTCGGCCGTCCACTCGGCAACCTGCGACCAGCGGTAGTCGCTCCACGAGCCGCGGAAGGTGACCAGTTGGTCGGCGCACTCGGCGTAGCCCGGGTGAGGGTGGGTGCCGTGACCGAGGACGATGTGGGCCTCGTCACGCAACGCGCGGAGCGTGCTGACCGTGCGGCGGACCTCGGGCAGGTCAGCGCGTTCGGTCGGGCAGCGGTCGAGGAAGAAGCCGTCGACGAGGTACCAGTCGAGGTAGCGCTGAGCCTCGGAGATCACCTCGTCGAAGGGGTGGGCACCGTGGGGCGTGCCGCCGTGGGACGTGCCGCAATGGGACCCGGCGAGGTGGGTCGTGCCGCGGTGGGCCCTGTCGTGGCGGGCTGTGCCGAGACGCGCCCGGTTGAGGCGGGTCGTGCCGGCGTGGGCTGGGTCGAGGCGGTCCACGTCGAGGTGGCCGAGGACGCGGACTCCGGCGTTGCGGAGTCTGCCGGCGGCCTCCAGGCAGTGGGGGTCGGGCCGGGCGCCGGGGCCGTCGGCGACGTTGAGGACGACCCAGTCCAGGGGGGTGCCGGGGCGGGTGAGTTCGCCCCACTCGGTCGGGGCGAGCAGGGGATGCGCATAGCCGAGGATGCCGAGGCCGGTACGGAGGTCGGTGCTCGCTGTGGGCGGCGTGGCGCCGGTCAGATACGGCATGCCGCCTCCATCCAGATATCGCCCAGGGACTCTTCGAGGTTGATACGGGGGCGCCAGCCGAGCCGGTCGCGGGCGGTGCGTACGTCGGCCTGCTGCCAGCTGCCGCAGCCGTCCGGGTACGGGTAGGCGGCCGGAGAGACCTGGCCCGCCTGGGCGGCGTGGGCCGCGTGCGCCACATGGGTCGCATGAGCGGTGTGGGCGGCGTGGCCGGCGTGCGCGGCGTGGGACAAGTGGTCCGAATCGGGGCGCGGGTGGCCGATGGATGCCCGCAACGGGCCGGGCGGGCCGTCGAGTTCGTGGAGGGCGCCGCCATACCCCGCCACGCGGGCGAGCACGGCTGCGGCGTCACGGAGACGGACTGCGCGGCCCGAGCCGATGTTGATGACGCCCTGCGCGGCGGACAGCGAGGCGGCGTGGACTGCGCGGGCCACGTCGCGGACGTCGATGAAGTCGCGTTGGGCGCCGAGGCCGGTGAGCTTGAGCTCGCCGTCGCCCGACTGCATGGCGCGGCGCATGGCCTCGGCGAGGCGGCCGAGCGGGGAGCCGGCGGGGGTGCCCGGGCCTGCGGGCGAGAAGACCCGGAGGACCACGGCGTCCAGACCGGAGCCCAGGACCAGTTCCGTGGCGGCGAGTTTGCTGACGCCGTACGGGCCGCCAGGGCGGGGGACGGCGTCCTCGGCCGTGGAGGAGCCGGGCTGGCTCGGGCCGTACTCAGCGCCGCAGCCGATCTGGACGAGACGGGCGCCGCAGCCGCTGCGGCGCAGGGCCTCGCAGACGGTGGCGACGGCGACGGTGTTGTGGCGGGTGAGTTCGCGGGCGCCGCCTCGGGTGGCGCCGGCGCAGTTGATGACTACGCCGGGGTGGACCGCGTCGAGGAAGCGGGTGAGGGCGCCGGGGCTGCCTGATGCGAGGTCGAACCGGACGTCGGCGTCGTCGCCGCGGCCCAGCGCGGTGAGTTGGACGGCGGGGTCGGCGAGGAGGCGGTCGGCTACGAAGCGGCCGAGGTAGCCGTTGGCTCCGATCAGCAGGACTCTCATCGGGCGGCTCCCGGGGCCGAGGTGTGGTCGGGTCGGGAGGTGATCATTTGGGGTTCTCCTTCGGGGGCTTCAGGTGGAGGGGCTCTCGGGCGGGAGAGGGGTTTCGGGTAGGAGGGGGGTCTCGGGCGGGAGGCGGGTCTCGGGCGGGAGGGGGGTCTCGGGTAGGGGGCGTTCGGTGGGACTGTGGGGGCGTATGCCTGCGGCAGCCCGTGCCGCTGGGTGGGGGTTCGCGTCGCGCCTGCGAGTGCGTTGTGGGTCGGTGCGGCACCCGGGGGTGTCCGTCCACGGTCGGGCGGTTGCTGTCGGGCAAGAAGGGCTGCCTCTTGACGCCCGCCGCTGCGGGCGGACACCCCCCGGCACGGCCCCTTGCCGCCGAACGCGGGTGCGGGCACGACGTGGTTGCTGAGCCGTCAGCATGTGTCGTCCGCCCTCGCGTGTGCCGAAGCCCTCGTCACGGTGCGCAATGCGTGCAGAAGGAGGGTCAGGGCGCCTGCGCCGCAGGCGATGGTGGGGATGGCGGCCGGGCCCCATGTGTCGACGAGGGTCTGCACGGGGGTTGCCAGCAAGGCGCAGCCGGGGAGGCGCGCGGCGAAGAGGGTGGCCAGGGCCGTTGCCTCGGCTGAGGCTGCGGCGGTGAGGACGAGTGCGGGGGCGTGGGTGAAGCCGTGGGTGGTGAGGAGGCGGGCGAGGAGCAGGAGGGCGCCCAGGGTGAGGGTCTGGGGGTAGGCGGGGGGCTCGTTCAGGATGGTCGTCGTGAGGGTCAGCAGAGCCGTCAGGGCGCAGAGGTAGAGGGCGACCGTGCCCAGGAGCAAGGGCTTTGCCGAGGTGGCGAACTCCTCCAGGGCTCGGCTGGCCGAGAGTTTGCGACGGGCCCGTACGGCGAAGAGGTGGGCGCACCAGGCCGCCGGGACGCAGGAGAGGGTGAGGGCCAGTACGGGGGCCGTGGTGAGGGGCCAAGGGCCTTCGGCGGTGCCGGTGGGGAGGGCGTCCGGGCCCCCGGTGGCGGCTGCCTGGAGGAGGCCGTCGCCGAGGAGGGCGTAGGCGAGGAGCCAGGTGATCCGCGTGATGGTGGCGTGTGTGCGGTCCTTGCCGGCGAGGGGGCCCCGGGCCAGGGCGGCGCGTACGGCGAGGGCCACGGTGAGGGTTCCCACGGCGGCCGCGATGAGGCGGGACTGGCCGTGGGTGAGGTGCAGGGCGGTCACGGCCGTCGCGCAGATGGCTCCGGGGAGGAGGGCGAGGAGAATCCAGTCCACTCGGGCGCGGGGGGTGGTGAGGGCCGGGGCTCCTGGGCGTGACTCGGCGTCGCGGGGCACTCGGGCGTACATCTCCTCCGCGAGCGAGAAGACGTCCCGGTGCAGGAAGCGGGACGCGGTGCGGTCCGTGATGCCGTGGGCTTCCAGGCCGGCCGCGATGTCCAAGGGGTCCACCGCGCGTTCGCACAGGTCTCGGTGACGGTGCATCAGCGCCTTCACGGGGTCGGCGCCCTTGCGGCCGGCGGAGGTGGGACGGGTGGAGGTGGATGTGCGGCGGGGATCCGTGGGGGTTGATCGGGTGCCGGTGGTGCGCGTGGAGGTGCCGGTGGCGGTGGCGGATCGTGCGTCGGCGGTGGTGGGGGGCGATCCGTCGGCTGTGCCTTCCCTTGAGTCCGTCCCGGCGGCCGTGCCTTCCCTTGAGTCCGTCCCGGCGGCCGCGCCTTCGCTTGCGTCCGTCCCAGCGGCCGCGCCTCCCCTTGCGTCCGTCCCAGCAGCCCCGCCTGTCCGTACGTCCACCCTGGCCCCGCCTGCCCTAACGTCCATCCCTGCCACCGCGTCCTCCCCCGCGTACGCGTCCGGCGTGAGCCACTCCTCCGAGCGTTCGTCCCATGCGCCGGGGCTGGTGGGGGCCCCGGGGCGGTCCAGTCCTCCCAGGCCGTTCATCGCGCTCCCTCCGTCGCGGGCAGGGCGGTGGCGCGTACGGGGGCTCCTGGCAGCCTTGGTGGGCCGCCGCGGGCGACCAGGCGTGTGGTGCGGTCGGTCCAGCGGCCGGGGACGTGGGCCTCGGCCGGGACGGCGAAGGGCAGGGGGGCGCCGGAATCGTCGAGGACGACTCGGCGGACCGGTGTGCGCGAGACGATCTCCAGGTAAATGCCGTGAAATGCTGCGACGTTCTGCTCGACGGTGAACAGTTCGAGCGCACGCGCGCGTGCCGCCGCGCCCAGGCGCTCGCGGCGCTCGGGGTCGCGCAACAGCGCCACGCAGGCCTCCGCGAGCGCGCGGGGATTGCGCGGCGGTACGACGAGACCGGTACCGCCGATGACCTCCACCACCGCGCCGACGTCGGTGGACACCGTCGCGCGGCCGCAGAACATGGCCTCGACCAGGCCGATCGGGAAGCCCTCCACGACGCTGGACAGGACGGCCACGGCGCCCGAGGCGTAGGCGTCGGCGAGAGCCGGGACCTCAGGGCCGCCGATCTCCTCGAAGGAGACCGGGTTGTGGCCGACCGTGTGCGGGCCCTCGGCCTCGTCGGGGAAGAGCTGTGCGGCCAGCACCTTGCAGTGGCCGAGATAGGCGGCGCCCTCGGCGCCCGAAGCGGTGCCGACGATCCGCAGGCGGGTTTTCGGCTCCTCCTTGCGGACCTCGGCGAAGGCGTGCAGCAACGACACCAGGTCCTTGGCCGGTTCGACGCGGCCGACCCAGACAAGGGTGTCCGGGTCCGCGCGCTCCGGGCCCTCGCCGACCTCGGCGAAGCGGTCGGCGTCCATGCCGGGGTAGACCGTGCGGAGCTTCGCGCGGTCGGCGCCGCAGCGCTCCTGCCAGCGGCGGGCGTGGCCGTTGCCCGGCGTGATGAGGGCGGCCCGCGCGTAGGACTCGGCGGCGAGCGTGCCGTGGAGGGCGGCGAGCAGGGAGCGCACGGCGGGAGAGGCGTCGGTCTCGGCCAGGTAGTGCGTGCGCAGCCGGACGCCGTACTCGGTCAGCAGCAGGGGTACGCCGTGGAAGTGGCGGGCGACCAGGGCGGGCAGGGCCGCGGCGCCGCCGGACGTGGCGTGGCACAGGTCGACCGACCCCAGGCCGTCGTCCTCGTACCAGTCGAGCGAGAGGGGGCGCAGGGCGCGTTCGAGATGCGCGGCGACGGCCAGCAGATCGGGGACGCGCGCCTCGCGCGCCGTGCGCAGGGCGCCCCGCGCTCGGCAGGCGCGCTCGAGGATGCGTACGGCGGACTCGGAGCGGAGCGCTCCCACCAACCCGCCTTCGTCGCGGGCGAGTTCGGCGAGGCTGTACAGCGCGTTGCCGAAACGGTCCGCCTCGGCGGCCGACGCGTCTTCGGTGGTTCCGGACGCGTCTGTGCCGGCCCCTGCGCAGAGCACGGTCACCAACTCGCCGTAGCAGTCGGCGAACCGCCGGCGCGCGCGGCGCCCGTATACCACCCCGTCGTCCTCGGCCGTCCACAGCGGCGCCGTGCGCACCCGGCTGACCTGGGGTGGCAGGGGGATCCAGCCCTCGTCCTCCTGGCACTCGCTGCGGCTGAGCGCGTAGATGTCGAACTCGTGCTGTCCGAGCCCGCGCACGAGCCGGTCGCACCAGAGCCTGGCGTCACCGCTCACATACGGATAGCCACCCTCCGCAATCAGTCCGATGCGCACGAGTACACCCCCGATCTCCCTTAGGGGAGCCGCCGTTCCCCCGGCGGCTCACAGCGGGACGAACGTATGCGGACAAGGCGGTGGCGCGACGGACGGTTGTCCATCGCGCCACCAAAAGGGGTGAACGGTCGTAACTTTCCCGTGCGGGTCGCGTTCCGTCGCGCTAAGAGAGTAAACGCGCACGCATCGTCACACCTGAACGGCTCGGACGGTCACACCGCGGCCAACTCCCGTCGCGCCGCCCGCCGCTGGGCCGCGATCCGCGGGTCGAGCGCGGGTACCGCGGCCAGGAGCTGCTTGGTGTACGGGTCCTGCGGGTTGTCGTACACCTCGTCGGCGAGGCCCTCCTCGACGATCCGCCCGCCCCGCATCACCGCGACCCGGTCGCTGACCTGGCGTACGACGGCGAGGTCGTGCGCGACGAAGACGAGCGCGAGTCCCAGCTCACGCTGCAACTCCCCCAGCAGGGCCACGACCTGGGCCTGCGTGGTGACGTCGAGCGCGGAGACGGGCTCGTCGCAGACGATGACGCGCGGGTCGGCGGCGAGCGCCCGCGCGATGCCCACGCGCTGGCGCTGACCGCCGCTGAACTCGTGGGGATAGCGGTCGTAGTGCGCCGCTTCGAGCCCTACGCGCTCCAGCAGTTCCCGTACGCGCCCCCGGATACGCCCCTCGCCGTCCTCGCCCCGCGCGCGGAGCGGGTCGGCGATCGACTCGCCCACGGTGCGGCGGGGGTTGAGGGAGGAGACAGGGTCCTGGAAGACCATCTGCACCGCGGGATTCACGCCCGCGCGCGTGTGGCCGTCGTAACGGACCTCGCCCGCCGTCGGCTCAAGGAGGCCGACCAGCATGCGCCCGAGGGTCGTCTTGCCGCTGCCGCTCTCCCCCACGACGCCCAGGGTCTCGCCGCGGCGGATCGTCAGCGACACGTCGTCCACCGCCCTGAACGCCCGCTTTCCGCGGCCGAATTCACGCCGCAGGCCGGTCGCCGCCAGGACGACGTCCGCCGAGGCCAGGTCCACTGACGCAACCTCCGCCGAGGCCAGGCCCACTGACGCAACCTCCACCGACGCAACGTCCGACGAGGCGCCGTCCGCCGAGGCGATCGTCGCCCCCTCCGGCTCCTTGGCGCCCTCATGGATGACGCGCGGCGTGTCCACGCGCGGGACCGCGTGCAGCAGTTCGCGCGTATACGGCTGCTCCGGAGCTCCCAGGACGTCGGCGACCGGGCCGCGTTCCACCGCCCGTCCGTGCCGCATGACCAGCACCTCGTCGACGCTCTCGGCGGCGACGCCGACGTCGTGGGTGACGAGGAGGAGACCCATGCCGGTCTCCTCGCGGAGCCTGTGCAGCAGGTCGAGGATCTGGGCCTGGACCGTCACGTCGAGCGCGGTCGTCGGCTCGTCGGCGATCAACAGGCCGGGCGTGCAGGCCAGCGCCATGGCGATGAGGGCACGCTGGCGCATACCGCCGCTGAACTCGTGCGGGCGGGAACGGAATCGCCGTAGTGCGTCCGGAATTCCAACCCTGTCCAGCACCTCGACCGCACGCGCGCGTGCCGCTCGTCGCGAGGCACGCGTGTGTGTGCGGTACACCTCGGCGATCTGGTCGCCGATCGCGTAGTACGGGTCGAGCGAGGACAGCGGGTCCTGGAAGACCATGGCCGCCTTCCCGCCGCGCAGCCGCCGCAGTTCGTCGTCCGACGCCTGCCGTACGTCGACGCCGGCGACCTCGACCGACCCGCCGACCCGTGCGCCCGTGCCGCGGTGCAGCCCCAGCAACGCCGAGGCGACCGTGGACTTCCCGGAGCCGGATTCGCCGACGAGGGCGAGGGCGGCGCCCTGCTCCAGCCGGAAGGACAGGCCGTCGACGGCCCGCAGTGACCCGAACTCGACCGTCAGGTCGGTGACGTCCACGAGGCTCATGCCAGCACCACCCGTCGGTCGGCCACGGCGTACAGCACGTCCGCGACGGCGTTGGCGACGACCACGAAGAAGCCGATGACCAGGACCATGCCGACGACGACCGGGAGGTCGACGACGTTGACCGCGTGGACCAGTTCCTGTCCGATGCCGGGCAGTCCGAAGAGCGTCTCGGTGAGCACCGCGCCGCCGACCGCGCCGCCGAAGTTGTTGGCGTTCAGCGCGATGACCGGCGCGAGGGCCCCGCGCAGCGCGTGCCGTCCGATGACCGACCGTTCGCCGACGCCGTACGCCCGAAAGGTGCGGATGTGGTCCTCGGCCAGCGTCTCCAGCATGGCCGCGCGCGTGAGACGGGCGAACGCGGCGGCCTCGATGAGGGCCAGGGAAAGCCATGGCAGCAGCAGGTTCCACGCCCACTGTTCGGGATCGTCGGTGAAGGCGACGTACTGCGGGAACGGCAGCAGTTGGAGCTGCCCGCAGACGACGATCATCAGGACCAGACCGATCACGAAGACCGGCGTGGCCACGCCGGCGAGCGTGACGCCGGTCAGCAGCCGCTCGGTGAGACGGCCGCGTCGCCATGCGGACAGGACGCCCGTGCCGACGCCGAGGATCAGCCACAGCACCATCGCGCCGAACACGAGCGACAGGCTGACCGGCAGCTTCGCCAGGATCAGCTGGGTGACCTGCTGGTCGCTCTGGTACGACAGCCCGAGGCAGGGCGCCGAGCAGTGCTGCACGGACGCGCCCGTCGAGTAGTCCTGGCCGGCGACGAGGCCCTCCAGGAAGTGCCAGTAGCGCGTGTACAGCGGGTCGTTCAGGTGCAGTTGCTCGGCGACCTGCTGCACCTGGGCGGGCGAGCAGCGGGGGCCGCAGGTGATCTGGGCGACGTTGCCGGGAGTGACGTAGAAGACGACGTAGACGATCACCGAGATGGCGAACAGGGTGACGACGACACCGACGGTCCGGCGCAGGACGAAGCCTCCGAGACTCCTGAGACCGGTGAGATTCGTGAGATTCGTGAGACCGGTGAGGCCGCTCATGCCTTGGCCTCCCTCTTGCGGCCCGTGCCGACCCGCAGCCGGGACGCCGCGCGCGGGTCGAGCGCCGTGCGCACGCCGTCGCCGAGGACGGTGAGGGCGAGGACGGTCACGAAGAGCGCGCCGGCCGGCAGCAGCAGGTACTGCGGGGCGGCCTGGTACCAGACGTCGGCGGCGGTGAGCATCTGCCCCCAGGACGGCGTCGGCGGCTTCACTCCGACGCCCAGGAAGGACAGGGCGGCCTCGACGGAGATGTTGACCGGGACCAGCAGGGCCGCGTACGTGATGACCGGGGCGGCGATGCCGGGCAGCAGTTCCCGGCGGGCGATCCGCCAGGTGCCCCAACCGCTGAGCCGGGCGGCGGCGACGTAGTCGAGCCCCTTCAGGGTGAGCGTCTGGGCGCGCACGATCTTCGCGATGTTGCCCCAGGCGATCAGGCCGATGACGAGGGCGACCAGCACGGGCCGCGGGAAGCTCGACGGAACGATCGCGAGCAGCGCCAACGCCATGATCATCAGCGGCATCGCCACGATGACGTCGGTGAAGCGGCTCAGCAGCTGGTCGACCCAGCGGCTGCCGAGCGCGGCGGCGACGCCCATCACGACGCCGATGGTCACCTGGACGACGGTCGCGGCCAGCGCGACTCCGAGGGAGACCCGGGCGCCGTGGACGAGCCGCGCGAACAGGTCCCGCCCGGTCTGCGGTTCGACGCCGAGCCAGTGGTCGGCGCTCACTCCGCCGAACGACCCGATGGGCACGCCCCCGCGCGCGGAGTCCACGAGGGACGGGTGGTAGGTGGTCGGGTCCTGGCCCTCGACCGCGGTGAGCAGCGGTGCGGCGAGCGCGACCAGGACGAGCAGTGCGACTACGACCGCCGCGACGAGGGCGGCGCGCTGCGTCCGCAGCCGCCGCCAGAACTGACGGGCCCCCGAGGCCCCCGGAGCAGGCACCCCGGGAGCCTCGACGGCAATGACTGCCTCACTCACGGCGCTACTTCACCGCGACCTGGGAGATGTCCAGCACGCCGGTCCAGTCGCTGATCACGACGTTCTTGACGGACTCGCCGTACAGCCGCTTGTAGACGGGGTGGAACAGCGGCACCGTCAGCGCCTGTTCGCCGATCTTCTTGTCCAGCGCACCCCACCGCTCGGCGGCGGCGTCAAGGTCGGTCAGCTTGTTGATCGCGTCGATCTCGGTGTTGACGGACTTGTCGTCGAGCAGGCCGGTGTTGAAGTTCGCACCGTCCTTGACGATCTGCCGGCCGTCGAAGATCGGGGCGAGGAAGGGACCGCCGGAGGGCCAGTCGGCACCCCAGTGGGCGAGGAAGAAGCCGGGCTCGGTCTTCACGTTGTGGATCTTGTCGGAGTAGTCGTTCTCCTCCAGACCCTGGAGCTTGACCGTGATGCCCGCCTTCTTGAGCGCGTCCTGGATCGCGGTCGCGATCTCGGGGCTGGTCTCGAAGTCCTTGGCGTTGGAGTGGGTCAGGGTGACGGTCAGCCCGTTCGCGTAACCGGCCTCCTTCAGCAGTTCCTTGGCCTTCGCCGGGTCACCGGCCGCACCCGCCGGGAAGTGGTCGTACGGCGTGTAGCCGAAGGACTTCTGGTTCGGCAGGAAGGTGGTCGCGGGCTCGGCGAGCGCGGACCCGCCCGCCGCGTTCACCACGGACGACCGGTCGATGGCGTACGAGATCGCCTGCCGCACCTTGGCGTTGTCGAACGGCTTGGTCTTCGGGTTGAACGCGATGTAGTTGGTGTAGCCGAAGTGCCCGGTGCCGACGCGCGCGGCCAGTTCCTTGTCGCCGGTCACCTTGGCCAGCTCGGCCGGGCCGAGGTTGGTGTCCGTGGTGACCGCGGCCGCGTCCGCACCCTGGGACGCGGACAGCCGCTGGTTGATCACCGACGAGTCGAGCCCGGACCGTACGTCGATCTTGTCTGGGTAGGCCTTGCGCTCGGCGTCCGTGGAGGCGGACCAGTGGGTGTTGCGCTCCAGGGTGAGCCGCTCGCCGTCGTTCTCGTTCTTCACGACCTTGTACGGGCCGGACGAGACCGGGTGCTCCTCGTACTTCGTGCCGGTGTCCTTGTCCTTGGGCACCGGCGTGAACTGCGTCTGTGTCGCCAGGTACGGGAACTCGCCCTCGGGCTTGTTCAGACGGAAGACGATGGTCCGCTCGTCCGGCGTCTCGATCGCCGACAGACCCTTCTTGTCCTTGTACGGCCCCTGGTAGTCGGCCGCGCCGACCAGCCAGTCCCTCAAATACGGTGCACCGCCGGACAGTTCGGGGGCGAAGGAGCGCTCGATGCCGTACTTGATGTCGGCCGAGGTGATCGGGGTGCCGTCCTCGTACTTGAGGCCCTCCTTGAGGGTGTACGTCCACACGGTCGCATCCTTGTTCGGGCGCCCGGTGTCGGTGGCGAGGTCGGGGACGACCTCGGCGCCGGCCTCACCGTTCTCGCGGTTGCGGGTGGTGAGCGTACGGAAGACGAGCGAGGGGACGTTTCCGCCGCCGGAGGTGTACAGCCGGGCCGGGTCGAAGTCCTGCTGCGGATTGGAGTTCAGGACCGTGAGCGTGCCGCCCTTGTGGGGCGTGGAGTCGCCGCCGGCACTCTTGGCATCGTTGTCCTCAGGCCCGCAGGCGGCGGCGCCCGCTGCCACGACCAGGCTGACGGATGCCGCGGCCACGCGGCGCGCTATGACGGACGATTGACGCATCGGAGACGACCTCTCGGAATGATGAGTCTCGGATATCGAGACGAAATGACGCGGAGTGAGACAGGAGTGCACAGACGTCTGCCCCGGCGTCGGGTCGTCGGCAGCCCATGAATGCGCCACGGGTCCGAAACCCGTCAGCGACTCACAGGAGTGAAGGAAGAAGATCGCGACGCGAACGCCAGGCGGCGGGCGTCAGCGACAGTCGATGTCGGCCACGCACAGGGCGGTCACACCGATCAGCGCCAGCTCGATGGCGGCGCGAGTGGGGGCGTGACGGGTCGACATGTGCAGAAATATGTATGAACTCGCTGCACATGTCAATGTGACGTATGAGTCACCTGTCAACTCCCGGGATACATCCAGGGGTTGGCCCGGCAGCGGATCCCGTCGTGGTCGAGGAACTTGGTCTGCTGCTGCATGACCGGGGCCAGCTCGCCATCCTTGTCGCAGGTCACATGGGAGTAGCCGAGCCGGTGACCGACCTCGTGGTTGATCAGCATCTGCCGGTACTCGTGGATGCGATCACCGTATGTCTCGGACCCTTGTGCCCATCTGTACGCATTGATCATGACGCGCTCGGTGGAGGCGGAGTCGCACGACACATTGTCGACTGTGGTGTCCAGACCGGACTTGGCACACCAGTCGGCCGTCGTACCGGGGCTGGCCAGCGTGATCACGAAATCCGGCTTGCCGGAGTAGATGCGCTCGAAGGTACGGGCGCCATTGTGCGCCCAGCTCCGGTCGTCGTTGAGCGTCTTCTGCACGGCCTCGGCGAAGAGTTCGCCGTCGAGCCCGAGTCCCTGCTCCACGTCCACGCGGTAGGTGTACTTCTGCCCCTTGCCGGGCGCCTTGGCGATCCCCGGGACCGCGTCGAACCTGCCCGGGCCCTTGAGCTTGGCGCTGAGCGCGTACGTCTCGCCCATCTTCTGCTCGTACGTCAGCGGCGCCGGCGCATTCGGCGCGTCCGGCGTCGGCCGCCCGTCGCCGCGCGAGGCCGAGTCGCGGGCGTCCCGCCCCTGATCGGTGGCGGACTGCGACTGTACGTCGCCGTCCTCCCGCCCCTTCGCGACCTGACCGGCGACGACGACGGCCAGCACGGTGACGACGGCGGCAGCGGCGATGCCGGAGAAGGTCCGGCCCTTGGAGCCCCTCGCCGCCACAGGCTCGCCGGTCGGCGGGGCGTCGTCGTCGCCGTCGCTGCCGGCCTGTGTCCCGGTGTCGTCCGCGGCACCGCCGCCGGTCCTGGTGTCCCATTCGGTGACGGAGGCATACGGGTCGGAGGCGTACGAGTCGGAGGCGTGCGCGGTCTCGGTCGTACGCGGCGCGAAGACGTCGACGTCCCCGTCGCCCTCGAAGGCCTCCAGGTAGTCCTGCCGGGGCCCTTCGGACGGCGCTGCCCGCCGGGGCCGCGGCACGGGAACACCGGTCGCGGGCGGGGCACCGGCCGCCGCGGGAGCGCCGTACGCAACACCGGCACGCCCCCTCAACTCGCCCCAGCCACCGCCGGATTCACGCTGCTCGGGGTGGCCGGCACGGGCCTGGGGGGTGCCATGGGCGGGCGTACCGTCGGCGATACGGGGCACGCCGTGGGCCGGGGTGCCGTCGGGGAACCTCGGGAAACCATGTGCGGGCGTGCCGTCGGGGAACCTCGGAAAGCCGTGAGCAGGCGTGCCGTCGGGCAGCCTCGGGACCCCCTGCGCGGGCGTGCCGTCGGGGAAGCCGCGCCCTCCGTACCCCGGACCTCCACCCGCGGGCATCCCCTGCCGGCCGGGCGGCGGCCCAGGCACCCGGCGACCGCCGCCGGGTCCGCCGGACTGCGGCGGGCCGCTCGGGCCCGCGCCCGGTGCCGGACCCGGCGGTCGGGCACCCGGAGGCCGACCGGGCCCCGGACCCGGCACGGACGTCCCCCGCTGGGCCGTGCCCGGCTCGGGCTGTGCCCCCCGGGAATCCTGTCGTGCGGTTGTGTCCGCGGTGTCGCGCTTGGGCTTGGCGGCGGACCCGCGCCTGCTGTGGCGTCCCACGTCGCGCCTCAGCTCCCCGAGATCTCGGTCATGGCGCCCTCGCCGCTCGCAGCGGCCCCGGCTCCACCCGCACTCCGTCCCGCGGCCCCGGCACCCCCAGCGGCCTCCGACTCTGCCGTCTCCGCTGTCTCCGCTGTCTCCGCAAGGAGTTCACCGAACGCGCGGGCGACCACCTCCGGGTACTCCATCATCGCCACGTGCCCGGCATCCGGCAGGCTCAGCAGGCGGGAGTCGCGGAAGGCGCGCGCAGCCTTGCTGCGCATGCGGTAGCCGACGAGCTGGTCCCGGCCGCCGTAGATGAGCAGCGTCGGAGCCAGTACCCGCTCGGCCTGGCGCCACAGCGCGTGCTGGCCGCCCAGCGTGTAGGCGTTGACCAGCCCGCGCGCGGAACGCGTCATCGCGTCCCAGAAGTAGGGCAGTTGAAGCCGCCGGTTCATCTCCTGGACGGCATTGCTGAAGCCTTCCGGCGTCACCCGCTCGGGGTCGCCGTAGCAGAGGTGCATCACGCCACGGACCCGCTGCTCCGCCGTCCACTGCTTGGTGAGCCGGGTGAACAGCGAGGTCACTCCGGGCACGGAGAGCAGCGCGGTGGGCACGGCGCTGCGCTGGACACGGAGCTCCGGCAGGGCGGGCGACACGAGCGTGAGCGTACGGACCAGGTCCGGGCGTACGGCGGCGACGCGCGTGGTGACCGCGCCGCCGAGCGAGTTGCCGAAGAGGTGTACGGGGCCACGGCCGGAGGCGTCGAGATAGCGAATCACCGCGCGTGCGTGCGCGGTGATCGAGTAGTCGCCGTCGTCCGGCGGTGGCGAGTCGCCGAAGCCCGGCAGGTCGACGGCCTCACAGTCGACCTCGCCCTCCAGCAGTTCCATCAGCGCCGACCAGTTCTGCGAGGAACCGCCGAGTCCGTGCACGTACAGCGCGGGCGGCAGCCCCTCGCGCGCGGGCGGCCTCGACCGCACCGTCAGCGTGATCCCGGGCAGCCCGACCGACCGCAGCCGCTCCCCCTCGGCGACCCTGACGGTCGCCACCTTGGGGAGCACATTGGCGGCCGGCGCTGACGGGAGCTCGGTCGAAGACATGCGGCAATGTTACGAGACGATCACGCAGTGGTTCATGTGTTCGCCGTCACAAGTCGACACGTACATGGCAGTTTCCCGGCCGGGAAACCCGCCAGACGCATCCCGCTCACGGAAGCCACCCGGAGCGCGCCCGAATTGCCCGCAGATCCCCCGCAGATCGCATAGCGTCCGGAACCTGTGTCTCCTAGGCTCGTACGCAGGGCACCCGGAAGTGGACCCCTGCTTCACCCAGGGACGTTGTGCCCCACGGGGACGTTCTAGAAAGGGAGCCCGCCATGGCCGTCGATCCCACCGACCCCGAGACCTTCGTGGACGACGACACCGAGCAGGACGAGGAGTACGACGTCGAGGCCCCCGCCGCCGACGCGGCCGAGCAGCACGCCGATCTCCGGCGCGACCGCGACGACCGGCTGACCGACGCCGACCAGGACCGGGCCAACGAGGCCGATCTCATCGAGCAGGCGCGCGTCGTCTCCATCGACGAGGACGACTATCGCTGACGCCGGCCATCGGCTGCACGAACGAAGGTGAATGAAGGTACAGGTGGGCACGGAAGAGAGTGCCGTTGAACAGCAAAGAGACCATTTGCTGCCCGTTCCGGCCGGGTTTCAAACCTTCTGCACGGCTTTCGTCACCGTCCGGTCCGTGAAATTCTGCGTTCTCACCGCGCACACCAGGGTTACCGAAAAGTACGATGGCGGCGCGGCGCACACCGCATGTGGACGACATTGGGAGGCGGCGTGACAGCCATCGAGCAGACAGAGGCGGCACGCCCGCGGGGCACTCGCCTGCCGCGCCGTGCCCGACGGAACCAGCTGCTGGGCGCCGCCCAGGAAGTGTTCGTCGCGCAGGGCTACCACGCTGCAGCGATGGACGACATCGCCGAGCGCGCCGGCGTCAGCAAGCCGGTGCTCTACCAGCACTTCCCGGGCAAGCTCGATCTGTACCTCGCGCTGCTGGACCAGCACTGTGAGTCCCTGATCCAGTCCGTACGGCACGCGCTCGCGTCGACGACCGACAACAAGCAGCGTGTACGGGCGACGATGGACGCGTACTTCGCGTACGTCGAGGACGACGGCGGCGCGTTCCGCCTGGTCTTCGAGTCGGACCTGACCAACGAGCCGGCCGTGCGCGAGCGCGTCGACAAGGTCACGAACGAGTGCGCCGAGGCGATCTGCGAGGTCATCGCCGAGGACACCGGCCTCTCCCGCGCGGAGTCGATGCTGCTCGCCTCCGGCCTCGGCGGTCTGGCCCAGGTCGTGGCCCGCTCCTGGCTGCACAGCGACCGCAGCGTGCCGCGCGACCAGGCGGTGCAGCTGCTGACGTCCCTGGCCTGGCGTGGCATCGCCGGCTTCCCGCTGCACGGCACCGAGCACCACTGAGCGTGCGCGTGTCGGGCGTTTGTTCCCGCCCCCTGTTCGCTCCTGGCGTTCTTGGGCGGAGCGTGCAGGTCCCCTCACCGGGCTAATGTGTGCTGGGTACGGCGCGCAAGGTCGCGCACTTCACTGACCGTCGGAGGGACATAGCCGTGGAGGTCAAGATCGGCGTGCAGCACGCGCCCCGCGAGATCGTTCTGGAGAGCGGTCAGAGTGCCGAGGAGGTCGAGCGGGCGGTGTCCGAGGCGCTGGCCGGAAAGTCACAGCTGCTGACCCTCGTGGACGAGCACGGCCGCAAGGTCCTGGTCCCGGCAGAGCGTCTTGCGTACGTGGAGCTCGGCGAGCCGGCCCCGCGCAAGGTGGGCTTCGGCGCGCTGTAAGCGGGAAGGCGCCGACAGAGCAGGCGTGACGGGAGGGGCCCGGCGACCACGGTCGCCGGGCCCCTCCCGTCTCTCCACATTCGGAGCACAGTTCGATCACACAGGAGGATTGCATTCCGCAGGTCAGGGGTATGACGGGCTACGACCGGGTTCGAGCAGGTCGGCCATGTGGGAGGGACCCCAGCATGCTCTTGGAAGCGCTCAGCGCCGCGATCCTAGGCCTGGCCCTGGCGTGGGCTGCCACCCGCCGCCTGCCGCACCGTCTGCCGACGAGTTCCCTGGTCCTGCCGACGGGCGTCGCCGGCGCCCTCTTCGGCGCGTTCATCACGCACACCGCGCTGGACTTCGGCAATCTCTTCGTGATCCTCATCGGCGCGGCAGTCGTCTCCGCCGCCTCTCTCTCCCTGCTGGTACGCCCCGCGGGAAGACTGAGCCGGCACTCGGCGACCGCGTAGATTCCGAGGACGACCGGCCGCCGGCTCCCTGACGCCGTCCGAAGGCCGACGTTCACTTCCCGGCGCCGATGGGCGGTATCCAGCCCGTCCGGCGCCCCAGGACGAGGCCCGTCCAGGGCCGAAGCGGGGGTCTGGGGGCCGCAGGCCCCCAGAAAGCAGGGCGGTGCCTAAGCCGCCAGCCCCAGCGCAGCCATCCGCTTGGTGTGCGCCTCGGTGATCCGCGAGAACATCTTCCCGACCTCGGCGAGATCGAACCCGTCCGCGACCCCGCCCACGAGCATCGTGGACAGCGCATCCCGGTCGGCAACGACCCGCTGGGACTGCGACAGCGCCTCCCCCATCAAGCGCCGCGCCCACAGCGCGAGCCGCCCACCCACACGCGGGTCGGCGTCGATGGCAGCCCGCACCTTCTCCACGGCGAACGACGCGTGCCCGGTGTCGTCGAGCACGGCCAGCACCAGCCCCCGCGAGTCCGAGTCGAGCCGCGCGGCGACCTCCCGGTAGAAGTCACTGGCGATCGAGTCACCGACGTACGCCTTGACCAGCCCCTCCAGCCAGTCCGAGGGCGCCGTCTGCTTGTGGAAGCCGTCCAGAGCGGCGACGAACGGCTCCATCGCCTGCGTGGGCTCGGCGCCGATCTCGGTGAGCCGGTCCCGCAGCTTCTCGTAGTGGTGGAACTCGGCCGACGCCATCTTCGCCAGCTCCGCCTTGTCCCCCAGCGTCGGCGCCAGCTTGGCGTCCTCCGCCAGCCGCTCGAACGCCGCCAGCTCCCCGTAGGCCAGCGCGCCGAGCAGGTCCACGACGGCGGCCCGGTACTGCGGATCGGCGGAGGCCTGCGCCCAGTCCTGGGCGGCCACCCCGGTGTGTGCGACGGTGCCGCCGGTCTCGACGGCGGAGTCAGCGGTGTCGGAGGCGTCGGGCGTGTTGTCAGGCGTCGTCATGAAGCGCACAATAGCCCGCTCTCCACGTCACGGAAGTCCCTGGTCAATCAGTGTGACGCCGACTACGTGACCAATTCGGCCATCGCATGTGCGCGATTCCGGGGTATGGTGGTAATGCGCCCGCTGAGTACCCTGATGTATTCGACGGGCCGCACGTTATGAGGATGCCCGGTCGGTGGCCCGATCGGCTCCGACCCGACAGCCCTCCCTGGCCGTACGGCACAGATGCGTACGACGACCGGAGGGACACCCTCAGCGGTACGAGCGCTAGAGCGTCGGCAGTGGTCCCGTGTCCTACGGCCCGACCGTATGGCAGCCGACGTCCCCGGCACGGTCCGTCAAGACCCCCGCGCTCGCCTCGCACCGCGTACACAGAAGAGGCAGCACCCTGACTACGACTTTCCGAGAGCTCGGAATCCTTCCCGAGACCGCCGAGGCCCTTGAGGCCGTCGGCATCATCAACCCCTTCCCCATCCAGGAGATGACCCTCCCCGTCGCCCTTTCCGGCACGGACGTCATCGGCCAGGCCAAGACCGGTACCGGCAAGACGCTGGGCTTCGGTCTCCCGCTCCTGGAGCGCGTCACCGTCCCGGCCGACGTCGAGGCCGGCCGCGCCGAGCCCGAGGCCCTCACCGACGCCCCGCAGGCGCTCGTCGTCGTCCCCACCCGCGAGCTGTGCACGCAGGTCACCAACGACCTGCTGACCGCGGGCAAGGTTCGCAACGTACGCGTCCTCGCCATCTACGGCGGCCGCGCCTACGAGCCCCAGGTCGAGGCCCTGAAGAAGGGCGTCGACGTCATCGTCGGCACCCCGGGCCGACTGCTGGACCTCGCGGGCCAGAAGAAGCTCAACCTCAAGCACATCAAGGCGCTCGTCCTCGACGAGGCCGACGAGATGCTCGACCTGGGCTTCCTGCCCGACGTCGAGAAGATCATCAACATGCTGCCGGCCCGCCGCCAGACCATGCTGTTCTCGGCGACCATGCCGGGCGCGGTCATCGGCCTCGCGCGCCGCTACATGTCGCAGCCCACCCACATCCGCGCCACCGCGCCGGACGACGCCGGCGCCACCGTCGCGAACACCTCGCAGCACGTGTACCGCGCGCACAACATGGACAAGCCCGAGATGGTCGCGCGCATACTGCAGGCCGACGGCCGGGGACTGGCCATGGTCTTCTGCCGTACGAAGCGCACCGCGGCCGACCTCGCCGACCAGCTCAAGCAGCGCGGCTTCGCGGCCGGCGCGGTCCACGGCGACCTCGGCCAGGGCGCCCGTGAGCAGGCCCTGCGCGCCTTCCGCAACGGCAAGGTGGACGTCCTCGTCTGCACCGACGTCGCCGCTCGCGGTATCGACGTCGAGGGCGTGACGCACGTCATCAACTACCAGTCGCCGGAAGAGGAGAAGACGTACCTGCACCGCATCGGCCGCACCGGCCGCGCGGGCGCCAAGGGCATCGCGATCACCCTCGTCGACTGGGACGACATCCCGCGCTGGCAGCTGATCAACAAGGCGCTGGAGCTGAAGTTCAACGACCCGCCGGAGACGTACTCCACGTCCCCGCACCTCTTCGAGGAACTGAGCATCCCCGCGGGCACCAAGGGCGTCCTGCCCCGCTCGGAGCGCACGCGCGCCGGGCTGGAGGCGGAGGCGCTGGAGGACCTCGGCGAGACCGGCGGACGCGGTGCGCGCGGCCGCGGCGGCCGAGGCGGCCGGGACGAGTCCCGCTCGTCCTCGCCGGACCGTGAGCGCGCGGCGCGCACACCGCGTCGCCGCCGCCGTACGCGCGGCGGAGCCACGCTGGACGAGACGTCGGCGCCCGCCGTCGGTTCCGGGGCTCCGGAGGAGACCGCCGGGGCCACCACGGCGGAGTCCGTCACCGAGCCCCGCACCCCGCGCCGCCGTCGCCGCACCCGCAACGGCGCTTCGACGGAGCAGGCCGTGACGGCCACGTCCTCGGCCCCCGAGCCCGCGGACGCCGCGGAGGCGGCCGTCACGACGGCGGAGGGTCCGTCCCTGGGCACCGCCGAGGAGACCCCGGCGAAGCCGCGCCGCCGCCGGACCCGCAAGTCGGCGGAGCCGCAGGCGACTTCGGCTCAGGCCGTGACGACGCCGGAGCCGGCGGCCACGCAGGCCGTGCAGGCGTCCGAGCCTGCTGCGGCTCCTGCGGCCGACCAGGTCGCGGTGGCCGACGAGGCCCCCGCCACCAAGCCGCGCCGCCGCACCCGCAAGGCGACGACGGCGGAGACCGCCGTGGACACGGCCGAGGGCACCGTCGAAGCCGCGCCTCAGGCCCCGGAGGCGACGGAGACCAAGCCGCGCCGCCGGACCCGTAAGGCAACGGCTGCGGCCGAAGCCTCCGTCGACACGGCCGAGGCCACCGAGGCCAAGCCGAAGGCGCGTCGGACCCGCAAGACCGCTGCGTCGGCCGCCCCGGCCGCCGAGATCCCGGCCCAGACCGCCCAGGAGCCGGAGGCCGCCGACGCCAAGCCGCGCCGTACGCGCAAGACGGCCGCCGCGGCCGAGGCCGCCGTCGACACGGCGGAGGCCGTCGAGGCCAAGCCCAAGGCACGCCGTACGCGCAAGGCCACCGCCACCGCCGAGGCCGCCGTTGACACGGCCGAGGGCACGGAGGCGAAGCCGCGCCGTACGCGCAAGGCTGCCGCGACCGTCACCGAGCCGGAAGCCACCGAGGCCAAGCCCCGTCGGACCCGCAAGGCAGCGGTCGCCGCGGAAGCCGCCGTCGACACGGCGGAGGCCGTCGAGGCCAAGCCCAAGGCACGCCGTACCCGCAAGACTGCGGCGTCCGCCGCCACGGCCGCCGAGATCCCGGCCCAGGCCACGCAGGAGCCGACGGCCACTGCGGAGCCGAAGGCCACCGAGGCGCCCGCGCCGCGTCGCCGTACCCGCAAGGCGGCGGCGACCGTGGAGGCCGCCGACAGCGCGGCCGAGGCCAAGCCCAAGGTGCGCCGTGCCCGTAAGGCCACGGCCGCCACGGAGCCCGCGGAGAGCTGATCTCCCGTACGACGGCCCGGTCCCGCATGGCGCGGGGCCGGGCCGTCGGCTTTCCCGGACCGACCCATGGGGGTCCTGCGGCCCACCCGCTACCCTCCCCCCGTGACCACCCAACCCGCCTTCACGCCGCCCCCGAACGTCCGCGCCTACCCCCTCCACACCTCCCGCGGCACCTTCGCCGTCGTCGACTCCCCCGCCGCTCCCGGCGTCGAGGTCCGAGGTGTCGCCCTGCTGCTTCCCGGGTTCACGGGCAGCAAGGAGGACTTCACGCTGATGCACGAGCCACTCGCGGCGCGCGGCTACCGTACGATCGCCGTCGACGGGCGGGGACAGCACGAGTCGGACGGTCCGGAGCGCGACGAAGCGCCGTACGCGCGAGGCGAGTTGGCCCTGGACGTCCTCGCCCAGGTGGCAGCCCTCGGCACTCTGGACGCCCCGCTCCACCTCTTCGGTCACTCCCTCGGCGGCCAGATCGCCCGCGCGGCCGTCCTCCTCGACCACGCCCCGTTCAGCTCGCTCACCCTCATGGCGTCGGGCCCCGCCCAGATCTCCGACTCCCAGCAGCAGCGCGTGAAGCTGCTTCGGGACGCGCTCGCGGTGATGACCATGGCCGAGACCTGGGAGGCGATCCTCGCGATGGGGCCGCCCGAGGAGGTCGGCGGGCCGGCGCGCGGCATCGGCGGCCCGGACCTGCTGCGCCGCCGTTGGCTCGGCACGAAGCCCGCTCAACTCCTCGCCACGGGGCGCCAGTTGACCACGGAGCCGGACCGCGTCGACGAACTCGCGGCCCTCCCGCTCCCGTTCCACGTCCTGTCGGGCGCGAGCGACGACACCTGGCCGGTCCCGCTGCTCGACGACATGGCCGCGCGGCTGAACGCCCGCCGCACCGTCATCCCCGGCGCCGAGCACTCGCCCAACGCCGACCAGCCGCTGCGCACCTCCGAGGCCGTCGCCGACTTCTGGGACACCGTCGACGGGACCGACAGCGAGGTCTAGTACCGCGCCCGGCCCAGAAGTGCGCCGGGCCTAGTACTGCGCCCGGCCTCGTACTGCGCCCGGCCTAGTACTGCGCCTGCAGGTGCTCCCAGAAGCCGTCCCGCAGCGCCCGCCGCAGATCCGCCTGACCGCGCAGGGAGTACTGCAGCAGCCCCTCGGCCTCCACCAGCAGGTCCTGGTCGACGGACCCGGGCAGATACGGATGCCCCGGCAGCAGCTCCACGAGTGACTCCCGCCCCCGCGCCGCGAGCCACTTCGCCGCGATCTGGGCGCCGACGAACCGGACGTCCTCCCGCGTCGGCCGGGCCCCCGCGGCCTCGTACGCCGCGGCCGTGCGCCGGGAGACGTAGGGCTTGAAGAAGTCGAGGTCGAGGGTGCGCTGGCTGTCGACCTCCCAGAGCAGGGGCTCGGCCTGATTGCGTCCTTCCGGCGCCTCGATGCCCCACAGGTGCACCCGCGCCCCGTACCCCTGCGCGGCCTCGACCGCCGACACCAGGTCCTCGTCACCGCCGAGCAGGGCCGCGTCGCTGATGGCGCGGTGCCTGGCCAGGGACTCCAGGTCGGTCCTGATCAGCGAGTCGACGCCCTTCTGCTGGTTGTTGGCGTTGAGGTTTCCCAGGCGGACCTTCACGTCGGGGAGCTCGGCGATCGACTGCTGTTCCGCCGTATGGATGCGGCGCCTGGCGCCGTCGTACCAGTAGACCCGCAGCAGCCTGCTGTCCGCGAAGATCGTGCGCGCCCGGTCGATGAGCGCCTCGATCAGCCCCTCGGCGTCCAGGTCGTAGGCCCTGCGGTCCTCCGTCCCGGCGACCAGCCGTCCCGCGGCCGCGTAGAGATAGCCCGCGTCGACGAAGATCGCATGGGTCGAGGGCGTCTTCGCCACCTCGGCGAGCATGCGTTGCAGCAGCTCGTTGGTGTGGTCGATGCGGGCGCCTAGCGCCGCGAGGTCGTCGTTCATCGCCATCATTGTCCCGGCGGTCACGCTGCGAACACAACCGGTCCCGGTCAGTCCCGCCTTGATCTCCGGACGATCCTTTACCGGTCAGTAGTTAGACGTTCGAAAAATTTCTTTAGCGTAGGGAATGTTTGTAACACGAAGCACGTTGCATACGTGTGTAACCAAGTAGTTCTCCTCAGTTCTCCTCAGGAGGATGACCAGACGAAGGGAGAAGCCCTTGCGCTTCGAAATCATGCGACTCGACGAGTTCGACGGTACGCCCGTGGACAGCACCGTCGTGGACGCCGCCTCCGTCAACCGGATCGTTCAGCAGGCTGCCGCCACCGGACAGCGGCTGTGGATCCGACCGGCCGAAGCCACGGCCTCGTAACAGACGCGGATCACCGCAGCAGCTTCGAAGCCCCCGCATGGCACTGACGCCGTGCGGGGGCTTCGCGCTTTCGGGGAGGCTTCGAGGGGCGCTCCGGGGGCTCAGGCGCCCTGGATCACCTGGGTGACGCCGTTGATGATCTGCTGCACCGCGATCGCCGACAGCATCATGCCCGCGAGCCGCGTCACGAGGACCACGCCGCCGTCCTTGATGACCCGGATGATCAGCAGCGAGTACCGCATCACCAGCCACAGCACGACGTGGATGGCGAGGATTGCCGCCCACACCGACACCTGCATGGCGGCGCTGTCGGCCTTCTGCACGGCGAGGATGACCGAGACGATGGCACCCGGCCCGGCGAGCAGCGGCATGCCCAGGGGGACGAGGGCGACGTTCACGTCCTTGGTCTGCTTGGGCTCGTCCGTCTTGCCGGTGAGCAGGTCGAGCGCGATCAGCAGGAGCAGCAGCCCGCCCGCGATCATCAGCGCGGGGACGGAGACGTGCAGGTAGTTGAGGATCTGGTGGCCGAGAAGCCCGAAGACCGTGATCACACCGCCCGCCACGCAGACGGCCTGGAAGGCCATCCGCTTCTGCACCTTGGCCGGCCGGCCGGCGGTGAGCGCGAGGAAGATCGGGGTGATCCCGGGGGGATCCATGATGACGAAGAGGGTCAGGAAGAGGGAGCCGAAGACGGCGAGGTCGAACATGCGTGAGCCTTGCGAAGGGGCCTACCGCTGTGGACAGTCGTTCCGCAGGGCGGAACGGGTGGGCACAGCCTGCAGCGCCGGGTGAAGAGAAACGGAACTGTGGGTGAGAAGCTCAGACCCCGCCGGTCCCCGGCACGGGAAACGCCCCGGTGGCCCGCCGCGTGATCTCGCCGTACACCTCGGGGTCCGTCGTGTACTCGCCGAGCACGCACGTCTTGCGGCTGCCGTGGTAGTCGCTGGACCCGGTCGTCAGCAGCCCGAGCTCCTTGGCGAGCCCGCGCAGCCGCGCACGCGTGTCGGGGTCGTGGTCCATGTGGTCGACCTCGATGCCGTCGAGCCCGGCCGCGGCCAGGTCCGCGATCGAGGACTCCGGGACCGTACGGCCCCGCTTGCTCGCGGCGGGGTGCGCGAAGACGGCGACGCCGCCCGCGGCCTTGATCAGCCGGATCGCCTCGAACGGGTCGGTCTCGTGCTTCTCCACGAAGGCCCGGCCGCCGTCGGCCAGCCAGTCCTCGGTGAAGGCGTCGCCGACGGTCGGTACGACTCCGAGCTCGACCAGCGCGGAGGCGACGTGCGGCCGCCCGACCGAGCCCTCACCGGCGATCCGCAGCACCTGCTCCCAGGTGACGGGCACGCCGAGCGCGTTGAGCTTGGCGACCATGCCCTGGGCCCGGGGCACCCGGTCGTCGCGCACCAGCTCGCGCTCGGCGAGCAGCGCGGACTCCTCGGGGTCGAAAAGGTAGGCCAGCATGTGCATGCTGATCCCGTCGATACGGCAGGACAGCTCGGCGCCGGTGACGAGGGTGAGCCCCTCCGGCAGCGCGGCGATGGCCTCGGCATATCCGCGGGTGGTGTCGTGGTCGGTGAGCGCTACGACGTCCAGTCCGGCCGCGGCGGCGCCCAGCACCAGCTCAGCGGGGGTGTCGGTGCCGTCGGAAGCGGTGGAGTGGGTGTGCAGATCGATGCGCACGACGCGAACTCCAGTCACTGACGGCACGGAAGGGGACGCTCAAGGATAACCAGGTTTTCAACGACCCTTGTCACACCCTCACAGCCTGAGCGCCCCCTACGGGCAACGCCCTGAAGGGGCGCGGGGAACTGCGCGATCAACCACGAACCACCCGCAGCCGCAGCCGCCGCCGCAAACCATCCTCGGCCACCCGAGCTCATGGGCGCGCCACGGCTCGACTCAGCGGAGCGCTACGGCTCGAGCAGGCGCGGCGACAACGCCCCGCAAGGCACCAGTTCCACCTCGGCCCCGGCATCCCGTAGATCCGTCAGCACCAGCTCGTCGTACATGAGCAACCCCGACTGCTCGGGCCACACGACGGCCCACAGCCACATCCCGAGGGCCTCGCCGGCGAAGACGGCACGGTCGTCGGGGGCGCCGGAGACGTGCCACAGCGGGGTCGGGCGGCCGGCGGCGAGGACCTTGGCCTGGGACGGCTTCTCGACGTTGATGTACGGCCCCGGGTCCGGGCCGTCGATGCCCGCGTAGCGCGCACCGAGACCGACGCCCAGTTCCTCTGCGACCAGGATCAGTTCACCCATGCCGCCGAGCGGACCCGGTCCGGAGCAGGCCACGGCGGTCGCGCGGCCGCCACTGCGGTCGTCGCCCGCGCTGGCGACGCCGGTGAACAGCCAGCCGATCGGCAGCGGCCACGGCATCCACACCGGCACATGGGTGCGATGCACGACCACGCCGAGGGCATCGACGCTGGGCGGGATCACGGGCTGCACCGGGTGCACGGTGCCGTGCACATCGCACTGCCAGGTGTCGGCGAAGAGTCCGGGAGCCCTGACCCGGCCACCACACTTCGGGCAACTGGGTTCGCCCCTCATAGGCCCCCACGGTCCTACCCCTTCTGCGCCACGTCAAGGACGATCACCCGTCCGGGCGGAACCGGTACGGACCGAATATAGATGTAGTTTGCATTAATTAGCCTAGCTAACATACTCTGTGCATCGGCCACCTACCTCAGTTCCGGATTGGAGAACGCAATGGACCCCTTCGACGCGGGAGCGGGCAGCATCCTGCGGCAGCCGAGGGCCGTGTGGGCGACCGCCGGCGCATCCGTCGTGGCCTTCATGGGCATCGGGCTCGTCGACCCGATCCTGCCGTCCATCGCCGGCGGGCTGCACGCGACGGCCGGCCAGGTCTCCCTGCTCTTCACCTCGTACTTCCTCATCACCGCCGTGGCGATGCTGGTCACCGGATACGTCTCCAGCCGCATCGGCGGACGCAAGACCCTACTGCTCGGCCTCGCGTTCGTGATCGTCTTCGCCGGGCTCGCGGGCACGTCCGGATCGGTCGGCGAGCTGGTCGGATTCCGGGCGGGCTGGGGGCTCGGCAACGCGCTCTTCGTCTCCACGGCCCTCGCCGTCATCGTCGGCGCGGCAGCCGGCGGCAGCGCGGCGGCGATCCTGCTCTACGAGTCCGCCCTCGGCCTCGGCATGGCGTGCGGGCCGCTGCTGGGCGCGCTGCTCGGGGACGCCAGCTGGCGCTACCCGTTCTTCGGTACGGCCGCGCTGATGGCGGTGGGCTTCCTGTGCATCGCGGCGTTCCTGAAGGAGCAGCCGAAGCCGGCCCGCAAGACCTCACTGCTGGACCCGATCAGGGCCCTCGGCCACGGCGGCCTCGCCTCTGCGGCGGTCTCGGCGTTCTTCTACAACTACACGTTCTTCACCGTGCTGGCCTTCACACCGTTCGTGCTGAACATGAGCCCCTACCGGTCGGGCGCGGTGTTCTTCGCCTGGGGTCTGCTGCTCGCCGTGTTCTCGGTGATCGTGGCGCCGCGCCTGCAGAAGCGGTTCGGCTCACTGAAGGTCCTCGGCGGCTCACTGGTGCTGCTGGCCGTGGACGTGCTCGTCCTCGGCTACGGCGACCACACCACCGCCGTCGTCTGCACGATCCTGTCCGGCGCGTTCATCGGCGTGAACAACACCGTCTACACGGAGCTGGCTCTCGGCGTCTCCGACGCGCCTCGCCCCGTGGCGAGCGCGGGCTACAACTTCGTGCGGTGGTTCGCGGCGGCTGCCGCGCCCTACTTCGCGCCCAGGATCGAGGAGTGGACCGGCAGCCTCCGCGTCCCGTTCGTGGTGGCGGCCGTCACAGCCGTACTGGGCTCGCTCGTGGTCGTCGTACGGCGGAAGTCACTGGCGCACGAAGCCGAGGAGCTGGCGCCGGCGCACGCCACCGAGGACAGCGTGACCGTGTTCGCCAACTGACGCTTTTCGGCCACCGGTTGGTGAGGTTGCTCACGCGGCTTCAGTCCAGCGGGACGGACGTTCGGGCGGGATCCCGGAGGTCCGTCCCGTTCGTCAGCCAGCGCTCCTGAAGGGCCTGCGCGCCGTGCACGCGCTTCCACGCGGCCTCGTTCGGGGTCATCGGGAGCAGCGGCAGGAAGTGCACGGGGTCGGCCGGCTCATCGAGTTCGAGGTCCTCGACCAGGCCGCCGGGCTCGGCCACCAGGACCGAGGTGAACGGGGCTTTGGGCCACAGCGGTTCACCGACGTCCAGCGAGGCACCCGGGGCCACGATCACACCCTCCACCTGCGGGGACGCGGCGAGCACGGCCAGCGGGCGGAGCACCTTGTCGGTGTCGGCGAGACCGGAGCGGACCGAGAGCACCAGTTCGGCGCGGGGGCCCTTGACCGGGTCGGCGACCATCGCGGTGGGGTCGTTCATGGGGTGCGCGGACATGCCGAGTGTGGCGTAGCGCACGAGGTCACCCTCCTGGAAACGGAGCACCTCCATGCGGTCCGTACCGAGAAAGGTGACCGCCGCGCGTGCGTCCGGTTCGCCCAGCGCGGAGCGCAACCGGGCCTCGACCAGAGGGAGAACATCAGCCATGCGCCGAGCATAGAACTCGTCAGTACCGGGCAAAGGAGCGCCTTGACACTTCAGTCGGCTGATACTCTTGCCCGGTGTTCGGGACAGCATGCAGAAGCTTCGCGATCAAGTCCTGACACCGAATAGAGACTCCCCTACGGGGAACCCCGAACGGGGTATGGATCGTCCCTCACGAGGGACCGGCCGGAGGAGGTGGGGCTGTCATGGATCGAAGTCGACCGTGCAGTACCACTCGCTCTTCCCGCCGCTGATGTAGCTGATTCGGCTGTTCCGCCTCCGGCTGACCGCCGCCTTTCACGCTCGCGTCCTCACACGGAAGAGCACTTCGTTTCGCTTTGCCTGATCTGTCTGATCTGAATCAGCAACGAAGCCCATCACCGCGACGGTGCGGTGCTCCCCGCTTTGTGGACGTGCCAAACATCCTGAAGTCAGGACGTCCCCATTCCGGGCAGTTCCAACCGTGCCGCGGTTCTCCACGCTTCGTTGCCCGTTGCGAAGGAGCTTGCTCATGTCGATGATCCGCGACCTGCGTGCCGTGGTCCGCCCGTCCCGCGTCTCGCTGCGCAAGGACAGTGGCGCGTACGACACCACCCGCGACCCTGCGACACCCTCCGCCGTCGTCGACTGCGCCGTCTACCGCAACGGCGCCCGCGTCGAGACCCCGCAGCCGCTGACCCCGCACGAAGCGATGCGCCGGGTGCGGCGGGACGGAGGGTTCGTGTGGATCGGGCTGCACGAGCCGACCGAGGCCGAATTCGCCGGAATCGCCAGTGAGTTCGGGCTGCACCCGCTGGCCGTCGAGGACGCCGTGCAGGCGCACCAGCGGCCCAAGCTGGAGCGCTACGACGACTCCCTGTTCACCGTCTTCAAGACCATCCACTACGTCGAGCACGACGAACTCACCGCGAACAGCGAGGTCGTCGAGACCGGCGAGGTCATGTGCTTCACCGGCCGGGACTTCTTCATCACCGTCCGGCACGGCGGGCAGGGCTCGCTGCGGGCGCTGCGGCACCGGCTGCAGGACGACCCCGAGCTGCTCGCCAAGGGCCCGTCGGCCGTGCTGCACGCGATCGCCGACCATGTCGTCGACGGGTACATCGCCGTCGCCGACGCCGTGCAGGACGACATCGACGAGGTGGAGACCGAGGTCTTCTCGCCCGGGCGCAAGGGCTCCCCGCGCGGCACGGACGCGGGGCGGATCTACCAACTCAAGCGCGAGGTCCTCGAGTTCAAGCGCGCGGTGTCGCCGCTGCTGCGGCCCATGCAGCTGCTGAGCGAGCGGCCGATGCGGCTGATCGACCCGGACATCCAGAAGTACTTCCGGGACGTCGCCGACCACGTCGCGCGCGTGCACGAGCAGGTCATCGGCTTCGACGAGCTCCTCAACTCGATCCTCCAGGCCAACCTCGCGCAGGCGTCCGTGGCGCAGAACGAGGACATGCGGAAGATCACGTCGTGGGCCGCGATCATCGCCGTACCCACGATGGTGTGCGGGGTGTACGGCATGAACTTCGACTACATGCCGGAGACGCACTGGAAGTACGGCTACCCCGTGATCATGAGCGTCACGGTGGCCATCTGCCTGGGCATCCACCGCACGCTGAAGCGGAACGGCTGGCTCTGAGACTGGCCGGCCCGTCCGGCGGCTCCGCCGGGGCCGCAGGCGGCTGGATAGGCTTGGGCCATGACAAGCGAGCTGCTCGACCAGGCCCTCGTCGAGGAGGCCACGAAGAAGTCCGGCCTCGTCTGGGTCAGCGGACCCGGCGTCCCGGCCCGGGCGCTGTGGCACGCGTGGCACGAGGGTGCGGCGTGTGTCGTCGGCGACGGACCTGGCGAGCAGCCGCTGCCGGGGCTGGCCGACGGGGCCACGGCCGAGGTGACGGTCCGCAGCAAGGACAAGGGCGGCCGGCTGGTCTCCTGGTCGGCAAAGGTCGTGGAACTGGCGCCGGGCTCCGAGCAGTGGGAGGCGACGGTCGCCGAGCTGAAGGGCAAGCGCCTCAACGCACCCGACGGCGAGGCCATGCCGTCCCGCTGGGCCCGCGAGTGCCGGGTACTGCGCCTGGAGCCGACGGGCACCACCGCCCCGCTGCCGGACGGCTCCCTGGCCGAGGCGCCCCTGCCCTCCCCGGCGACGACACGTGAGCCGATCCCCGCGGGGCTGCCGCGGCTGCTGCTGAAGAAGAAGCGGCGCCGCTAGCCGGTCGGAGCGCGGGCCGGTCACCTCACCGGCCAGTCACGACGTCGGCAGCTGCTTGCCGTAGTCCACCGTCTCGTCCTTGGCCGGCTTCTCCAGCGGGAAGTCCTTGCCCCAGGCCGAGAAGGTCAACGTGCCCCCGCCACCCGCGCGGGTGAGGCGGAGCGGGTACGGGGTCCCCTCCAGGGAGACGTCCAGGGTGCCGCCGGCGCCCTTGTCGCCGGTGATGCGGATGGTGCGGGTGCCCTCCTGCTCGTGGTGCCCGTCGGCGGCGAGCGCGCCGTGAAGCGTCAACAGGCCGTCGAGCAGGACACCCTTGTCCGTGAATCCGCTGAACTTCTTGTACGACGGATCGCCCTCAGGCACCCTCACGTACTTGCCGTTCAGCTTGTCCGCCGCCGCGTCGGTCTTCGCGCCGTCCGCATCGCTCCAGAACCCGGCGTCGGCCTTCAGATACAGCTGCTCACCGATCCGCAGCAGCTGAAAGGTGGCCCCCTGCGCGGTGACCGACCCCGTCCCGCCGTCGGCCTTCAGCTGCATGTCGAGCTTGTAGGTGCGCCCGCTGGTGACCACGCTCCCGGAGAGGCGGACCGCCTCGGCGGAGTCGGCGGCCGTACGGGTCTTGCGCTGGATCTCGGCGGCCGGCAGCTTGCCGACCCCGTTGGTGCCCTCGTCCGGGTCCTCACTACTGCATCCCGTCAGTCCGGCTCCCGACACGACCAGCGCGCACACGGCGCTCAGCATCGCGGCCCGGCGAATACGACCCTGGGGAATCGCAGGCACAGGTGGGGCTGCCTTTCTGTTGTGGGACCCGAGCGGCGTACCGCAGCGTACCGGGGTGTCAGGGCCCGAGCGGAGCCAGTCCGTCCGGACTGCTCACCAGGGCGTATCGGATCCGGACGGGCTAGCCTGAAGCCCACCCGAGCGGGCAATTCGGGTAAGCGGCACAGTCCACGAACGGCAAGCGCAACAGCAGGCAAAGGAGCCTCAGCAATGGCAGCCGGCGCTCCCCGGATCTTCGTCTCGCACCTCGCCGACGTCGCCGCGTTCGACCCGAACGGCGACCACGTGGGCCGGGTCCGCGATCTGGTCGTCATGCTGCGGGTCGGCCGGCGCCCGCCACGCGTGCTCGGCCTGGTCGTCGAACTCTCCACCCGGCGCCGCATCTTCCTGCCCATGACCCGCGTCACCAGCATCGAGTCCGGCCAGGTCATCACCACAGGCGTGCTCAACGTCCGACGCTTCGAGCAGCGTCCCACCGAGCGCCTCGTCTTCGGCGAGCTGCTCGACCGGCGCGTCACCCTCGTCGAGACCGGCGAGGAGGTCACCGTCCTCGATCTGTCGGTCGGGCAGCTGCCGGCCCGCCGCGACTGGGAGATCGACAAGGTGTTCGTCCGCAAGGGCGGCCGCAGCGGTGCCTTCCGGCGGGCCAGGGGCGAGTCGCTGACCGTCGAGTGGTCCGCCGTCACCGGCTTCACCCTGGAGGAGAAGGGACAGGGCGCCGAGAGCCTCCTGGCCACCTTCGAGCAGCTGCGCCCCGCCGACCTCGCCAACGTCCTGCACCACCTCTCCCCCAAGCGCCGTGCCGAGGTCGCCGCGGCCCTCGACGACGACCGCCTTGCCGACGTCCTCGAAGAGCTCCCCGAGGACGACCAGATCGAGATCCTCGGCAAGCTGAAGGAGGAACGTGCCGCCGACGTCCTGGAGGCCATGGACCCGGACGACGCGGCCGACCTGCTCGGTGAGCTCCCGGAGGACGACCAGGAGCGGCTGCTGAGCCTGATGCAGCCCGCGGACGCGGCGGACATGCGCCGACTGATGGCGTACGAGGAGCACACGGCCGGCGGTCTGATGACGACCGAGCCGGTCATCCTGCGCCCCGACGCCACCGTCGCCGACGCCCTGGCCCGGGTCCGCAACCCCGACCTGTCCCCCGCCCTGGCCGCCCAGGTCTACGTCTGCCGACCGCCCGACGAGACCCCGACCGGCAAGTACCTCGGCACGGTCCACTTCCAGCGGCTGCTGCGCGACCCGCCGTACACGCTGGTCAGCTCGATGGTCGACGAGGCTCTGGAGGCCCTGGACCCGGACGCGGAGCTGCCGGTCGTCGCCGGGTTCTTCGCGACGTACGACATGGTCGCGGCGCCCGTCGTCGACGAGTCCGGGTCGCTGCTGGGCGTGGTGACCGTGGACGACGTACTGGACCACATGCTGCCCGACGACTGGCGCGAGACGGAGTTCCACCTGGATGAGGGCGCGGGCGAGGGGGTGACGGCGCATGGCTCCTGAGCGCGAGGGCACGCGCGAGCGCGTCGTGTCGGGCGCCACCGCGACCACCAGGGCGCCCCGTACCCGCCTCGACCAACCCCGCCCGCCGCGCCGCCGGATCCTGCCCGAGTGGGATCCGGAGGCCTTCGGACGGCTGTCGGAGCGCGTCGCCCGCTTCATCGGCACCGGACGGTTCCTCGTCTGGATGACGATCGTGATCATCGTGTGGGTGCTGTGGAACATCGCCGCACCCGGCGATCTGCGCTTCGACGAGTACCCGTTCATCTTCCTGACGCTGGCCCTGTCCCTGCAGGCCTCCTACGCCGCCCCGCTGATCCTGCTCGCGCAGAACCGGCAGGACGACCGCGACCGGGTCAACCTGGAGCAGGACCGCAAGCAGAACGAGCGGTCGATCGCCGACACCGAGTACCTGACCCGCGAGATCGCCGCGCTGCGCATCGGCCTGGGCGAGGTGGCCACCCGCGACTGGATGCGCTCGGAATTGCAGGACCTTCTCAAGGACCTGGACGAGCGGGGCAACGGTCACCGGCACGGCGGTCACCGCGAGCACGGGGTATTCCCGGCAGATCGGTCTGCGGGACGTGACGTAGACGACCGCTGACGGGCTTACCGGGGCATGGCTACCGCGCCGTACCATCGTCCTATGGCTACGGAAGACGCGGTGCGCGAAGCGCTGGCGACGGTGAACGACCCCGAGATCAACCGCCCCATCACCGAACTGGGGATGGTCAAGTCGGTGGAGATCGGTGCGGACGGTGCGGTCGCGGTCACCGTGTACCTGACCGTCTCCGGCTGCCCGATGCGCGAGACGATCACCCAGCGCGTGACGGACGCCGTCTCCGCGGTCGAGGGGGTCACCCGCGTCGACGTCACGCTCGACGTCATGAGCGACGAGCAGCGCAAGGAGCTGGCGAACGCCCTGCGCGGCGGCACCGCCGAGCGCGAGGTCCCCTTCGCCAAGCCCGGCTCGCTGACCCGCGTGTACGCGGTCGCGTCCGGCAAGGGCGGCGTCGGCAAGTCGTCCGTGACGGTCAACCTGGCGGCGGCGATGGCGGCCGACGGCCTCAAGGTGGGCGTCGTCGACGCCGACATCTACGGCCACAGCGTGCCGCGCATGCTGGGCGCCGACGGGCGTCCGACCCAGGTCGAGAACATGATCATGCCGCCGTCGGCGAATGGCGTGAAGGTCATCTCCATCGGCATGTTCACGCCGGGCAACGCCCCGGTGGTCTGGCGCGGCCCGATGCTGCACCGCGCGCTCCAGCAGTTCCTGGCGGACGTGTACTGGGGCGACCTGGACGTCCTGCTGCTCGACCTGCCGCCGGGCACGGGCGACATCGCGATCTCGGTGGCCCAGCTGGTCCCGAACGCGGAGATCCTCGTCGTCACCACGCCTCAGCAGGCCGCCGCCGAGGTCGCCGAGCGGGCCGGCTCCATCGCCATCCAGACCCACCAGAAGATCGTCGGCGTGGTCGAGAACATGTCGGGCCTGCCCTGCCCGCACTGCGACGAGATGGTCGACGTCTTCGGCACGGGCGGCGGCCAGACGGTCGCCGAGGGCCTCACCCGCACGACGGGCACCAACGTCCCGGTCCTCGGCAGCATCCCCATCGACGTCCGCCTGCGCGAGGGCGGCGACGAGGGCAAACCGGTGGTCCTGACGGACCCGGACTCCCCGGCGGGCTCGGCGCTGCGCGCGATCGCGGGGAAGCTGGGAGGCCGCCAGCGGGGCCTTTCGGGCCTGTCCCTCGGGATCACCCCGAAGAACAAGTTCTGATTCCGGTACGCCGATGGGGGCGCCGTCTCACCGGACGGCGCCCCCATCGGCGTATCTGTGTCTCCGTGCGGGCCGGGGCCTAGGCGTACGCCGAGATGTCCTTGATCATGGCGAAGCCCAACCCGTACGCGCTCATGCCCCTGCCGTACGCCCCCACGTGCACGCCCTGCTGAGTCGACCCGGCCAGCACCCAGCCGAACTCGGACTCCCGGTAGTGGAAGGGCGTGGGCACCCCGTCCACCGGCAGGGACAGCGTCGACCAGTCCGAACCCTCCAGGTCGTCCGCGAGGGCCCACGCCGTCTCCGTCTGCTGCTCCAGCCAGTCGTCGCGCAGCGAGTGGTCCATCTGCCCCGGCCAGGTGAAGGACAGCAGCCCCACCCCGGCGAGCCATGCCGCCGAGGACACCGAAGTGGCCTCCAGCAGCCCCGTGCCGTCGGCGCTCCGCCGGGACGGATTCGCCGCGACGGTCACGACCACGGCGAACTTGTCCCGGTCCTCCGTCGCCTCGTTCCGTACGGAGGGCTCGTCGCCGTGCCCGATCGATCCGTGTTCCACGGACCCGTCGGCAGCCATGCCGACCTGCATCAGCCAGCGCGGCCCCGTGAAGGCCTCATCGAGGCCGTACCACGGGAAAGGCGCCAACAGGTAGCCGTCGACCGTGCGCCGGGCGGAGGGGACCTGCTGTCCGCCATCCGCGGCCGGTTCCTGCGCGACTGCCCGACTCGTCGTCTGACTCGTCGTCTCCATGTGCCCGGACGCCTCCTCGTTCTCGCCGGACCAGCCCGGCCCGCCCCCCTTCGGGCGTACTCGTCCGGTCCGCACAACAACTCGGCAGCATAGCCACACCGCTCCGAGCAGCAGTGAAAGCGCCCGGCGCGTGGGGCGCACAGAGGGCGGGTTCAGGCCGTGCACGACCCGGGCGGAGTATGAGAAGCGTCACGTACGAGCGGTGTCCCGCCCGCGTGTTCGTACCGGTCAGGTGGCGTCCGCGTCGTACGGCGGGCGCTCGTCGCGGGGGTTCTCGGGCTTCTTCGTCATGTCGATCGCGCCGCCGGCGGAACCCGGGGCGGAGGACGGCGAGGACGAGTCCGCGTCACGGCCGTGGACGGCGTCGGTGACCTCGGCCATTTCCTTCTTCAGGTCGAAGCCGTTGCGGATCTCCTTCAGCCCCAGCTCGTCGTTGTCCAGCTGCTTGCGGATGAACGTCTTGGGGTTGAGGTCCTCGAATTCGAAGTCCTTGAAATCCGGGCCCAGTTCCTGCCGGATGTCCTGCTTGGCGCTCTCCGAGAACTCGCGGATCTTGCGGATCGTCCGCGTGGCGTCCTGGATGAGCTTCGGGAGCTTGTCCGGACCGAAGACGAGCACGGCGAGGACGATGAGCGTCACCAGCTCGAGTGGTCCTATGTCATTGAACACCTGAAGCTCCTTGCGATGTCCTCGGTCGGCTCCACGGTACCCGGCCATCCGCTACGACCGGTACTGTCCCGAGGCCTCCGAATGCGTGTGGGCGTGCGGTTTTCCGGGTTGTTTGCCTTGTCAGGGCTCGTGTGGGTGGTGGCACGGGTCACGCTGAGAGGTTTCTGTGAGTCCGGGCCCCGCTCAGCCACCGCTCGAAGAGCCCAGCGTCAGCGAGATCGAGATCTCCTTTCCGCCCCGCTCCAAGGTCAGTTCCAGCCGGTCGCCGGGGCGGTGGGCGCGGGTCTTGACGATGAGCTCCTCGCCGGAGTGGACGCGCTGGCCGTTGACCTCGGTGATGACGTCGCCGGACTTGAGGCCGGCCTTGGCGCCGGGGCCGCCGCCGGTGACCGCGGGGCCGCCGTCGCTGCCCTTGGTGCCGACGCGGGCTCCGTCGCCGGTGTAGTCCATGTCGAGGGTGACCCCGATGACGGGGTGGGTCGCCCTGCCCGTGTTGATCAGCTCCTCGGCGACGCGCTTGGCCTGGTTGACCGGGATGGCGAAGCCGAGGCCGATGGAGCCTGCCTGGCCGCCGTCGAGGTCGGACCCGCTGTCGGCGGAACGGATCGCGGAGTTGATGCCGACGACGCGGCCCTGGGCGTCGAGGAGAGGGCCGCCGGAGTTGCCTGGGTTGATGGGCGCGTCGGTCTGCAGCGCGTCGACGTACGACACGTCGCTGCCGTCGCCGCTCTCGCCGCCGGCCGTGATCGGCCGCTCCTTGGCGCTGACGATGCCTGAGGTGACGGTGCCCGCCAGGTCGAACGGGGCGCCGATGGCCACGACGGGGTCGCCGACCTGGACGTTGTCGGAGTTGCCGAGCGGCAGGGGGTCGAGCCCGCTGACGCCGGTGACCTTGACGACGGCGAGGTCGTAGCCGCCGTCCCGTCCGACCACGGTGGCCTTCGCGGTGTCGCCGCTGTGGAAGGTCACGGATATCTCGCCGTCGTCACCCGCGGGTTCGACGACGTGGTTGTTGGTGAGGATGTGACCGCGGTCGTCGAGCACGAATCCGGTGCCGGTGCCCTGCTCCTCGCTGCCGCTCACATGGAGCGTCACGACACTCGGCAGGGCACGCGCGGCGATCCCGGCGACACTGTCCGGCGCCCGTCCGGCCGACTCACTGCCGGCCTGCGGCAGCTCCACGTCCCCCACACCCCCGTTGCGCTCCAGATACGCCCCTACGGCCCCACCGACCCCACCGGACACGAGCGCGAGCAACAGGGCACCGACGACGAGCGCCTTCCTCCCACGCTTGCGACTCGGCACGCCGGTGGCGAGCGCGGCGCCGTTCTGCTGGAGGGGGGCGGGGTGAGAGGTGGGGTGGTGGGTGCGGGACCAGGGGTCGTAGTTCTGCCAGGGGTTGGTGGGGGGCGGGGCGTCGGCCGCCGGGGTCGCCGGGGTGGGGGTGGCCCGGGTGGCTGTGCCGGGCGCCGGAGGTGCTGTCTGGGCGGGGATGTTGGGGGGCACCACCGTGGCGGTTGCACTGCGGGCCGGTTCCGGCGCGGGCGTGGGTTCGCCTACGGGCGGGGTCGGGGGTACCGGTGAGACGGGGGCCGTGTGGGCTGCGGCCTGGGTGCCGGTCGTCGGGGCGGGTGCACCGGGCGCGGCAGTCGGCACGCCGGGCGCCGGCGGGGGCGGGACGGGTACGGCAGTGCCCTGCGCCGGCGTCTTCACGCCCTGCGCCGACGGGGGCGGCATCGGTACCGCCGTCCCGTGCGCGGGCGTGGCCGCCGGGTGCTGGACCGGCGGAGCGGGGGCCCAGGGGCCGGGCTCGCCGTAGGGCGGGGTGCTGTAGGGGTCGGGATCGTGCAGGGGCTTGGGGCGCTCGGCGACGGGCGCGGCGGGAACGGCGGCGTCGTCGGCCGCGGGCACGGTAGGAAGAACGGCGTCGTCAGCCGCGGGCTCCGCGACCACGGCACCGTCGGCCACGGCGCCGGCCTGCTCGGCGACCTCCGTGGCCGGGGCCGTCACGTCTGCCTCCGGGACGGACGCGGGCGCTCCCGCGGGCCGCGCCAGCTCGAAGTCGCCCTCGCCCGAAGCCGCGTCGCCGTCGCTGTCCCCGTCCACGCCCGTGGCAGGTCGGGCCAGTACAAAGTCCGTCTCGGGTGCAGCCGCGTCACCACCACTGCCGCTCACCGCGGGCCGAAGCTCGAAGTCCCCCTCGATCGGGGCCCCGTCGCCGACTGCGCCCGCCTCGGGCCGCGCCAGCTCGAAGTCGCCCTCGGCCGCAGTCCCGCCACGATCGTCGCTCACCGCGGGCAGCGCCAGCTCGAAGTCCCCGTCGGTGTCAGCGCCGTGGCCCCGTGCACCGGCGTCTCCAGGAGACGCCCCCTCCGGCTCGGCCGAAGGCCCATGCGGTCGAGGTCGGTTCCACCACTTCGCCTTCGCGGGCTTCCCCTCGTTCATGCTCTGCTTCCTGCTCACTGCTGACCCGATGCTCGAGTAGGGCGCTCCGCTCCTGGCCGCATCCGAACGGGCACGGCCGGCGTCCGGCTGGGCAGCCTCAGCCGATCGGTCGCCACCCCGCAGCCCGTATGTGCCGGCTGTCCAAGGAACCCCGCCCGAACGGTGCCGTGCCGACGGCAGCGGCTGCATGCGATCCCTGGCTTCCCGGCAGGCCGCCACCGGGACATCCCGGCGCCCGAATGCCTACTCGACTCTGCGCTGTCGCACTCAGGTTCCCCCCAGGAAACCGGCGACCTCGTGCTACCCCCCATCCGGCACGCGGCGTCAACGGCGGCCGCAGTTCATCCACTCCGCTCCCGGCCCGCAGGCACGGCGCGCGGCCCACCCTGGATTCAATCAGGTTCGTGGGCCGCTGCGCAGAGGCCGGGTCAGCGGCCGGTGGCCGGAGGGGCGGAGGGGGATGAGGTGGCGTCGGGGAGGGGTGCGGTGAGCAGGTCGGGGGCCGCTGTGATCGCGGCGGTCGTGGCCCACGAGGCCAGCGCGAGCGGCGGGGTCGTGCTGAGCGGGCGTATCAGCGGGGACATGGCGGCCGCGCCGGCCACCACGGGCGCGGCGAGGGTGTGTATGTCCGCGTCGGCGGGATGGGCCGGCATCCCGGGCAGGAGGGGAGCCGCGACCTCGGTCGGGGCCACGGGGGTGTCGGGCGTCTGCGCACCCTGCCCCTGCGCGAGCAGGGGGCCCACGGCACGGCGGCGCTGGTTCTCCGGTGCCGCCGTGCCGCCCGTGCCCTGGGTCCGCGTAGGCGTCACATTGCTGCCGGTCCCCGAGCCGCTGCGCGCCTCCGCGTCGGTCGGCGCACTGCTCGTGACGCCGCCCAGCGAGATCGCCGCCAGCGACACCGCGCCCGCCGCGACCAGGGCGAACCGCATGCGGGAGGACGCACGATCGGCGTCATGCCGGCCCACGGGGTGGGTGCGGAAGCCGCGGTCTGAGGCGGGGAGCGCCGGGACGGCGTGCGAACGCGACGGAACGTATCCGAACTCGAAGCGGTCGTCCCGCTTCATGCCGAAGGCCCCGGCGCCCGGCCGTCCGGACAGTCCGCCGAATCCTCCCCCGCCCAGCGGCGAGCCACCGCCGTCCAGGTCACCTCCTCCAGGTAGGCCCTGAAGACGGGCCAGGAAACTCTCTGAGGGAGGCGGCGGGGCCGCCTCCGCGAAGACGTTCTTCAGTCGGCGCTGGGCGTCGACCTCCGACTTGCACCTGGCGCAGGTCGCCAGGTGGGCCAGAACGCGCTCGCGCGTCTCATGACCGAGCTCTCCGTCGACGAGGGCGGAAAGTCGGTCGCCAAGGTGCTGCTCGGCGAGGAGCCGTTCGGCGGGGTTGGGTCGGGTGCCACTCACGCGGTCGCGCCCCCTCCCCCCAGTGCGGGCACGCGCGGCACGAAGGAGCGGCGCTCGGCACGCGCCTCCGGCGAACGGTGCGCGAGGGCCTTGCGCAGCTGGGAACGGCCGCGGTGGATGCGGGACCGGACGGTGCCCAGCTTGACTCCGAGGGTCGCGGCGATCTCCTCGTACGACAGTCCTTCGATGTCGCACAGGACGACCGCGGCGCGGAACTCGGGCGCGAGGGTGTCGAGGGCCTGCTGGACGTCCGCGTCGAAGTGCGCGTCGTTGAAGACCTGCTGGGGCGAGGGCTCCTTGCTGGGCAGCCGCTCGGCGGCCTCGTCGCCCAGCGCGTCGAAGCGGATGCGCTGCTTGCGACGGACCATGTCCAGGAAGAGGTTGGTGGTGATGCGGTGCAGCCAGCCCTCGAAGGTGCCCGGCGTGTACGTCGACAGGGAGCGGAAGACGCGGACGAAGACCTCCTGCGTCAGGTCCTCTGCGTCGTGCTGGTTGCCGGTGAGGCGGTACGCCAGGCGGTAGACGCGGCCGCTGTGCGTGCTGACGATCTCCTCCCAGGTGGGCGGAGTCCACGCCTGCCCGTCCGCGTCGGTGGAGAAGGTCGCGGTCTGGGCGTAGTCGTCGGCGTGGCTGTGGTCAGCGGTGTCGTTCACGGATTTCGGCCTACCTGCCGATCCGAGAAAGCGCCGGAGCACTCCTCCCCGATCCACAGGCGCAGCCGCACCTCCCCTGTCGGCTCTGGTGGTGTCCAGTGGAGCCCCTACCATAGCCACCTCGCCCGTTAGCTCCGGATAAGCGGTTTTACGAGAATTTGATCTGGGCTGACACGGCTGGTGCGCCTGCGTCAGCACTTGCTCTCGGCCCTGCTCGTCGTCGTGATCCAACTGTGTCCCCCCGCTCGTCTTCCCACCCCTCTAAACGCCTGGTCCCATCTGCGGGTTCCCGGGCGCAACGGATACAGTCACGCCCAGGCAACCACGGGGACAGGAGAGGGTCATTACCGGCAACCGGCAGACGAGCTGGGCGTTCGCCGACGCCTACGTCGCCGAGGACGACGTCCTGCGCTGGGCCCGTGACCGGGCCCGCGAGGCGGGGCTGCGCTCGGTGTCGCCCGGCACGGGTGCCGCGCTGCGGATGCTCGCCGCCACGGTGGACGCCAAGGCCGTCGCGGAGATCGGCACCGGTACCGGCGTCTCCGGAATCCACCTCCTGCACGGTATGCGCCCGGACGGCGTGCTGACCACGGTCGACCCCGAGCCCGAGCACCAGCAGTTCGCCCGGCAGGCCTTCCGGGCCGCCGGCTTCGCCAGCAACCGCGCCCGCTTCATCCCGGGCCGCGCCCTGGACGTCCTGCCCCGCCTCGCCGACGCCGGTTACGACCTCGTCCTGTGCGACGGCGACCGGCTGGAGTTCCTCGACTATCTCGCTGAATCGTTGCGCCTGCTGCGCTCGGGCGGCCTCGTGGTCTTCGAGGGCGTCTTCGCCAACGGCCGCACGGTCGATTCGGGCCCGCAGCCCACCGAGGTCATACGGATCCGGGAACTGCTGCGCGCGGTGCGCGAGAGCCAGGAGCTGGTGCCGTCCCTGCTGCCGGTGGGCGACGGGCTGCTCTGCGCGGTCAAGCGCTGACCGCCTGACCGGCCGCCGCACACGCCGTACTCCTGCCGCGAATAGCCACGGACCTACCGGGAAGACTGGCGAACGTGCCGGTCGGACCGACGGCCGAACCCAAGAGGCTCGCAGAAGTACCGGGGAAAACAACGACCCCGGCACCATGTGCGATGCCGGGGTCGCCGAAAGGGTAGGGTCGCTGCCGCGTCAGCCGACGACCTTCTTGAGGGCATCGCCGAGCGCGTCGGCCTCGTCCGGGGTCAGCTCGACGACGAGCCGACCGCCGCCTTCGAGCGGAACGCGCATGACGATGCCCCGCCCCTCCTTGGTCACCTCGAGCGGGCCATCGCCCGTCCGCGGCTTCATGGCCGCCATGCTCGTTCCCCTTCCTGAAACCAGCTCATCGTCAAAGCCGACGGCCCCATGGAGGGCACGCGCGTCAGGTATGGGACACGCGACACCGGCATCGAACACATTGCTTCCAAGCCATTATCCCGCATCTCAGGACCCGATGACCAACATCAGTCGGCATCGCTTGGGCAACGCGCGCGAGCAAAACCACTCAATTCGGCGATGTGACTGCGATACTGCTCCGCCGCACGCGCTTCGGCCGAACGGAACCGGACGCAAATTCTTTGACGCAGGTCACACGTCCGGTCGGGGCCGTTGCCGGTGATCTCCGCCATGCTGTCCTTCAGACAGGTGCGTACCGACGAGTACGCCCGAGCCGCCACACCGGAGGGGATACGCCATGGCCGACACCGTGCTCTACGAGGTGAGCGACGGACTCGCGACGATCACGCTGAACCGCCCCGAGGCGATGAACGCGCTGAACGTCGAGACCAAGGTCGCCCTGCGGGACGCGGTCCAGGCTGCGGCGGGCGACGACGCCGTACGTGCCGTACTGCTGACCGCGGCCGGGGAGCGGGCGTTCTGTGTGGGGCAGGACCTCAAGGAGCACATCGGGCTGCTGATCTCCGACCGGGAGACGGGTTCGGGGCAGACGATGAGCACCGTGCGGGAGCACTACAACCCCATCGTGCGGGCGCTGGCCGGGATGTCGAAGCCCGTGGTCGCCGGGGTGAACGGGGTCGCTGCCGGAGCCGGCTTCGGGTTCGCGCTGGCGGCGGACTATCGGGTGGTGGCGGACACGGCGGCCTTCAACACCTCCTTCGCGGGGGTCGCGCTGACCGCCGACTCCGGGATCTCGTGGACGCTGCCGCGGGTCGTCGGACCGGGCCGCGCGGCGGACCTGCTGCTCTTCCCGCGCAACATCAAGGCGCAGGAAGCGTATGAGCTGGGGATCGCGAACCGGCTGGTGCCCGCCGCGGAGCTGCGGGCGGAGGCAGAGAAGGTTGCGCGGGCGCTCGCCGAGGGGCCGACCGTGGCTTACGGGGCGATCAAGGAGGCAGTGGCGTTCGGGCTGTCGCACTCACTTGAGGAGACCCTGGAGAAGGAAGACGAGCTGCAGACGCGGGCCGGGTCTTCCGAGGACCATGCGATCGCGGTGCAGGCCTTCGTCAACAAGGAGAGGCCGAAGTACTTGGGCCGATGAGCTCGGGGCGGTTGCGCCGTCGGGACCTGCGGGCTCGTGGGGGGGGGGCTGGTCGCGGCCACGCGGCGGAGCCGCACACCGACACAGCCCCGCGCTCCTAGACGGCGCTTCTCGCGACGCAGGTTTCCAAGTGATCGTCGACCAGACCGCACGCCTGCATCAACGCGTATGCCGTCGTCGGTCCTACGAAGCGCAGGCCCCTCTTCTTCAGGGCCTTGGACAGGGCAGTCGACTCCGGGGTGACCGCCGGGACGTCGGCGACGGTCTTCGGGGCCGGGCGCGTGGTCGGGTCCGGGGCGTGGGACCAGATCAGGTCGTCCAGGTCGCCGGGGGCCCAGTCGGCCAGCACACGGGCGTTGGCGACGGTCGCGTCGATCTTCGCCCGGTTGCGGATGATGCCCTCGTCGGTGAGGAGGCGGTCCTTGTCGGTGTCCGTGAAGGTGGCGACCTTGGCGATCTCGAAGCCCGCGAAGGCGGCTCGGAAACCCTCGCGGCGGCGCAGGATCGTGATCCAGGACAAGCCCGACTGGAAGGCCTCCAGGCTGAGGCGTTCGTAGAGGGCGTCGTCGCCGTGGACCGGGCGGCCCCACTCCTCGTCGTGGTACGTCACGTAGTCCGGGGTGGACAGGGCCCAGGGGCAGCGCAGGGCGCCGTCCGGGCCGGCGAGGGCCGTGCCGTCACTCATTGCTGGTCCTCCTGGGCGGGCTTGTCCATCGACACATGACCGGGCGAGGCCTGCGCGCCGGACAGGGCGGACTCCAGGTCGGCGATCCGGGCGTCGCGCTCGGCGAGCTCGGCGCCGAGCCGGCTGAGGGCGTCGTCGACGTCGGCCATGCGGTAGCCGCGAGCGGCGAGCGGGAAGCGGAGCGTCTCGATGTCCGCGCGGTCGACCGGCCGGTCGAGCGGCAGCAGGTCCTGCAGGCGCTCGGGCTCCGCCTCGGGCAGCGGGCCGTCGCTCTCGCCGCCGCCCACCACGGCGAGTGTCACCGCGGCGACCACGACGGCCAGCGCGACGACCAGGAACAAGAACATAACCATCGCTGCGGGCCCCCACGGTCGGTTTATGCGAGCGGACGAGTGTGTCAGTGTCCGATCGTGCCATGCGACTCTGACAGTTAGGGTCGCAGGCGGCCCAAAGGGCGGGACGTACCAGGACACACAAGGAGAGGTCACAGGGGATGCTCAGGCTGGGCAGGCGTGAGTTCGACACGCACGAGCCGGTGATCATGGCGATCGTGAACCGGACCCCGGACTCCTTCTACGACCAGGGGGCGACGTTCCGCGACGAGCCCGCCCTCGCGCGCGTGGAGCAGGCCGTGGCGGAGGGGGCGGCCATCATCGACATCGGCGGGGTCAAGGCCGGGCCCGGCGAAGAGGTGACCGCCGAGGAGGAGGCGCGGCGGACGGTCGGGTTCGTGGCCGAGGTGCGGCGGCGCTTTCCGGATGTCGTGATCAGCGTGGACACCTGGCGGGCCGAGGTCGGGGCGGCGGTGTGCGAGGCGGGGGCGGATCTGCTGAACGACGCGTGGGGTGGGGTGGATCCCGGGCTGGCGGAGGTCGCCGCTCGGTACGGGGTGGGGTTGGTGTGCACGCATGCCGGGGGTGCGGAGCCTCGGACCCGGCCGCATCGGGTGACGTACGACGACGTCATGGCCGACATTCTGCGGGTGACAGTGGGGCTGGCCGAGCGGGCGCTGGCGCTGGGGGTGCCGCGGGAGTCGATCCTGATCGATCCGGGGCACGACTTCGGGAAGAGCACGCGGCACAGTCTTGAGGCGACTCGGCGGCTCGGGGAGATGGTCGAGACGGGGTGGCCTGTGCTGGTGTCGCTGTCCAACAAGGACTTTGTCGGGGAGACGCTGGACCGGCCGGTGAAGGAGCGGGTGGTGGGGACGTTGGCCACTACTGCGGTGTCGGCGTGGTTGGGGGCGCAGGTGTATCGGGTGCATGAGGTGGCGGAGACGCGGCAGGTGTTGGAGATGGTGGCGTCGATCGCGGGGTGGCGGGCGCCGGCGGTGGCACGGCGGGGGTTGGCCTAGCCTTCATCGCCCCCGCCGCCCCTCCCCGTCCCGTCCTTGAAGGGGCGCCGCCCTTTCGACCCCGGACCTGAGGGTGGAGGCTGCCGCCCCCAGACCCCCGCCATCGGCCTGAACGGCCTCGTCCTCAAGCGCCGGACCGGCGCTGCGAGGGACCGTCCGCGCGCGTGCGCAGCCCCCAGCGGGTGGGTGGGGGCTGGGGACAGCGGCACCTCGTCCCCAAACGCCGGCCCGCCGAGTACGTCAAGTCGGCGTGGGACGACGGCCCAAGCCCAGCGCTAGCGCCCCGCCTCCTTCGACACCAGTGCCACCGCCTCGTCCACGTCGTCCGTGACGTGGAACAGGAGCAGGTCCTTTTCCGATGCCTTGCCCTGGGCGATCAGGGTGTTCTTCAGCCAGTCGACCAGCCCGCCCCAGTACTCGCTGCCGAAGAGGACGATCGGGAAGCGGGTGACCTTCTGGGTCTGGACGAGGGTGAGGGCCTCGAAGAGCTCGTCGAGGGTGCCGAGACCGCCGGGGAGGACCACGAAGCCCTGGGCGTACTTGACGAACATCATCTTGCGGACGAAGAAGTACCGGAAGTTCAGGCCGATGTCGACGTAGGGGTTGAGCCCCTGCTCGAAGGGGAGCTCGATGCCGAGGCCGACCGAGACGCCCTTCGCCTCGCAGGCGCCCTTGTTCGCCGCTTCCATGGCACCCGGACCACCGCCGGTGATCACCGCGAAGCCGGCCTCGACCAGGCCCCGGCCGAGGCGGACTCCGGCGTCGTACTCGGGAGAGTCGGCCGGTGTGCGGGCCGAGCCGAACACGCTGATGGCGGGCGGGAGTTCGGCGAGGGTGCCGAAGCCCTCGATGAACTCCGACTGGATGCGCAGGACTCGCCAGGGGTCCGTGTGGACCCAGTCGGAGGGCCCGCCCGCATCCAGCAGGCGCTGGTCGGTCGTGCTCGCCGTCACCTGATCCCGCCTGCGGATCACCGGTCCCAGACGCTGCTCCGACGGTGGCTGCTTCTTCCCCTCGGGGTTGCCGGTAGCCATGTACGCTCCCTCCGCTGCGGGGCCTGCGGTCTTGCAGGTCGTGCAGATGTTGCAGGTCTTTCCACTCAGCGTAGATCCACGCGGGTTACGGACGGGGGACGTGTGCATGTCCGCCATGAAGCGCCGTACCGGCGATCCCCGGGCGCACGCTCACCGCTCGTCCACCCCGGGTCCTACGCCGTGAGCCACGCCCTCAGCCGCTCCTCCCCCGCAAGGATCTTCGCCGTCTCCACCCGCTCGTCCCGCTTGTGCGCCAAGTGCGGGTTGCCGGGGCCGTAGTTGACCGCCGGGATGCCGAGGGAGGAGAAACGGGAGACGTCCGTCCAGCCGTACTTGGGGCGCGCGTCGCCGCCGACGGCGGCCATGAACGCCGCTGCCGCGGGGTGGGAGAGGCCGGGGAGCGCGCCGCCGCTGTGGTCGTCCACCACGAACTCCTCGACGCCGCAGTCGGCGAAGACCTCGCGGACGTGCGCGACGGCCTCCTCCTCGGTGCGGTCGGGGGCGTAGCGGAAGTTGACGGTGACGACGCATTCGTCCGGGATGACATTGCCCGCCACGCCGCCCGAGATGCCGACCGCGTTCAGGCCCTCCCGGTACTCCAGGCCGTCGATCACCGGGTAGCGGGGCTCGTACGACGCCAGGCGGGCGAGGATCGGGGCCGCCGCGTGGATCGCGTTCGAGCCCATCCAGCTGCGCGCGGAGTGGGCGCGCTCGCCCGTGGTCTTGAGGAGCACCCGGAGCGTGCCCTGGCAGCCGCCCTCGACCTCGCCGTCCGACGGCTCCAGCAGGACCGCGAAGTCGCCCTCCAGCCACTCCGGACGGGCCTCGGACACGTGCTTGAGGCCGTTGAGGTCCGCCGTGACCTCTTCGTTGTCGTAGAAGACGAAGGTCAGGTCGCGGTTCGGGGCCAGGACCGTCTCGGCGATGCGGAGCTGGACCGCGACGCCCGACTTCATGTCGCAGGTGCCGCAGCCCCACAGGACGCCGTCCGCGTCCAGCCGCGAGGGGACGTTGTCCGCGATCGGTACCGTGTCGATGTGGCCGGCGAGGATCACGCGCTCCGGCCGGCCCAGGTTGGTGCGCGCCACGACGTTGTTGCCGTACCGGTCGACCGTCAGATGCGGCAGGGCGCGCAGGGCGGCCTCGATCGCGTCCGCGAGAGGCTGCTCCGTGCCGCTGACGGAGGGGAAGTCAACGAGCTGCGCGGTGAGCTTCGCGGCGTCCAGCGTGAGGTCAAGGGAGGTGTCGGCCATGGTGCCGACCCTAACGCGCCCGACCGTCGGGCCGTCGGCCCACTTTCCCCACTCGACCCATACCCCTCGGTAACCTCAGCTACCTTGTAGGCGTGCCAGAGCCGTACCCCTCCTCCAAACGTCGTGGCCGCCTCCTGCGTCGCGGGGCGGCTTTCCTTGTCCTGCTCGCCGTCGCGGGGTATCTCGCGGTGCAGTACGTCACCGGCGGCACGGGCGAGCCGGGCTGCGAGGTCGCTTCGGGCGACGGCGCCGGGGCGCGGTACGAGTTCACGCCGGAGCAGGCGGTCAACGCGGCGACGATCGTCGCCGTCGGCACCGGCCGGGGGCTGCCCGAGCGGGCCGTGGCGATCGCCCTCGCGACCGCGCTGCAGGAGTCGGGGCTGCGCAACATCGCCCACGGCGACCGCGACTCGCTGGGCCTGTTCCAGCAGCGGCCCTCGATGGGCTGGGGCACCGAGCAGGAGATCATGGACCCGACCTATTCGTCGGGCATGTTCTACAAGCACCTGGTCAAGGTCCGCGGATACATGGAGATGCCGCTCACCGTGGCCGCGCAGCACGTCCAGCGCAGCGGCTTCCCCGACGCGTACGCCAAGCACGAGCCGGACGCGACGCTGCTCGCGGCCGCCCTCACCGGGCGTTCGGCGGCCACGCTGACCTGCGAGGGACGCCCCGCCGCCACCCGGGCCACGGGCCCGGACGCCGTGCGGGCCGCGCTCGTACGGGACTTCGGGCGGGACGCGCTCCAGCCGGCCTCGGCCGAGGTGGGCGCCAAGGACGCGACCCCCACGCCCACCGCGTCCGCGGCCGGGAGCGGCGGGCAGACCGTCGTGCTGCCCGTGACCGCCGACGGGGGTTCCGGCGCCGGGCGCGGTGTCCGGGAGCGCGGCTGGCAGTTGGCCCACTGGGCCGTGGCCAACGCCTCCGATCTGCACATCAAGCGGGTGTCGTACGCCGGGCGCGAGTGGACCGCCGGGAACACCGACAGCCAGTGGCGTCCGCTCGCGGGGCAGGGCACCGCGGGGGCGCCGAGCAGTCTGGACTCGGTCCGGATCGCGACCATGCCGTAGCAGCCGCCGAGCAGTACACATCGGCTGCTACGCGCAGGCGTTCGGCGGATCACTCCCGAGAGTTGCCCGAGGTGTCGGTCGACGGTGCCGTGGGAAGGTTTTCGCGCGGACACCCTCACATCCGTCAAAGGCCTTGAGAATCAAGGGCTGTAAGGATTCGGCAGGGTTTCGGGCGGCATGAGTTATGCCCCCATTTATCCGCAGGCGATAATGCGACGCATTGCCAACTCTTTACGTTGCGTCGCCGCAACCTTCGCGGGCTTCGAGCGGTAGTCACTGCGTCCGAGCCCGGAGATCAACAGCCAGTCGGTCAACTGCCGGGCGTGGTCGGACACTTCATCGTTCTCATCCGACATAACCGTCGAAGGAGCATCATGTCCCTCCCCCTGACCCGCCGGATCGCCCGTGCCGCGCTGCTCGTCGCTGCGGGAGCGGCTGCCGGGGTCGGTGCGGCCGGCTCCGCCAGCGCGGCCCCCGAACTGCCCGACGCCTCCAAGGTCGGCGGGCTGACCGCCCTGGACGGCGCGAGCGTCGTTGACGGCGCGGCCACGAACGCCACCGGGCTCGCGGGTGGCGCCGTCGACACCGCGGTCGACAACGCGCTGCCGACCGCGACGAAGGCCAGTGGCAAGGTGACCAAGACCGGCGGCAAGGCCGCGAAGAAGGCGGTGCCGACGGCGACCAAGGCCGGCAGCAAGGTCACGAAGAAGGCGACGCCCGCGGCGCAGGAGACCGCGGGCGGTGTGGCCGGGTCGGTCGGGACCGTTCTCGGTGACGCGGCCGGGTCCGGCGTCCCGGCGACCGGGGCGCTGCCGGTGCAGGGGCTTCCCATCGGCTGACGGTCGGCGTGCGCCTGACTTGAGCCGACGGGGTTCAGGGAGTCTCCCTGGGCCCCGTCGGCTTTTGCGTGCCTGCGACGGTACGTCGGCCGGGGCCGGGACGCGTTCGCCCGGCACCTGGTTACGTCAGGCGCTGTACCGCTGCCCGCACGCGCTCGTCCGTCGCTGTGAAGGCGACTCGTACGTGGTGGGCGCCCGCCTCGCCGTAGAAGTCGCCCGGGGCCACGAGGATGCCCAGGTCGGCCAGGGCCGAGACCGTCGTCCAGCAGGACTCGTCCTTGGTGGCCCAGAGGTAGAGGCTGGCCTCGCTGTGCTCGATGCGGAAGCCGTGGCGGAGCAGGGCCTCGCGCAGGGCCGTGCGGCGGGCGGCGTAGCGGTCGCGCTGGAGGCGGACGTGTTCGTCGTCGCCGAGGGCCGCGACGACGGCCGCCTGGGTCGGGGCCGACGTCATCATGCCGCCGTGCTTGCGGATCTGCAGGAGGGGCGACAGGACCGCGGGGTCGCCGGCCAGGAACGCCGCGCGGTAGCCGGCCAGGTTCGAGCGCTTGGAGAGGCTGTGGACGGCGACGATGCCGTCGTACGAGCCGCCGTTCACGTCCGGGTGCAGGACCGAGACCGGGTCGGCCTCCCAGCCCAGCTCCAGGTAGCACTCGTCGGAGAAGATCAGGATGCCGTGCGAGCGGGCCCACGCCACGATCCGGGTGAGCTCGTCCTTGGACAGGACCTTGCCCGTCGGGTTCGACGGGGAGTTCAGCCAGAGGAGCTTCAGGCCGGCCGGGTCCAGGTCGGTCGGGTCGTCGTAGACCTCGTGGTCGGCACGGGCGAGGCGGGCGCCGACCTCGTACGTCGGGTAGGCGAGCCGCGGGTAGGCCACCCTGTCGCCGGGGCCGAGGCCCAGCTGGGTGGGGAGCCAGGCGACCAGTTCCTTGGAGCCGACGATCGGCAGGACGTGCCGGTGGGTGACCTCACGGGCGCCCAGGCGGCGCTCCACCCAGCCCGTGATCGCGTCACGCAGCGCCGGGGTGCCCCAGACCGTCGGATAGCCCGGGGAGTCCGCCGCGTCGATCAGGGCCTTCTGGATCAGCTCGGGGACCGGGTCGACGGGCGTGCCGACGGAGAGGTCGACGATGCCGTCGGGGTGCGCGGCGGCCGTCTTCTTGTACGGCTCCAGCTTGTCCCAGGGGAAGGCCGGAAGTCGGTCGGAGACTGCGGACACGGGATCTCGCTCACTTTCTGGTACAGCAGATACGGCAACGCCTCGGTCCCGTACGACGATCGGGGTGATCAGGCCGTACGGGACCGAGGCGGCACGCTGTGCGGGTCGCCGGTGAGGATTACTCGGCCTGCGGCGGGAGCGCGGCGACGAACGGGTGGTCGCGCTCGATCAGGCCCAGCTTGCTGGCGCCGCCGGGGGAGCCGAGCTCGTCGAAGAACTCGACGTTCGCCTTGTAGTAGTCCTTCCACTCCTCCGGAGTGTCGTCCTCGTAGAAGATCGCCTCGACCGGGCAGACCGGCTCACAGGCACCACAGTCGACGCATTCGTCCGGGTGGATGTACAAGGACCGCTGGCCCTCGTAGATGCAGTCGACCGGGCACTCCTCGATGCACGCCTTGTCCTTGACGTCGACACAAGGCTGCGCGATGACGTAGGTCACGCTGTCGTTCCTCCTCGATAGGGCGCTGGCGGGCCTCCTCAGGCTCCGCCGCCTGGCGCGCGGGAGCGCGGCGTCGTCGATGCCCGCCCCTAGTATCTCCGTTCTTGGGCATGATCCGAACAGGAGGGGTGAACTGACCTGTGGAAATCTCAGCGACGGGACGCCTTGAGGTCCGTATCACCGCTGCTGACGTGGGCAAACGGGTCTCCGTACGCCGCCTGAACGATCCTGCGGCCGAGGGTGAGAAGTTCACCGACACGGTGGGTGTTCTCGCATCATGGGACGACGGTGTGCTGCTGATCACACGGAAGAGTGGCGAGACCGTCCGCATCGCGGAATCGTCGCTGGTGGCGGGGAAGGTAGTGCCAGCCGCTCCCGCCCGTCGCCGAGGGCCCGCCGCCTCGTACCAGGAACTCGCGCACGTCGCCGCGCGCGCGTGGCGGCCCGTCGAGAGCGAACGGCTCGGCGAGTGGGAGCTGCGCGCGGCGTCCGGGTTCACCCGGCGGGCCAACTCGGTGCTGCCGCTCGGTGACCCCGGCCTACCGCTGCCGGCCGCGCTGGACGTCGTACGGCGCTGGTACGGCGACCGGGGGCTCCCCGCCTACGTCCAGACCGCGACCGGGGCCGAGGGCACGCAGGAGCTGCTGTGCGCGGAGCTGGAGCGGCTCGGGTGGGTGCGGGAGGTGTCTGCCGAGATGTGGATCGGGGCGCTCGCGCCCGTCGCCGACCGGGCCGAGGACGCCGGAGTGGTGCTGGTCCGGGAGGCGGACGAGGCTTGGCTTGCCCGGTATCAGCGCAAGGGGGTGAGCGAGGTGGCCCTGAAGGTGCTGGAGAGCGGGCCGTCGGTGTGGTTCGCGACCGTTCCGAGTGCGGAGGGTGGTGCGCCTGCCGCGATCGGGCGCTGTGTCGTGGACGGGCGGTGGGCCGGGTTCGCCGCCGTGGAGGTCGATCCGGCGCTGCGGCGGCAGGGGCTGGCCACGCGGGTGATGGCCGCGCTGGCCCGGCAGGCCCTCGACGAGGGGGCGTCGGCGGCGTGGCTGCAGGTCGAGGCGGAGAACGTGGGCGCGCGGGAGATGTACGCCGGGATGGGGTTCGCCGCGCATCATGCCTACCACCACTATCGATCTCCGTGAGCAGTGCTACCGATCGCCGCGAAAGGGCACGAGCCAGCTATGCGTCCCCCCTACCCCCCACCGCCCGAACGCTCCGCCGAGCTGCGGAGGCGGTTCGCCGAAGAGGCGCGGTCCGAGCGGCCCGATCTGTCCATGCTGTGTCTGCTGGTGGGAGCCGAGGCGGACGGGGCGCTGGACGAGTCGGGGATGGATTCCGTACAGGTGGAGCTGGATGCCCTGGCCGGACAGCTGCCGTTCCGGCCGGGCGGGCCGAGAGCGTGGGCCGTGGCCCTGCGGGAGCTGCTCGGGGAGCGGTACGGGTTTCGCGGCTCGGCCGCTGACTATCAGCGGCTGGAGTCGTCGTTGCTGCACGAGGTGGTTCAGCGGCGGCGTGGGCTGCCGATCCTGTTGTCGGTGGTGTGGATGGAGGTGGCCCGGCGGGCGGGGGCCCCGGTGTACGGGGTCGCGCTGCCCGGACACTTCGTCGTGGGGTTCGGGCCGACCGACGAGCAGGTGCTCGCCGATCCGTTCGACGGGGGCCGGGTGCTGACGGGCGGCGATGCGGAGCTGCTGGTGGCGGGGGCCACGGGGGCGCCGCTGGATCCGTCGATGCTGTCGCCGGCCGATCCGCTGGATGTGGTGCTGCGGATTCTGAACAACGTCCGGGCCTGGGCGGCGACTCGGCCCGAGCGGTCGGATGTGGCGCTGTGGGCGGTGGAGCTGTCGCTGCTGCTGCCGTCGCATCCGGCTCGACTGCGGTTCGAGCGGGCGCAGTTGCTTGTCCAGCGGGGGGACTTCGTCGAGGGGGCCGTGGAGTTGGAGGAGTACGCGGAGTTGATCTGTGCGGTGGATGAGGGGGCGGCGGAGCAGGTGCGGGGGCAGGCTCGGGCGGCGCGGGCGTTGCTCAACTGAGTCGCGCCCCTTGAGGCGCTGCCCTGCTCGGCGATCTACAGCCAGCCCTTCTCCCTCGCGATCCGTACCGCCTCCGCCCTGTTCCGTACCGCCAGTTTCTGGATGGCCGTCGAGAGGTAGTTGCGGACCGTGCCCTGGGACAGATGCAGGGACGCCGCCAGTTCGGCGTTCGTGGAGCCGTCCTCCGCTGCTCGGAGGATCTCTCGCTCGCGGTCGGTCAAGGGGTTGGCGCCCTCCGCCAGGGCCGCTGCCGCCAGGGTGGGGTCGATGACCCGTTCGCCTGCCAGGACCTTGCGTATCGCCTCGGCGAGTTGGGCCGCGGGGGCGTCCTTGACCAGGAAGGCGTCGGCGCCGGACTCCATCGCGCTGCGGAGGTAGCCGGGGCGGCCGAAGGTCGTGAGGACGACCAGCTTCACGGCCGGCAGCTCCTTGTGCAGGAGTGCCGCCGCCTCGATGCCCGTCGCGCCCGGCATTTCGATGTCCAGGAGCGCCACGTCCACGTCGTGGTCGCGAGCCGCCGCCAGGACCTCGTCGCCGCGGGCCACCTGGGCGACGACCTCGATGTCCTCCTCCAGGCCGAGCAGGGCGGCCAGGGCCTCGCGGACCATCGACTGGTCCTCGGCGAGGAGGACCTTGATCGTGCGGCTCATGAACCGGATCCTACGTCCGCCGAGATCGCGGCGGCCGGGACGCGGGCGATCAGGCGGAAGCCCTGCCGGGTGCCACCCGCGTCCAGGGTGCCGCCCGCCTTCTCCAGGCGTTCCGTGAGGCCGGTCAGACCGTGGCCGGGGCCGGGGCCCTGGTCGCCGGAGCCGTCGTCCTCGACGGAGAGTTCGAGGACCGGGCCGTCGAGGGTCTGGCGGCGCAGGACCTCGACCGTGCAGCGCCGGGCCCCGCTGTGCCGTACGACGTTGGTGACCGCCTCGCGCAGGGCCCAGGCGAGGGCCGTCTCGCTGTCCTCGGGGACGCCGGTGAGGTCGGGCTCGGCCGGGAGTTCGGCCGTCACCCCGGCCGCCGTCAGGGCGACCCTGGCGCCCGCCAGTTCCGCCGCGAGGCGCGGGCGGCGGTAGCCCGAGACCGCCTCGCGCACGTCGACCAGGGCCTGGCGGCTGACCTGCTCGATGTCGGCGACCTGGCGGGCCGCCTTGTCGGGGTGGTCGGGGAGCATACGGCCCGCGAGTTCGCTCTTGATGGTGATCAGGGAGAGGGAGTGGCCCAGCAGGTCGTGCAGGTCCCGGGCCAGGCGCAGTCTCTCCTCGTTGGCGGCCAGTTGGGCGACGGTGGCGCGGGCCTCGCGCAGCGCGACGGTCGTGCGGATCAGTTCGCGTACGCCGGTCATGGCGAAGCCGCCCAGCAGGGCCGGGATCAGCAGCCCGGCCAGGAAGGCCTTGCCGCCCGGTGTCGCGAACGCGATCACGGTCATCAGCGCGGACGCGGCCGGGATCGTCCAGCGCGCCATGCGCAGCGGCAGGGCCGCGCCGGACGCGATGGAGACGTACACGAACAGCACCAGCCACTCCCGGCCCAGGGTCAGTGCGAGGACCGTGGACTGGGCGGCGAGGACGCCGAGCGAAGCGAGCACGACGCTGTTGCGCTCGCCCCGGCCGGTGCGGAAGAGCAGCAGCATGTACCAGGTGACGAACGCGGCGAGACCGATCCAGCCGAGGATCCGCACGCCCGTGCTGTGACCGCCGTGCAGCAGGTCGTTGGCCGGCGCGCTCAGGTACACCAGCCAGATGCCGGTCCACAGGAGCTTGATGAACCGTTGCCTGCGATTCTCCGGGCGCTGCCCGATCCCGACGCCAGTGCCGCTCACGCCTTCAACGTGTCCTTCCGGTACAGCCAGGCCGCGCCGCCCGTGAACAGGGCGAAGGAGACGACGAGGACGACGAGGTCCTTCGCGTGCGGGGCCTGGCTCTGCTCGATGGCCTGCCCCAGCGCAGCGTACGCGTGCGTGGGTACCCAGGCGGCGATGTCCTGGAGCCACTGCGGGAAGGTCGTCGTGGGCATCCACAGGCCGCCGAGCAGCGACAGGCCGAAGTAGATGATCATCGTGATCGGGCGTACCGCGTCACCGGTCGCGGAGTACCCGATCGCCACCCCGAGCGCGGCGAAGACCAGGCTCCCGGCCCAGATCGCACCGGTGAGGGCGAGCCACTGCCAGGCATCCAGTCGTACGTCCTTCACGACGGCGGCGACGACGAAGATGACGACGATCGACGGCAGGCTGACCACGGCGGCACTCGCGGTCTTGGCCAGCACATATCCGCGGCCCGGCAGGGTGGTCAGCCGCAGTTGCCGTACCCAGCCGCTCTCGCGCTCCTTGGCGATGCGCTCGCTGTTGCCCATCAGGACGGCGGTGAGGGCGCCGAAGGAGGCCATGGAGACCATCATGTAGGTCGGCAGGGTCAGGCCCGTGCCGTCGACCTTGGTCGTGCTGTCGGCGCTGCCCGCGATCAGCACGAACAGCATGGACGGGTAGAGCACCGAGAAGAACAGGAACTTGCGGTTGCGCAGGGCGCGGGTGAGTTCCAGCCGGATCAGGGCCTTCATGACGTACGTGCCTCCTCGGCGGCGGTGATGGCGACGAACGCCTGCTCGAGGCCGAGCCCGGCGACTTCCAGGTTGCGGGGGTAGAGGCCGAGCCCGTAGAGGGCGTGGACGGTCGCGTCGGCGTCGGAGGACTGGATGCGCACGGTCCGGCCGGACCCCGCGGCGGAGCCGCTGTGGGACACCGTGAGCGTGGTGAGGAAGGGCAACTCGCGCAGGGCGGCCTCGTCGACGGGGCCGTCGGCCAGGTCGAAGGAGATCCGCCGCGTCCCCGCCTTCGCCTTGATCTCGGCCGCGGTGCCGTCGGCCAGCAGCCGGCCGCGGTGCAGGACCAGCACCCGGTCGGCGATCGCGTCCGCCTCTTCCAGGTAGTGCGTGGCGAACAGGACCGTACGGCCCTGGTCGGCCTGTTCGCGCATGGTGGCCCAGAAGGCCTGGCGGGTGGTGACGTCCATGCCCGTGGTGGGCTCGTCGAGGACGATGAGGTCGCTGTCGCCGGCCGTCGCGAGGGCGAAGCGGACGCGCTGGGACTGGCCGCCGGAGAGCTTGTCGACCTTGCGGTCGGCGATCTGCGTGATGCCCGCGCGGGCGAGCACGTCGGAGACCGGGTACGGCCGCGGATGCAGATCGCAGGCCAGCCGCACCATCTCGGCGACCGTGACTTCGCCCATCAGCCCGCCGCTCTGGAGCATGGCCCCCACCCGGCCGGCGACGATCGCCTCGCGCGGGTCGGTGCCCAAGACGCCGACGCTTCCGCTGTCGGGGCGCTTGAGGCCGAGCAGCAGATCGAGCGTGGTGGACTTGCCGGCCCCGTTCGGGCCGAGCAGGGCAACGGTCTCCCCCGGGTGCAGCGCGAGCGTGAGGCCGTCGACGGCCCGTACGTCCCCGTAGCTCTTGCCCACCTGGTCGAATCCGACTACCTCAGTCGTCGTGTTCAACGCTGTCGTTGTCATGTGCTCAAGAGTGGCCGCGGGGGCGGGGAGCCCGGCAGTGTCGGCGGTCCTGACTGCCGGATGACAGATGTCATACGACGACGGAAGGGCACCCGGCGAGTGCCGGGTGCCCTTGGTCCGAGCGGCTGCGCTAGCTCGGGTTGGTGTCGATGGTGACGGTGCGCTCCGCCGCCGTCTTGGCGCGCAGCGCCTTGCGCAGGGCGGAGGCGACATCCTGCGGAAGGACGTCGCGCTTGCCGCTCGCGCCGTTGATCTGCACGCCGTCGAAGGTGGCGCCGTACGCCGCCTTGAGAGCCTTGAGGTCGTAGGTGTCCACGAGCTTGCCGTCGACGGCCTTGGCTCCCAGGATCTTCGGCAGCGACAGGGAGCCGAACTGGATGCTGTGCGCGGCGTCCGTCTGGATCGTGACCTTGTTGGCCATCGCCGGTTCGGCGAACTCCTTCATGAACCGGTCGACCTCGGCGTTCGCGACCGTCGGCTGCTGCGTGGTCGTGGCGACCGGCACCGCGGAGGACGCGCCGGTCTCCACCTGGGTGCGGTAGGCCTCCTGGACCGCCGCGGTGGACTTGGCGACGTCGATGCCCTTGCCCGCCTTGCCGTAGACGGCGACGGCCTTCCCGGACTCGAAGTTGATCGTTCCTTCGGTCACCGAGCCGGAACCGCCGGAGACGTCCTGCAGGGCTGCCTGCAGCTTCTCCTCGTCGGTGGGCATGACCGGGTCGACGACCCGGTGGTTGCCGAAGAGCGAGCCGATGACCGAGACCGGGTTGTAGTCACTGGTCGCGGCCGCGCTGACCGTCTGCGGCATGTCGAACTGCAGCCCGGCCTTGTCCGGCTCCAGCGTGACGGTCTTGCCGCCCACCGACAGCTTCAGCGGCTTGTTGACCTGCTTGTCGAAGGCGTCGTTGAGCTTCTTCAGCGCCTCGTCGCGGGTGCCGCCGCCGATGTCGACGCCGAGCACGGTGGTGCCCTTGGGCACGTCGGAGTGGGCCATCAGCAGGCCGGCGCCGTAGACGCCGCCGGCGAGGACGATCACGCCGCCGCCGATCAGGGCCAGCTTGTTGCGGCCCTTCTTCTTGGGCGCACGGGACGACTGGGTCTCCGAAGGGGCGGGTTCCGGCAGCTTCGGGGGTGTGTGCGGCCCGGGTGCGTCGGCGCCGCCCGGCCCGAAGGGCCCGCTCTGGGCGCCGGCGGGGACGACGGGGATGCCGCTGGTGACGGTGTGGCCGGAGACGTTGTCGGCGACGCCGTAGTTCGGGTTGCCGGGCTCGGGAGCCGGCTTCTGCGGGGTGAGGATCGCGGTGTCGTCGCTCATCCCACCGCCGGGGCCACGGCCCGGGACGTGGGAGGCGGCGCCGGGGCCACCGGGTCCGGCGGAAATGCCGGGACCGGCAGGCCCACCAGGACCACCCGGGCCGGCAGGTCCGGGAGGACCACCGGGACCGGACGGGCCGCCACGGCCACTGCCGGGACCGCCAGGGCCACTCGGCCCGCCGGGCCGACCCGGGCCCGCGGAGATACCGGCACCACCCGGACCGGCGGAAATACCCGGACCGGCCGGACCACCCCGACCGCCGGTGCCGCCGCCCATGACCGGCGGCACCGCAGGGCCGTCGCCGGTGACCGGACCGGTCGTCGGGCCCGCGGGGCCGTGCGGGCCACCCTGGCCGCCGTGGCCGTTCGAGCCGTTGAAGTCGCTCGGGCCGCCGAAGTCGCCGGCGCCGTCGAAGCTGTTCGGGGCGTTGAAGTCGGCGGACGGGTCGAAGCCGCCCGGGCCGCCCTGGGCGCCGTATCCGCCCGGGCCGTTCGGGCCGCCCTGGCTGCCGTAGCTGTTCGGGGCGCCCTGACCGTCCTGGCCGCGGCTGCCGTTCTCCGCGAAGTACGGCAGGTCGTCGCGGCGGGCCTCGCCGCCGGGGCGCGCGCCGTTGCCGCCGCCCAGGGGGCCCGCCCCCAGTGCCTCGGTCACGTCGAAGGAACCGGTGCCGCCCCCGTGCCCCGGAGCCACGGGGCCGCCGGTCGCACCGGCGAGCCCGGGGCCGCTCGCACCGCCGGGGCGCGAGCCGCCCGGCACGCTCATCGAGCCGACGACCCCACCGGGCCGCCCGGCACCACCGGCGCCCGGGCCGGCGGGGCCGCCCGCGCCGGGGCCCGAACCGCCGGGCAGACCGGCCCCGTTGGTGGACGCGCCGCCCTGACCGCCCTTGCCCCCCGAGGACTTGCGGGGCGCGAACCAGTCGCTCGTCTTCTCCTCCGCCTGCCCCGCGGGCGGGGCCGGGGGGTCGACGGTGCCCGTGGACATGGCGGTGTCGGCGGACGGCGTCGGCGTCTCGGCATCCGTGCTGCCGGCGGAGCCGGCGCTCTCGGTGTCCGTGACGGGCTTGCGCACGACGACCGGCGGAATGGGCCGGGACCCGGGAATGTTGATCCGGATCCGCGTCGTCAGCGTGGTCTCGGTTTTGCGTTCCTCCGGCTGTGCGGCCGAACGGCCCGCATCCGCGCCGCTGTCGGAAGCCATGGGGGTCCCGTACGGCGGCGTGCCCGAGGGGTATGCGGCTCCGCCGCGCCCGTTGGGCCCGGAGGACGGAGTGTCAGTTTCACGACTCAAGGCAGGTTCTCCCGGTTGGCTCCACCGCCTGTTCGACCTCATTGCTTCGGACGGCTCGGCGGCGCGCACCACCATACTGGCCACTTCCGGCCCGCATCCCACGACCGCCTGGGAAACCCACACGGGACTCGCACGAGTGCGGCGTGGAGAAGTGGTACGTCACTTGGCAAGTCGGACGCCGTCGCCACCCGGTTGCCGCACGGGCGCGAGGGTGGCGCAGATCACAGCCACGGCCATGCCGCCGAGCAGGAAGAGGTAGGAGGCGGCGCCTGTGCCGAAGACGAAGTCACCTTCGGGGCGGCTGGCGGTGAGCAGGATGACGGTGATCATCCAGCCGCCGGCGGGGGCGACGGCCGCGGCCCGGCTGCCCATCGCCCGGGCGGCGCCCAGGCAGAGCCCGGCCTCGCCCGCGAGGGCGAGCAGCAGGCCGCCCGGGAACCACGCGGGCTGCACCAGCGCCCCGGCCACGCCGACGACCGCGCCGAGCACGAAGAGCCCGACGTGGACGAGGACCCGCAGGGCGGAGGGCCGCTTCAGCGGCTGGGCGAGCATCGAGCTCATGACGCCTCCTCGACGGCGACGGCGACACCGGCGAACAGATCGGACTCCGTCCGCGCCGCCCTCTCCCCGCGCACCAACTCGTAGTACTCGGTGGTGAAGAGGGGTTGCGCAAGTTCATTGGAGAGCGCGAAGTACGGCTCGGCCACGTCGATCTGCGTGGCGTGCGCCCGCATCGCGGCGGCCTTGGCGGGGGCGTGGGCGGTGCCGTCGATCACGGTGGTGATCCGCTCGTCGTCCACGACACCCGGCACGTCGCCGACGGTGGCGGCCTTGGCGAAGGGCAATCCGGGCAGGTCCGCCTGAAGTCGGGCGAAGGCCTCCTCGGCGACCGTGCGCGGGACGCGGTTCCAGTAGATCTTGGGGATCCGCCACCCGGCGTCGGCTGCCAGCTCGGTCGCGCGCATGGCTACGCGGTGGGCCTGGATGTGGTCGGGGTGGCCGTAGCCGCCGTCGGGGTCGTAGGTGACGAGGACCTGGGGGCGTACCTCCAGGATCACCTCGACGAGCTCCCGGGCCGCCTCGTCGACGTCCGCCTGCCACAGGCTCGCGGGGTCGTCGTTGTCGGCGATGCCCATCATCCCCGAGTCCTCGTAGCGGCCCTTGCCGCCGAGGAGACGGAAGTCCTCGACGCCGAGCTCGCGCATCGCGGCCGTGAGCTCGCCCAGGCGGTGTTCGCCGAGCTCGGCTCCGGTCAGGTGGTGCAGCTCGGGGGGAATGACCTCGCCGTGCTCACCCAGGGTGCAGGTGACCAGGGTCACCCGGGCACCCTCGGCCGCGTACTTGGCCATCGTCGCGCCGTTGTTGATCGACTCGTCGTCCGGGTGCGCGTGCACCAGGAGCAGACGCCGGTCGGGCAGTTCCGTCATGGCCCCAGCCTACGAGGCGGCACCGACAGCACTGCCCGGCACGGCTCAGAACTTGATGCTGCCGATCATGCCCGCGATGTTCGTCGTCAGCTCGCTGATGGTGGGAGCGACGGTCGAGGACGCCAGGTAGAAACCGAGCAGCATGCAGACCACGGCATGGCCCGCCTTCAGCCCTGATTTCTTGACCAGCAGGAAGACGACGATCGCCAGCAGCACCACCGCCGAAATCGAGAGTGCCACGGCGGCTCACCTCCAAGAATCCCAGGCGCGGGGGTCGGACTATGGGGGCAGATAAATCCATGCAGCAGCCAGCAGGTTCATACCCACTATGCGCTTGTGATCATAACTATCCGTCCGTGCGCATCGATCGGCGCACAGCCGCACAAGGGGGCGCACTGGCCAATATGGTCGGGGCATGACGACCGAGCCTGTGTCCTTCCCCCGACGGCACGCCCGCACCCAGAGGTTCACCTTCGGCGCTCCGCGCGCATTCACGGTGGCGCCCGACGGTTCCCGAGTCGTGTTCCTGCGCTCCACCTCCGGTACGGATCCGGCGAGTTCGCTGTGGGTGCTCGACACCGCGGACGGCGGGGAGCGCGTGGCGGCCGACCCGCGCGCCCTCCTGGGCGGCACCTCGGAGGACCTCTCGCCCGAGGAGCGGGCACGCCGCGAGCGCAGCCGTGAGGGCGGCGCCGGCATCGTCTCCCACGCCACCGACGCGGCCGTCGAGTTGGCCTCTTTTGCCTTGTCAGGGCGGCTTTTCACGGCCGAACTGCGGGCCGGTACAGCACGTGAACTCCCGGTCCCCGGACCGGTGATCGACCCCCGCCCCTCCCCCGACGGACGGCACATCGCGTACGTCGCGCAGGGTGCCCTGCGGGTGGTGGGCGCCGAGGGCGAGGGCGACCGTGCGCTCGCCGAGCCGGAGTCGGAGGGGGTGACCTACGGCCTGGCGGAGTTCATCGCGGCCGAGGAGATGGGGCGCTACCGGGGCTTCTGGTGGGGTCCGGAGTCGGACCTGCTGCTGGTGGCGCGGGCGGACGACACGCCGGTGCGCAGGTGGTGGATCTCCGATCCGGCGCATCCGGAGCGCGAGCCGCAGCGGGTGGCGTACCCGGCGGCGGGAACGCCGAACGCGGACGTACGGCTGTTCGTGATCGGTCTGGGCGGGGTGCGCACCGAGGTCTCCTGGGACCGGGCGCGGTACCCGTATCTGGCGCGAGTCCACTGGTCAGCGGCGGGTGCACCGCTGCTGCTCGTACAGGCGCGCGACCAGCACAGTCAGCTGTTCCTGGCAGTGGACCCGGCGACGGGGGCAACCCGGATGGTGCATGCTGACGAAGATCCACAATGGCTGGATCTTTTCCCTGGCGTGCCCTGCTGGAGCCCGGCGGGGCATCTCGTGCGCATCGCCGACGAGGGCGGCGCGCGGGTCCTCGCGGTGGGGGAACGCCCGCTGACCGGACCGCAGTTGCACGTACGCGCGGTGCTGGACGTCACCTCGGACGACGTGCTGATCTCGGCGTCGGCGGGCGAGGCCGCGGCCGTTCCCGAGATCGGCGAGGTGCACGTGTACCGGGTGAACGAGCTCGGCATGGAGCGCGTTTCACAGGAGCCCGGCGTGCACTCGGCGGTGCGCGCTGGGGGCGTGACAGTGTTGGCGTCCCATGCGCTTGACCGGCCCGGCGCCCAGATCCAGGTGCTGCGAGACGGGAAGCCGGTGGCGACGGTCCGGTCGCATGCGGAAGATCCCGGTTTGACCCCGCGCGTGACACTCACCGAGGGGGGCGCACGCCGCATCCCGTGCGCTGTGCTTATGCCTCGGGACTACGCCGGTGACACCCCGCTGCCGGTTCTGCTGGACCCCTACGGTGGCCCGCACTCCTCCCGGGTGGTCGCCGCGCACAACGCGTACCTCACCTCACAGTGGTTCGCCGACCAGGGGTTCGCGGTGGTCGTCGCGGACGGGCGCGGTACGCCGGGGCGCTCGCCCGGGTGGGAGAAGGCCATCAAGGACGACATCGCGGCGATCGTGGTGCAGGACCAGGTCGAGGCGCTGCACGCGCTCGCCGAGCGGTTCCCGCTCGATCTGACCCGCGTGGCCATCCGGGGCTGGTCCTTCGGCGGCTATCTGGCGGGGCTCGCCGCGCTTCGCCGCCCGGACGTCTTCCACGCTGCGGTCGTCGGCGCGCCGGTCACCGATCTGCGCCTGTACGACACCCACTACCAGGAGCGGTACATCGGACACCCCGACGAGCAGCCGGAGGTCTACCGCCGCAACTCGCTGATCGACGACTCGGGCCTGGTGGACCCGGCCGAACCGCACCGCCCGATGATGATCGTCCACGGCCTCGCGGACGACAACGTGGTCGTCGCCCACTCCCTGCGCCTGTCCTCGGCCCTCCTCGCCGCGGGCCGTCCGCACGAGGTGCTGCCGCTGTCCGGCGTCACGCACATGACCCCGCAGGAAGCGGTCGCGGAGAACCTGCTGCTGCTCCAGCTGGACTTCCTGCAGCGGTCCCTGGCATAGCGGCTCAAAAGCGCCCGAACTGCGTTAACACGCAGGCAACTTCACCGAAGCGGCACCGATATACGGACGGTGGAGGCTGAACAGCGTACGGCCGTGCGGGTGCCGTAAGCGGGCCGGGGTGCGCCATGTCACCCCGGCCCGTTGCCTTGCGCCGCCGCGAAATGGCACGCCGAGTCGTGGGCCTCGGGTCCGCTCGGGTCCCGCAGACGGTCCGGCACCGCGAGCACCGGCACCTGCTGGGCGCAGCGTTCCTCCGCCTTCCAGCAGCGGGTGCGGAAGCGGCAGCCGGACGGGACGTTCGTCGGGGACGGGACGTCGCCCGCGAGGATGATGCGTGCGCGGTGTTCACGGGCCAACGGGTCGGGGACGGGGACCGCGGAGAGCAGCGCCTGGGTGTAGGGGTGCGTGGGATGGTCGTAGATCTCGGCGTCCCTGCCGATCTCCACGATCCGTCCTAGGTACATCACCCCTACCCGGTCGGAGATGTGCCGGACGATCGACAGGTCGTGGGCGATGAAGACGTAGGAGAGGTCGAACTCGTTCTGCAGGCGGTCCATCAGGTTGATGACCTGCGCCTGGACCGAGACGTCCAGCGCGGAGACGGGTTCGTCGGCGACGATGACCTCCGGGCGCAGCGCCAGCCCCCGTGCGATGCCGATGCGTTGGCGCTGGCCGCCGGAGAACTGGTGCGGGTAGCGGTTGATGTGCTCGGGGTTGAGGCCGACCACGTCCAGCAGCTCCCGCACCCGCCGGCGACGGTCGCCCTTCGGGGCGACCTGGGGGTGGATGTCGTACGGCTCCCCGACGATGTCGCCCACCGTCATGCGGGGGTTGAGGGAGGTGTACGGGTCCTGGAAGACCATCTGGATGTTGCGGCGTACGGCTTTCAGGGCGCGGCCGGACAGTCTGGTGATGTCCTCGCCCTTGTACTTGATCGAACCGGCCGTCGGGCGTTCCAGGTTGACCAGCATCTTGGCGACCGTCGACTTGCCGCAGCCGGACTCGCCGACGATGCCGAGGGTTTCGCCGCGGTGCAGTGAGAAGTCGACGCCGTCCACGGCCCTGACCGCGCCGACCTGTTTCTTGAAGAGGATGCCCCGGGTGAGCGGGTAGTGCTTGACGAGCCCGCTGACCTCCAGAATCGGCTCGGCCGGTGCGGAACTAGCCATCCAGGCACTCCCTCCAGAAGTGGCAGGCGCTGCCCCGTGCTTCGGAGACCTCGTACAGCTCAGGCACGTCGGTGCGGCACACGTCCCGGGCCGTCGGGCAGCGGGGGTTGAAGGCGCAGCCCTGCGGGATGTTCATGAGGTTGGGGGGCAGGCCCTTGATGGCGTAGAGCGCCTGGCCCTTCTGGTCCAGGCGCGGGATCGACTCCAAAAGGCCCTTGGTGTACGGGTGGGCGGGCGCCTTGTAGATGTCGTGCACCGGCGCCGACTCCACGATCCGGCCCGCGTACATCACGGCGATCCGGTCCGCGACGTCCGCGACGACGCCGAGGTCGTGGGTGATCAGGATCAGGCCCATGCGGTACTCGCGTTGCAGCTCCGCCAGCAGGTCCATGACCTGGGCCTGGACGGTGACGTCGAGGGCGGTGGTGGGCTCGTCGGCGATGATGAGTGCGGGTTCGAGGGCCAGGGCCATCGCGATCATGATGCGTTGGCGCATGCCGCCGGAGAACTGGTGCGGGTACTGCTTGACGCGCTCTCGTGCGGCCGGGATGCGCACCCGGTCCATCAGCTCCACGGCGTTCGCCCGCGCGTCCTTCCTCGACATGCCCCGGTGCACGACGAACATCTCGCCGAGCTGGTCGCCGACGGTCAGTACGGGGTTCAGCGACGACAGGGCGTCCTGGAAGATCATCGCCATCTCGGCGCCGCGGACCTTGCGCCGCTCCTCTTCCTTCAGCTTCAGCAGGTCCCGCCCCTGGAAGAGGATCTCGCCCCCGGTGATCCGCCCGGGCGGCATGTCGAGAATCCCCATCACCGCCTGCGCGGTCACCGACTTCCCGGACCCGGACTCCCCGAGCACGGCAAGCGTCTCCCCCGCGTCCACGCCGTAACTCACCCCGTTGACCGCCTTGGCAACCCCGTCCCGCGTCCGGAACTCCACCTGCAGATCACGCACTTCGAGCAACATGCCGGGGGCTCACCTCACTTTCGAATGGGGGGCGTTGCGGGGGGGCTTGGCCGGGAGGACTGGGGGCCCCTCACCTCAGCTTCGGGTCGAGGGCGTCGCGGACTGCGTCGCCCAGCATGATGAAGGCCAGGACCGTGATGGCCAGGGCGCCGGAGGGCCACAGGAGGGCATGGGGGGCGTTGCGGATGTAGGGGGAGGCGGCCGAGATGTCGATGCCCCAGGAGACGCTCGGGGGTTTCAGGCCGACGCCCAGGTAGGACAGGGTCGCCTCCAGGGCGATGTACGTCCCCAGTGCGATGGTCGCGACCACGATCACCGGTGCGATGGCGTTGGGTGCGATGTGGCGCAGGAGGATCCGGGAGTTGGAGGCGCCGAGGGCTCGGGCGGCCTGGACGTAGTCGTGCTGTTTGGCGGTGATGACGGCGCCGCGGGCGATGCGGGAGATCTGTGGCCAGCCGAGCAGCACGATGAAGCCGATGACCGGCCAGATGGAGTTGCTGGTGACCACGGACAGCAGGACCAGGCCGCCGAGGATCACCGGGATGGCGAAGAAGACGTCGGTGATGCGGGAGAGGAACGAGTCCCACAGGCCGCCGAAGAAGCCGGCGAGTGCCCCCAGCACCGAGCCGAGGACGGCGACCCCGAGCGTGGCGCAGACGCCGACCGCGACGGACGTACGGGCGCCGTACACCGTGCGCGTGTACACGTCGCAGCCCTGGCCGTCGTAGCCGAAGGGATGGCCGGGCGCGGAACCCTGCTGGGCCTTCGCGAGGTCGCACTCGAGCGGGCTGCCGGAGGCGATCGCCGAGGGCCACAGGGAGATGAAGAGCAGGAACAGGATGATCAGGCCCGAGATGATGAAGACGGGGTTGCGGCACAGGTCCTGCCAGGCGTCGGACCAGAGGCTGCGCGGCCGTTCGCCCGCGGAGGCGGCGGCGGACGGCCCCGGCCCCGGCGGTCCCGTTCCTTGCGGACCCGGCGGTGCCGGCCCGACCGGCGGCCTCGGCTCCAGCGTCTGTGCCTCGCCCGCGGCCAGCTCCATCGCACCGCCCGCGCCCCCCGCGCCGCTGCCGGCGATCGCCCCCTCGGACTGGAACGGCTGCTCAGGCATAGCGGATCCTCGGGTCGAGTACGGCGTACAGCAGGTCGACGACCAGATTGCAGAGGAGGAAGACGAGGACGAGGACCGTCACGAAGCCGACGACGGTCTGTGTGTTCTGGCGCAGGATGCCCTGGTAGAGCTGGTAGCCGACGCCGTGGATGTTGAAGATCCGCTCGGTGACGATCGCGCCGCCCATGAGGAATCCGATGTCGGAGCCGATGAAGGTGACCACGGGGATGAGGGAGTTGCGCAGGAGATGCCGGGTGACCACTCGGTGCCTCGGCAGTCCCTTGGCGATCGCCGTGCGGACGTAGTCGGAGCGCCGGTTCTCCGCGATGGAGGTGCGGGTCAGCCGGGTGACGTACGCGAGGGAGACCGAGGCGAGGACGAGGCCGGGGATCAGCAGCTCGCCGAAGGGGGCCGATGAGGAGACCGACGGGCGGATCCAGCCCCACTCCACGCCGAGCAGCAGCTGGAGCAGCAGGCCGGTGACGAAGGTGGGGACGGAGATGACGACGAGGGTCAGGAGCAGGACGCCGGAGTCGACGGGGCGCCCCCGCTGGAGGCCGGTGACGACGCCGAGCGTGACGCCGATGAGGACCTCGATAAGGATCGCCACGATCGTGAGGCGGATGGTGACCGGGAAGGCCGTCGACATCAGCTCGGTGACTTCCTGGCCGTTGAACGCCGTACCGAAGTCTCCGGTGAAGACGTTCCCCATGTAGGTCAGGTACTGCTGCCACACGGGCTTGTCGAGGCCGAACTCCTTCCTCAGCTGGGTCGCCGTCGCCGCGTCGCACTGCCGGTCGCCGCACAGGCCCGCGACGGGGTCGCCCATCACGTTGACCATGAGGAAGATCAGCAGGGTGGCCCCGATGAACACCGGGACCATCTGCACCAGGCGCCGGACGACGTACCGCCCCATGACGGACTCAGCCGACCTTGATCTCGTTGTAGACGGGGACGCTGAACGGGTTGAGGGCCACGTTCGACAGCCGCTGCGACCAGCCGGCGCTGCCGTTCTGGTACCAGAGCGGGATGGCCGCCATGTTGTCCCGGACGACCGCCTCGGCCTTCTGGAACCTCTCCACGGCCCGCGCGGGGTCGGTCTCGGCGTTCGCCTCGTCGACGAGCTTGTCGAACTCCTCGTTGGACCACTTGCCGTCGTTGGAGGAGGCGTTGGTGTAGTAGAGCGGCTGGAGGAAGTTCTGGGTCAGCGGGTAGTCCATCTGCCAGCCCGCCCGGAAGGGTCCGGAGAGCTTCTGGGTCGTGCTCTTGCTGCGGAAGTCGGCGAAGGTGCCGATCGGGTTGCCGACGCAGGCCCGGTCGTTGTCCAGGGCGTTGTTGATGGAGTTGCAGACGGCGTCCACCCACAGCTTGTGGGAGCCGGTGTCCGCGTTGTACGTGATCTTCACCTGCCCGCCGGGCAGCCCGCCGCCCTCCTCGATCAGCTTCCTCGCCGCGGCCGCGTCGTACTGGCACCACTCACCGCACAGCCCCTCCTTGTAACCGCCCTCCGCGCCCAGGACGGGTGAGGTCCAGTCGGTCGCGGGCGTACGGGTCCCCTGGAAGATGGTCTTGGTGATCTGGTCGCGGTCGATCGCCCGGGACAGCCCCTGCCGGACCTTGACCGAGCCGGGCTTGTTCCACGCCTTGTCGTAGTGGGGGAAGGCCAGGGTCTGGATGATGCCGGCCGGGGTGTTGAGGTAGCGGTCACCGAGGTCGCTGCGGACGTTCTTCAGCTGCTGGGCCGGCACGTCGTCGACGAGGTCGAGGTTGCCGGCCATCAGGTCGGTGTAGGCCGTGTTGTTGTCCGTGTAGACCTTGAGGGTGACGCCGGCGTTCATGGCCGCGTCCGGGCCCGGGTACGCGTCCCACCTCGTGAGACCCATCTCGGAACCCTTGGTGTACGACTCCACGGTGTACGGGCCGTTGCCGACGGGCTTGGCGAGCCAGCCGCCGTGGTCGTCGTAGAAGGCGCGCGGCAGCGGGACGAAGGCGTTGTAGCCGAGGGTGTCGGGGAAGCTGGAGAACTTCTGGCTGAGCCGGACGGTGAACGTCCTGTCGTCGACCACCTTCAGACCGGACATGGTCTCGGCGCTCTGCTCGCCCTTGACCGGGTGGACCTTGTCGTAGCCGTCGATGTAGCTGAAGAAGTAGGCGTTCTTCTGGTTGTTCTTCAGGCTCGCCCCGTAGTTCCAGGCGTCCACGAAGGACTTGGCGGTGACCTTCTCGCCGTCGCTGAAGGTCCAGCCGTCCTTGACGGTGATCGTGTAGTTGCGCGAGTCGGTGGTCTCGATCCGCTCGGCGAGCATGTCCTCGGCCTCGCCGGTCTTCGGGTTGTACTGCTTCAGGCCCCGGAAGATCATGGACAGCACCTTGCCGCCCTGCACCTCATTGGTGTTGGCCGGCTCCAGCGGGTTCTGCGGATCGGTCCACGACGAGCTCAGCACCTCGCCGCCGGCTCCGCTGTCACCCCCGCCTCCGCAGGCAGTCGTCGCAAGAGCAAGGGCCATCGCGCCCGCGACCCATGTGGCGTGCCTGGCTCCGCGCATGGAATGCCTCCTCTTGACCGCGGCACCCGTGTTTTCACCGCGCCTAGGCAGCCAATATCGGCAGCCGTGGGCCCGCGCGCACGTGCAGGGCAGCCATCCGAGGCGCCGTTGATCCGTTCGGCGCCAACGGGTGACCGCGGGGGCGCCATGCCGCAACCAGGGGCTCTTCACCGGTGTGGACCACTGGCTGTCTCAATCTCATCACTTCACTGTTTCCGCAGGCCACATGGGGTTTCATGCGCGGTTAACACGCGCAGAACAGCGCTGACAGTCGAACAGGCCGTCCCTGTGCAAGCGATGACGCGAGGTCACCACCATGAGTACTCATGAGCAGCACAGCAGAGCGTGGCGGCGGCTCCTGGCCGCCACCGCAGCCGCCGCCCTGACGCTGGCGGCCGGACTCGTGCCCCAGCAGGCCACGGCGGCGGACGGCAACAAGGTCCTCACCGTCGCGGTCGCACAGAGCGTCGACTCCCTGAGCCCGTTCCTGGCCTCCCGGCTCCTCAGCACCAGCATTCACCGGCTGATGTACGAGTACCTCACCAACTACGACCCCGAGGACGCCCGTGCCGTCCCGGCCCTGGCCACCAAGTGGGAGCCTTCGCCGGACAAGCTGACCTGGACGTACACGATCCGCTCCGACTCCGAGTGGTCGGACGGCAAGCAGGCCACGGCCGAGGACGCGGCGTGGACGTTCAACAAGATGATGACCGACGAGGGCGCGGCCACCGCCAACGGCAGCTTCGTCGCCAACTTCCGCAAGGTGACCGCGCCGAGCCCGACCGAGCTGGTCATCGAGCTGAAGAAGCCGCAGGCCACGATGACGGCGCTGGACGTGCCGATCGTGCCGAAGCACATCTGGGAGAAGGTCGGCGACTTCTCCGAGTTCAACAACGACAAGACGTTCCCCATCGTCGGGAACGGGCCATTCATCCTCACCGACTACAAACCCGACAGCTATGTGCGGCTGAAGGCCAACAAGGACTTCTGGCGCGGGGCACCCAAGTTCGACGAGCTGGTCTTCCGCTACTACAAGGACCAGGACGCGGCGGTCGCCGCCCTGCGCAAGGGCGAGGTCTCCTTCGTCTCCGGGTCGCCGTCCCTGACACCCGCCCAGGCGTCCTCCCTCAAGGGCGAGAAGAACGTCCACGTCAACGACGCCCCCGGTCGCCGCTTCTACGCCCTGGCGGTCAACCCCGGGGCACGGGCGAAGAACGGTGAGAAGTTCGGCGACGGCGACCCCTCCCTGTTGGACCAGCGGGTGCGGCACGCCCTGTTCATGGCCGTCGACCGCGAGACGATCATCGACAAGGTCTTCCGGGGCTACGCGGTGCGGGGCGAGGGGTACATCCCGCCCCGCTTCGACTCCTACTTCTGGAAACCGGCCGACGGCCAGGAGCTCGCCCACGACCCCGCCGAGGCCGCCCGGCTCCTCGACCAGGCGGGCTACAAGAAGAACGGTGACGGCAAGCGCGTCGGCAAGGACGGCAAACCGATCGACTACCGCCTCCTGTGCCACGCCACCGACCCCAACGACAAGGCGATCGGGCAGTACCTCCAGGAGTGGTGGGGAGAGCTCGGCATCGGGGTGACCCTCGACTGCCTGGACAACGTCACCGATCCCTGGCTCGCGGGCACCTACGACCTCGCCTTCGACGGCTGGTCCGTCAATCCCGACCCGGACTTCGTGCTGTCGATCCACACCTGCGCCGCGCTGCCCGCGACTCCGAAAGACACCGGCGCGACCGACAACTTCATCTGCGACAAGCAGTACGACGACCTCTACGCCAAGCAGCTCGCCGAGTACGACCCGGCCAAACGGGCGGACCTCGTCAAGCAGATGGAGTCACGCCTCTACGACCTCGGGTACATGAACGTCATGGCGTATCCGAACGCGGTCGAGGCCTACCGCACGGACCAGATCGAGTCGATCACGACGATGCCCTCGAAGGCGGGCAACATTTACGGGCAGGACGGCTACTGGAGTTGGTGGTCGGCCACCCCGGCGGACTCCGACGGCTCCGGCGACTCGGGGTCGACGGGCGTCGTCATCGGCATCGTCGCCGGCGCCGTACTCCTCGTCGGCGCGGGCGTGTTCTTCGCGCTGCGGCGCCGGTCCACCGCCGAGGATCGCGAGTAGCCGCCCATGACCGCCGACGCACCCTCCGCTCCGGCCGTCGAGGCCGCCGCGCCCGCGGTCCGGGAACCGCGGGCGCGCACCACGCGCTATCTGCGCTACGGCGCGGGCAAGGTCGGCGGCGCCGCCGTCTCCCTGCTCGCCGTCCTCGTCACCGGCTTCTTCCTGTTCCGGCTGATCCCCGGCGACCCGGTCAAGACCATGACGGGCGGCCGACCCATCTCCGCCGAGCAACTGGCCTCCTATCGACGAGAGTTCGGGCTCGACCTGCCGCTGTGGCAGCAGTTCACCGCCTACTGCGGCAAGGTGCTCACCGGGGATCTCGGGACGTCGTACCAGTTCCGCGCGCCCGTCATCGACAAGATCTCCGAGGCGCTGCCCAACACGCTGGTGCTCACCGGCACCGCGTTCGTTCTCTACACCCTGCTCGGCATCGTGCTGGGCACACGCTCGGCCTGGCGCCACGGCGGCCTCGGCGACCGGCTGCACACCGGCCTGGCGCTGACGCTGTACTCCGTCCCGTCGTTCTGGCTGGGGCTGCTGCTGATCACCGTGTTCGCCGTGGGGATGGGCCCGATTCCCGGGATGTTCCCCACCGGTGGCATGGAGTCGGGCGGGGAGGAGGGTTTCGCGTACGTCCTCGACGTCGCCCACCATCTGGTCCTGCCGGTGATCACGCTGGTCGCGGTCGAGTACGGCCAGACCCTGCTGGTGGCCCGCTCTGCGCTGCTGGACGAGATGGGCAGCGACTATCTGACGACCGCCCGGGCCAAGGGACTCAGGGACGACCTGGTCCGGCGCCGGCATGCCGTGCCGAACGCGCTGCTGCCGACGGTCACCCTGATCTTCGTCAATCTCGGCCGGACGGTCGCGGGCGTGATCCTGGTCGAGACCGTCTTCTCCTGGCCGGGCCTCGGCGGACTGTTCTACCAGGCGCTGAGCGTGCCCGATCTGCCGCTGGTGCAGGGCCTGTTCCTCTTCTTCGCGGGGACGGTGATCGTCATGAACACCCTGGCCGACCTGGTCTATCCGCTGCTCGATCCCCGGGTGGGCCGATGACGACCGGGACCGGTGGGACCGGGACGAACGAAGCCGGGTCGAAGGCGGCCGGGCCGCGCGCGCTGGCCCGTCGGCGGCGGCGCCTGTCCGTCGTGCGCTTCTGGAACGCGTACCGCACCCACCGCACGGGGCTGGCGGGGCTGATCGCGCTCGCGCTGTTCGCGCTGCTGGCGCTGACCGCCCCGCTCACCGTCGGCTCCGACGTGTCCAGCGTGACCGGGGCGCCGGGGCAGCCGCTGGAGAGCCCCAGCGGCGAGTTCCCGCTGGGGACCGACCGGTTCGGGCGGGACCTGCTGGGCCTGGTGGTGTGGGGCTCACGGGTCTCGCTGCTGGTCGGGCTGCTCGCGGCCGCCCTGTCGGTGGCGATCGGCACGCTGGTCGGCATCACCGCGGGGCACTACAAGGGGGCGTACGCCACCGTGGTCATGCGGATCACCGACTGGTTCCTGGTGATGCCGACGCTGGTCCTCGCCATCGCGCTGGCCACCGTGATGTCCCGCTCGCTGGGCACTGTCGTGCTGGCGATCGGCGTGACGTCCTGGCCTACCACGGCCCGCCTGGTGCGGGCGCAGACGCTTGCCGTGGAGTCACGGCCGTACATCGAACGGGCCAAGGCGCTGGGCGGTGGACACCGGCACATCATGGCCCGGCACGTCCTGCCCAACGTGATGCCGCTGGTGCTCGCCCAGACCACGCTGATGATCTCGACCTCCATCCTCGCCGAGGCGACGCTCGCCTTCCTGGGGCTGGGCGATCCGACGGTGGTGTCCTGGGGCGGGCTGCTCCAGGACGCGCGGGAGGCGGGGGCGGTCAGCTCCGGGAACTGGTGGTACCTGGTGCCGCCCGGCATCGCGATCGCGGTCGTCGCGCTGGCGTTCACGCTGTGCGGACGCGCGGTGGAGTCGGTCCTCAATCCCAGGCTGGGGGTGGCCCGTTGACGCTGCTCGAGGTCCGGAACCTGGAGGTGACCTATCCGGGTGGGGCGGCCGCCGTACGGGGGGTGGACCTGACGCTGGCCGCCGGGCAGAAACTGGGTGTCGCGGGCGAGTCGGGCTGCGGCAAGTCCACGCTCGCCCTGGCCCTCCTCCGGCTGCTGCCCGCCGGGACCCGGATCGGCGGGGAGGTCCTGCTGGACGGCGAGGACGTCCTCACCATGCGGTGGGGGCGGGTACGGGCGGTGCGCTGGGCGGGTGCGTCCATCGTCTTCCAGGGCGCGATGCACTCGCTGAACGCCGTGCACCGCGTCGGGGACCAGATCGCCGAGCCGATCGTGCTGCACCGCAGGGCGACCCCGGCGGGCGCGCGGAAGAAGACCGGCGAACTCCTGGAGCACGTGGGGCTCCCGGCGGCGCGGGCGTCGGCGTATCCGCACGAGCTCTCCGGCGGCCAGCGCCAGCGCGTCATGATCGCCATGGCACTCGCCTGCGACCCGCGCCTGGTCATCGCCGACGAGCCGACGACCGCGCTGGACGTGATGATCCAGGCACAGATCCTCCGGCTCATCGAACAGCTCGTAGTGGAACAGGAACTGGGCCTGATCGCGATCAGTCACGACCTGGCCGTCCTCGCCGACACCTGCGACCGACTGGCGGTGATGTACGCGGGCCGGGTGATCGAGGAGGGGCCGGCCCGCAAGGTCTACGAGGACGCCAGGCACCCGTACGCCAGGGCGCTGTCGGAAGCGTTCCCGAGGATCGGCGACGTGTCCTCCCGGTTCGCCCCGCGTGGCCTGCCGGGCGACCCGCCGGACCCCGCGGCCGTGCCCACCGGATGCGCCTTCCACCCGCGCTGTCCGGTCGCGCTGGACTCCTGCGCGGTGGACGACCAGGAACTGTACGCGTCCGACGAGGACCGGCGGGCAGCGTGTGTGCACGTACGGGCGGCGCAGGACACCAGGAGCGGATCATGAGCCTGCTGAGCGCACAGGGCCTGCACGTCACCTACCCCGGACGGCAGGGCGCCCCGCCCGCCCGCGCGGTCGACGGCGTGGAACTCGACATCGGCGCCGGGGAGATCGTGGCCCTGGTCGGCGAGTCGGGCTGCGGCAAGACCACGCTGGCCCGCGCCCTGCTCGGTCTGGTGCCCCCCACCCGGGGGCGGGTCGTCTTCGACGGCGAGGAGTTGCGCCGCTCCTCCCGGGCCCTGAAGGCGTACCGACGGCGCGTCCAGCTGGTCCTGCAGGATCCGACGGGCTCCCTGAATCCCCGACACACGGTGTACGACGCGGTGGCGGAGGGACTGCGGATCCACGGGCACCGCGGCGACGAGCGGACGGCGGTGGCCGAGGCCCTCGCCCGGGCGGGTCTGCGGCCTCCCGAGCGCTTCTTCCTGCGCTATCCGCACGAGCTGTCCGGTGGCCAGCGCCAGCGGGTGGTGATCGCCGGCGCGTTGGTCCTCGAACCCGAACTCCTGGTCGCCGACGAGCCGGTGGCTTCGCTGGACGCCTCCGTACGCGGAGAGATCCTCGCCCTGCTGCTGCGGCTGCGTACCGACCTCGGTCTTTCGGCGCTGGTGGTGACGCACGACCTGGGGCTGGCCTGGAACATCGCGGACCGGGTGGCGGTGATGTACCTGGGCCGGATCGTGGAGACGGGAGACGTGGAGCAGGTTCTGACGGCACCGCGACACCCGTACACGCAGGCGTTGTTGTCGGTTCTGCCGGAGGCCCCCGGGGCCCCGGTGATCCTCACCGGTGAGCCACCGGACCCCTCCCGCATCCCCTCCGGCTGCCGCTTCCACGCCCGCTGCCAGGTGCTGGCGAGCGGCGAGGCGGAACGGGCGGGAGTGGCGGACGCCTGCCGGACCGAGGGCCCGGAGATCCTCGGCGGGGGCCCGCAGGCACAGGTGGCATGCCACTGGGCGGGGGCCGAGGTCACGACCTGACACGCGCGAGGACCGGGAGCGGGAGAGCCGGCTACGGCTCCCGCTCCCGGTCCCTCGGTGACCTGGGTGTCGACGCGGCGGTCAGCCCTTGGAGACCGCCTCGTCGCCGCCGGCCAGGCCTTCCAGGGCCTGCAGACCCTTGTCCATCACGACGTCCTCGCCGCGGTCCACGATGGTGGGATCCTCGGGGAAGTGGCACGCCGTCAGGTGACCGTCCTCGCTGCCCTCGATGCGAACCAGCGGCGGCTCCTCGGTGGCGCACTTGTCCTGCGCCTTCCAGCAGCGCGTGCGGAACCGGCAGCCGGAGGGGGGCATGATCGGCGAGGGCACGTCGCCCGCGAGACGGATCCGCTCCCGCTTGGCCGCGTCGATGTCCGCGTCCGGCACCGCCGACAGCAGCGCGTGCGTGTAGGGGTGACGCGGCCGGTTGTAGATCGAGTCGCGGTCGGCGATCTCCACGATCTTGCCGAGGTACATCACCGCGACGCGCTGCGAGAAGTGCCGCACGATCGCCAGGTCGTGGGCGATGAAGACGAACGCGATGCCCATCTCCCGCTGCACTTCCTGCAGCAGGTTCACCACCTGCGCCTGGATCGACACGTCGAGGGCCGACACCGGCTCGTCGGCGACGATCAGCTTCGGCTCCAGCGCGATGGCGCGCGCGACGCCGATGCGCTGGCGCTGACCGCCGGAGAACTCGTGCGGGAAGCGGTTGTAGTGCTCCGGATTGAGACCGACGATCTCCAGCAGTTCACGGACGCGGTTCTCACGGCCACCGGGAGGGTTGATGCCGTTGATCTCCATCGGGCCCGAAATGATCGTGCCCACGGTCTGCCGCGGGTTCAGCGACGCGTACGGGTCCTGGAAGATCATCTGGATCTCGGACCGGATCGGCGCCAGCTGCTTGCGGCCGGCCCGGCTGATGTCCTGGCCCTTGTACTCGATGGTGCCCGTGGTCGGCTCGTACAGTCGAGTCAGCAGGCGCCCGGTCGTCGACTTGCCGCAGCCGGACTCGCCGACGAGGCCGAGGCTCTCGCCCGGGTGGACCTCGAAGTCCACGCCGTCGACGGCCTTGACATGGCCGACGGTGCGTTTGATCGGGAAGCCGCCCTTGATCGGGAAGTATTTGGTCAGCCCGCTGACCTTCAGCAGCGGCGCCCCGTCGCCGCCCCGCTGCTGCGGGACGGCATCGGCGACCGCCGTGGTCGTGTTGTTCTTGTCGCTCATGGTGATGCCCCAGTCGCCGGTTTCCGCTCAGCCCAGCCGGGGCTGAATCGTCTCGATGAACACCTGCTGCCGCTGGTCCCCCGTCAGATGACAGGCGGCCGCGCGCCCCTGGGCGAGCGTCGGGCGCTCCCCGGAGCAAAGTCCGCCCTGCACCTTGTCGGTGAAGGCACACCGCGGGTGGAACGGGCAACCCGACGGCGGGTTCAGCAGGGAGGGCGGCGATCCGGGGATCGGCATCAGCGGCTCGTCGACGTCCGCGGACAGCCTCGGCATCGAGCCGAGCAGACCCCAGGTGTACGGGTGCTGAGGCGTCTTGAGGACCTCACGCACGGTGCCGCGCTCCACGGCCCGGCCGGCATACATCACCAGGATGTCGTCGGCCATGTTGGCGACCACGCCGAGGTCGTGGGTGATCATGATGATCGCGGAGCCGAACTCCTGCTGCAGATCCTTGAGCAGGTCGAGGATCTGCGCCTGCACGGTCACGTCGAGCGCGGTGGTCGGCTCGTCGGCGATGAGCAGGTCCGGGTCGCAGGCGAGCGCCATGGCGATCATGGCACGCTGCCGCATACCGCCGGAGAACTGGTGCGGGTAGTCGTCCACCCGCTGCTGCGGGTGCGGGATGCCGACCTTCTCCAGCAAGTCGATGGCGCGCACCCGGGCGTCCCGCTTGGAGGCGCCGGTGTGCTTCATGAACGGCTCACCGATCTGCCGGCCGACCGTGTAGTACGGCGAGAGCGCGGTCAGCGCGTCCTGGAAGATCATCGCCATCTTCTTGCCGCGCAGCGTCTCCAGCTGCTTCTCGCTGGCGTCGGTCAGCTCCTGGCCGTCCAGTGTGATCGACCCGTCGATGGCGGTCGTCCTGCGGTTGTGCAGGCCCAGGACGGCCAGGTTGGTCACCGACTTGCCGGATCCGGACTCGCCCACGATCCCGAGGGTCTGGCCGCGCTCCAGGTCGAAGGAGAGACCGTCCACCGCCTTGACGATGCCGTCCTCGGAGGAGAAGTGGACCTTGAGGTCGCGCACCGAGAGGAAGGCGTCGCCCGCCGCGGCGGCAGCGGCCTCTCCGGGCTTGGTCTGAGTGGTCACGGTGGTTCTCCTAGGACAGGCGCACGCGCGGGTCGATAACGGCGTACAGGGCGTCCACGATCAGGTTGAGGACGATGATGAACGTGGCGCTGATCAGCATGACGCCCATCAGCATCGGCAGGTCCTTGTTGGTGACGGATTCCAGCGCGAGCCGGCCGAGTCCTGCCAGGCCGAACGTGAACTCGGTCACCATGCCGCCCCCCAGCAGCGCGGACAGGTCGATGCCGATGATGGTGACGATCGGGATGAGGGAACCGCGCCACGCGTAGCGGAAGAAGGTGTAGTTGCCCGACATGCCCTTGGCGCGGGCCGCCCTCACATGCTCTTCCTGGAGCTGCTCGATCATCGAGGAGCGGCTCATACGGGTGTAGTTGGCGGTGAAGATGGTCGCCATGACGAACCATGGGATCAGCAGCCCCATGAACCAGCCGCCGAGATCCTCGGAGAAGGGCACGTACTTCGGCTTGTCGAGCCAGCCGGTGCTGTACACGAGCGCAAGCATCACGAGCGGGCCGAGGAAGTAGATCTGCAGGGAGCTGACGACCAGCGAACCGGAGCTGAACAGCTTGTCCACCCAGGTGCCACGGTACTTGGCGGCCAGCAGACCGGCGCCGAGGCCGAGCGTGAGGAAGACGAGCAGGCTTCCGATGGTCAGCGAGAGGGTCAGCGGGAAGCGGTCGAGGATCGTGTCCCAGACGTTCTGGTCGTTGGCGAAGGAGACGCCGAAGCAGGGGGCGCTGCAGTGTCCGACGGCGAAGTCACGGCCGGCGAAGATGCCGACCAGGAAGTCCCAGTACTGGACGGTGACCGGCTTGTCGAGACCGAGGTTCTTGTGAATGAGCTCCAGCGCGTCCGGAGTGCAGTTCTTGCCACAGGCCAGGGTGGCCGGGTCCTGCGGGATGGCGAAGAACATGAAGAACGTGAACGCACTGATCAACAGCAGAATCAGCGCCGCGCCGAATGTCCGGCGGATGAGGAATTGAAGCATGGCAGGCAGCTGCTCTCAGGACGGCGGCAATCGGAGGGGGACTGACAGGGATGGGGGCCAGTGGTGGGCGCTCCGCCGCGCGCCCACCACCGTTGCCCCGACCTGACGGTTACTTCTTCAGGAAGATGCGCGTGACGTCCACGTAGCTCGAGTCCGAGCTGTAGCGGATGCCGCCGATGTTCGAACCGAAGATCTGGAAGACCTTGGTGTAGTAGATCGGCGCAGCGGGGTTGACTTCCTTGGAGATGTACTCGTTCAGCTCGCCCCACGCCTTGGTGGCCTCAGCCGTGTCGGTGATCTTCAGGATGCGCTGGATCTCCGAGTTGACGTGGTCGTCGTTGATGTGCGAGTAGTTCGACGCGCCGTCCTGGATCTGCGTGCCGTCGTACACCGGCGGGATGACCGTGGAGGCAGACGGCCAGTCCTGGCCCCAACCGGTCATGTACAGGTCGTAGCCGTTCTTGACCTTGCCGACCTGCTCGTACCAGGTGGCGGAGTCGATCTCCTTCTTCTGGATGTCCAGACCGATCTTCTCCAGGGCGTCGGCGATCAGCACGGCCTGCTGCTGCCGGACCGGGGTGTTGCCGTACGCGTAGACGAGCTTCTTGCCCTCGAAGCCGCCCTCCTTGATGAGCTTCTTCGCAGCCTCGACGTCACCGTTCGGCTTGGCCTTGCGGCTGAACGGGTCGAAGGTGTCGTTGTAGCCCGGAGTGGTCGGCGACATCAGCGAGTTGGCGACCTCACCGCCGTAGGCACCGCCGTCGGCCTTGAAGACCGAGGCGGAGGGCAGTGCGAGGGTGATGGCGTCGCGGAGCTTCTTGTCCTTGACCCGGTCCAGGTTGAAGTTGAGCTGCCACACGTACGGCGCGTAGCCCTGGATCGTGCGCTTCATCGCGGCCTTGTTGCCCACGACCTGCTGAAGCTGCGTGGTGGCGACCTGGCCGGTGAACATCATCGCGTTCTTGGCGCCACCCTGGTCGGCCAGGAGGGTCTTGGTCTGGTCCTCGTCATCGTGGTTCATTTCGATGTCGAAGCCGTCCACGTACTGGTGGCGCACCGAGTCGGACTTCGCGTCCCACTGCGGGTTCTTGACCAGCTTCATGGACTTGCCGGGCTTGAAGTCGGCGATCTTGTACGGACCCGTGGCGACCGGGTCGGAGTCGTACTTCGCCTTGGTGTCCGACTCCTCCGGGACGACGCTGTAACCGGGCATGGTCAGCATCTGCGGGAGGTCGGGCTGGGCGACCTTGAACTTGAAGACGATGGTCTTGTCGTCCGGGGTCTCCAGGACGGTGTCGGGCAGGTGCTTGCCCTTGTCCGGACCCTCGTAGGCCTTGCGGTACGTGGTGCCGGCCCCCGACAGCGCCTGCTGCAGGTAGGTCGGGCCGTCCGTGATGTACGAGGCGTAGAGGCGCTCGACCGTGTGACGGATGTCAGCCGCGTTGATCGGCTTGCCGTTCTCGTCCTTCAGGTCGTCCTTGAGGGTGTACGTCCAGGTCTTGCCGCCGTCGGAGACCTGGCCCGCGTCGGTGGCGAGGTCGCCCACGACGGTCAGGTTGCCGTTGTCGTCCTCGTTGTACTGCGTCAGGCCGCGGAAGATCAGACGGCTGAGCAGCTTGCCGTCCGAGACGTAGATCTGACCCGGGTCCAGGTGGGAGAAGTCGGCCTCCTGGTAGACGGTCGCGACACCGCCCGGCTTGGCACCGGGGATCTCGGCGGCCGGACCGGTCGACGCCTTCTCGTCACCGATCTGCACCGGCTTCGACTGAGACTTGGCATCCTCTTTGGTCTTGCTGTTGTCCTTGCTGGAGCTGTCGCTGCCGCCACCGCAGGCGGTGAGGGTCAGGGCGCCGGCTGCGACCGCGACTATAGCGGCCGAAGCGGCGCGGTTACGGAAGATGCTCATGGTGACGATCCACCTGCCTGTGAGTAGTGGGCACTGCTGGTATGTGGCCGGGACGGAGCCGTGCGGCACCGGGACCGACCGGGCGTGGGTGTGGGGGGAGTTCCCAGTGGGGTCAGCGGCCGGTCTTGGGATCGAAGGCGTCCCGGACCGAGTCACCGAGGAGGTTGAAGGCCACGACAAAGATGACCATGGCGATCCCCGGGAAGAGCATGTAGTAGGGGTCCTGCTCGATGATGTTGGCGCCGATGGCGAACATCCGCCCCCAGTCCGGGGTGGGTTCGACGTACCCGACTCCCACGAAGGACAGGAACGCGATACTGAGGATGGTGCTCGGCAGCGTGAGGGTGGCCTGCACCAGCGTGGGCGTGACGATGTTGGGCAAGAGTTCCTTGCGGATGATGCGCCACGGCGAGGCCCCGGAGATGCGCGCCGCCTCGATGAACTCGCGGTCACGGAGCGACAGGGTGGCACCCCGGACGATCCGCGCCAGACTCATCCAGCCGAGGAAGGACAGCACGATGATGATCGCGCAGGCACGCACATAGGTGGGCGTCTCCTCGTCGGGAGCGACGAACACCGTGGTGATGACGGGCATCGCGGCGACGAAGAAGAGCTGGCTGGGCAGCGCCATGAAGAAGTCGGTCACCCGGCCGAGCCAGTAGTCCATCTTCCCGCCGAAGTAGCCGCCGGCGAGTCCGATCAGCACGCCCAGCACCGTCATGATGAGCGTCGCGGCCAGGCCCGTGGCCAGCGAGGTCCGGATGCCGTAGATGAGCTGCGTGAACACGTCGCGGCCCAGGCCCGGTTCGATGCCGAACCAGAACTCGCCGTCCATGCCGCCGGCCGGCTTCGCCGGCATGGTGAACATGTCGAGGAGTTCCGGGTTCTCCTGCCCGTACAGCGTGTACGGGTCCTTGCCGTACACCTTCGCGATCAGCGGCGCCGCCGCGGCGATCACAAAGAAGAAGAGGACGACGAAGGCGGAGACGACGCCGGTCCGGTCGCGCCTGAACCGCGCCCACATCAACTGGCCGGGGGTGCGCCCCGCGAGCTTCTTCGGCTCCTCGGCCTTACCGGGCGACGCGCTCTCTTTGTCCAAGGCGGAGGAGGCTTCAACACCCTCAAGCTCGATTGGACTCGTCATGATTGGTCCGTTTCACAAGTTGGAGGTCGTCGGGGAGCACAACGGCCCGACGGCCTTCGCACGGCGTACGTCATCCGCAGCGCGCGAGGGGAACAACGACGGAGGGGCGCCGACCGCCCCTGGGGAACCCTGGCTCGTGACCGGCTCGCACCGGCCAACGGAACGAACCGTCAAGGGAGTTCGCGACGCCGTGCCGCGCGAGCAACCACCGTGACGGCACTGAGCGCACCCGCGGGGCCTACGCCTGCCATCGGGGACGACACGACCCATATGGCGCTTGTGGCACCTCGCATGGGTTCCTCCTCAAGAATCCGCTGGTTCACCGCAAAGAGGAGCACGCGACACCTTCCAGCCACTCTTCGGTGCAAGAAGTTGTCCGGTGCCCCTGCGCTCGCGAGTCGGCACAGTCAGCGCACAACCCGTTCAAACGAGCTCTACGCGCCTAACTATCTGCCATCCGCCAGGTGACGAACCACAGTCTCGAGGTCTCGGTTCGATCACAGATAGGGGCCAGGTCTTCCAAAATCCGGACAAAGGGTTTGGTGAGAGATCACTGCGAAACGGACTTGTTACACATCTATCGGCGCTCGCCGTCCGTATACCGGACGTACCGTCTCGAAAATGGGTTGCCCGTCGTCCGCCGACCGGGCAGGGTGCCGACGGGGTTGTACAGCCCCGCGCGCACCAGGCGGAAGCAACCTCGACCATGCGATTCCGGGCCCGTGCCCACCGGCCGTCGCCCACGTTGCTTCCGGGCAGGATAGTGCGGTCCGTCCCGTTCAACGGCCTGTCACCACGGATTCAAGGGATTTCCCTATGTCGTCCGCGCACCCGCAGAACTCCGGGGACTGGTGATGCGGAGAGTCAGGATCCGGCCTCGGCCACCGTGATGATCTCGGGGCATGTGGGGGTGAGGGGACCTCGTGCCCAGTCGCCGTAGCGCTCGGCGACCCGGAGACCGGCCTCGTGGAGAAAGGCGGACAGGGCGTCGGGGCCGAGGAAGCGCAGGGTCGTGCGGCTGACGACGGGGGTCGGCCAGGTGGCGCACGCGAAGGTCTCCGCGAAGGTCACCCGCTCTCCGGCGACAGGCCTCTCGACCTCGTGCCACACGCGTACGGCGCCCCCGTCCGCGTCGGTCGCCAGCTGCACCCGGTCCGGCGTCCACGTCTCCCAGGCCCGCGCGCCCGGATTCCGTGTCTCGAACACGAACCGCCCACCGGGACGGAGGGCTCGGCGCACGGCACGTAGCGCGGTGCGCAGCTCCTCGTCGCCGAGGAGCACCTGGAAGGCGTGCCCGGTCATCACGACCATGTCGAACTCCGCGTGCCAGTCCCCCGCCCCCAGATCGCCGAGGACCCACTCGATGTCGCCGCCGTGCCGTCGGGCCTGTACAAGCATGGCGGCGGCCGGGTCGAGCCCCACGAGCCGCCCGCGGTGACCGTCGGCACGGGCCCGCCGCAGCAGCCGTCCCGTTCCGCAGCCGACGTCGAGTACGGCACGCGCGGACGTCACATACCCGAGGTAGAAGTCGTCACCCGGCCCCCAGGGGTTGAGGGCGTCGTACCACGCGGCGAGCGAGAGATCACCGAACGACCGATCGACCACTCGCGGAAGTGTGGCACAACTACCCGAGCTCTACGGCCGTTTCGGGCTGTCTCACCGCACGACCCGCCCCCGCAGCACCATCCGCCGAGGGTGCCGCAGCACCCCCGGCTCCAGCCGCGGATCCGCGTCGTAGACGGTGACATCGGCGAGCCCGCCCTCGACCAGCCCCGGCAGCCCCAGAAAATCTCGCGCGGCCCAGCTCGCCGCCCCCACCGCCACGGCGGCGGGCAGCCCGGCGGCGACGAGGTGCTCGACCTCGGTGGCGACGTTGCCGAAGGGCGCGGAGTCCGTGCCGGCGAGGACGGTGATGCCGGCGTCATGGGCCTCGCGGACCCGGCGGATCATGATGCGGTGGCCTTCGTGCCAGAGCCGGCTGCGGGGGTTGTCCTTGATGCGGGTGGCCGCGCTGCGGGCGAAGGCGGTGAGGGTGGGGACGTAAGCGGCCCCCTGAGCGGCCATCAGCTCCACGCACTCCTCCGGCATCCCCATGCCGTGCTCGATCGAGTCGACCCCCGCTCGCGCGGCATTGAGCACGCCCTGTGCCGACTGGCAGTGCGCGGCGACCCGTCCCCCCACCGCGTGCACCGCCTCGGTGACGGTGCGCAGGACGTCGTACGGCACCGGGTCCGCCTCGAAGTCCCAGTCGCCCATGAGCTTGCACCAGCCGTCGTGAGCCTCGGTCTCGGCCACGGCGGCCGCCACGAGGTCGTCGGTGACCAGATGGAAGTCGGCGCTCTTCGACAGGCCCGCCCAGGCCAGCCAGCGCCCGGCGGTGACCATGCGGGGCGCGTCGGGCGCCTCGCGCAGGCCGTCCGGGATCTCGCCGAGGAGTCCGGGGAACCGCAAGGCCAGCGTCCCGGCGTCCCGGTGCGCGGCGATCTGCTCGGCGAAGGCGTCGGGGTCCCAGCGCGCCTCCTCCTCCGTCCGGGACCCCGGATGCGTGTGCACGTCGACGAGGCCGGGGAGCAGGAACCCGTCGTCGGCCACGGTCCGCGCCTCTCCCGTGGGGCGGTCGAAGGTGATGCGGTCGCCGAGGATCCAGAGGTCACGGAGGGTGCCGTCGGGGAGGACGGTGCCGCGCAGGTGAAGGGCCATTTCGCTCTCACTTGTCAGCTTTGGCGAGGGTGTGACATCAGGGCGTGCGCGCGCCCGTAGTGGTGGGCTATCGCACGGCGGAACCGAAAAAGCCGGAGATCTCTGTTCCGTCCCCGTCCGCGACGATCTGGTCGTAGACCCACTTGCCCACGGCGAGGTCGAGAACACCGAGTCCGAACGGAGAGAAGATCGCTGCCCGGTCCGCGTCCCGGGATACCTTGCCCGTCAGCAGTTCGGCGATCGTGCCGTCGACGAAGTCCCGGTTCCCCGTCAGCTGCTCGGTCAAGTGGAGCGATGTGCGTTCTCGTACCGCGTGGTCCACGTCGTCGGTGAAGTTCTGCGCGGCCAGGATGAGATCGGGAGCCAGGTCGCGCAGTGACAGATGCAGGACGACAGGCGCGTGAGCCAGCAGTGCGGGGTCGTGGACGTGGGGCTCACCCGCGACAGTGGTGAGGACGACCAGATCGCAGTCCACGAACGCGCCGGCCACGTCATCCACGACCACGACGTCTTCGGCGCCCTGCTCGGTGAGCGTCCGGCCGAACCGCTCGGCGTGGGTTCGCTCGCTGTCGAAGAGGCGGAAGCCACTCGTCCGCCACTCCAAATCGTTCAGAAAGCGCGTCACGTGTCCGGCTATCAGCCCCGTACCGACGATGCCGACGCGACGAGCCTCCCGGCCACCCGCGAGCGCCTCCGCGCCCAGTACCGCCGAGGCCGCGGTACGGGTGGCCGATAGGATCGAGGATTCCAGGCACGCGTACGGGTAGCCGCTCTCGGTGTCGTTGAGCAGCAGTACCGCCGAGGCGCGTGGGATGCCTCGTTCCGGGTTGTCGGGGAAACTGGCTATCCATTTGATGCCGGCAACATCGAACTCGCCACCCAAGTAGGCGGGCAGCGAGATGATGCGCGAGTTCGGCCGCTGAGGGAACCGCAGGAAAGCGCTGTGCGGAACACTGCTCTCGCCCGCCGCGTGCGCGAGGTAGCCACGACGGACGACGTCGAGGCAGTCGGCTCGTCCTCCGTCAACGCGCGCCAGTACGTCGGCTCCGGAGACGACGCGAAGCGCCGGCATCGTCAGCATGTTCTGGCCAGACATGTATGTCCTTTCATCCCGCCGAGACAGGTGCAGTCATGCTCTTGATGATGAACTCTCCCCCGGTGTCCAGGAATTGATCGACCCAGGCATCGTTGTAGACCGTCTCGGAGTACCCGGAGCCCCGGTCTGCACAGAGAAACAGAACCGCCGGGGGTGGGCCGGTGACGGGGCGCTCCGCGAAATAGTGCTCAATAGCCGCGTACAGGCTTCCGGTCGAGCCTCCTGCGTGAATTCCGCTGCGCTCCAAGAGCTGTCGACAGGCGCCTGCGGTGTTCCGTTCCGGCACAATCACGATATCGTCGATGATCGCCTTCCGGACGAGTGGAGGGACGATGCGAGCCGGCGCCGAACACGATGTGCGGGTTGGGCGAACGCGTCGGGTCGAACTCGTAGGGTCGGGCGAACACCTCCTCGTCGCGGTTGGCGGAGGCGATCCACGCGGTCACCGCGTCACCTGCCCGGATGGTCTGCCCGTGCATCTCGACGTCGACCCGCGCTCGCCGCATGAAGTGGTTCACCGGCGAAGACCAGCGCAGTGCCTCATCGACCAGTCCGTCCAGCGGCGCATCGCGTGGCCACCGGCCTTCGCCGTCCCGCGGTCCGGCCAGTTCGACGAGCGTCGCGCTGATCGTCTGAGCCGTGGTCACCACTGCGCCGAGTAGCAAACTCAGGCAGTTGACGAGGAGTTCATCGTCGGCCAGCGGTCGGCCGTCCACGGTGAGCGTCAGCAGATGACTGATCAGGTCGTCCGCCGGGTTCTTCCGGGCCTCGGCGAGCCGCTCCTCGAAGTACAGCATGATCTCGAAGTGGGCCGAGAGCGCTGTCGCCTGCTCGGTTCCCCGGCTGAAGTGCGGATCGCCGGGCGCCAGAGAGGAGAAGGCCAGGTGGATCAAGCGGTCGATGTCCTCGTCCGGCAGGTCCATCATCCGCGCCCCGACCGCCATCGGGAGGCGGGTGAATGCCGCGGCCGCGTCCCACACACCGCCGTCCAGAGCAGGCTCGACGGTCTTCCGGACGAAGGACCTGATCCACTCCGCCTGCGAGGCCGCCGCGTTGCTGGAGAACCGGCCGGCGAGCTGCCGGCGGTACTCGTGGTGCCGGGGAGGGTCAGTGGACTGCATCATGCTTCCGCCCGCGGGATCCGGGCTGTCGAGCATGGCGATGGCGGTCCCGGCCTCGGAGGTGAACGTCTCGTGTTCCGACAGCACCCTGCGCACGTCTTTGAGGCGGGTGACGGCCCAGAATCCCTCGCCTGCAGACCGGCTTTGCCAGAACAGCGGACTTTCCGCCCGAAGTGTCTGCCAGGCCAGGTGCGCATCGCCTTGCGCGTAGAGCGTCTTGTCTGCCAGATCAATGCCGTCAAGCCGTACACGTTCACGCGGATCCGGTGCGGTTATCCTCATGGAACTCCTCATCATCACGGACTTTCCAGGCACAGACGTCCGGCTTTCGGCGAACCCGTCCGATGGTAGGCCGCGATGATCAAGGGCGCGAGGGAATACGCACATTGCCAGGGATATGCCCGACCCCGTGCCAGGTTCGGATCTTGGAGGCGTCTTCGGCGAAGGTGTATCGCGGACGAAGTGGGGCCGGTTACACGGTCTTCCGGGTGCGCCTGCCGGTCTTGCCGTTGGTGGTGCACTGCCAGGTGATCTTCGCGACCCGGGTGGCGTATGGGAGGTCAACGGCGAGGTCGGTGACGGCAGGGGTTGGCCGGGGTGCATGTCGTGCCGCACATCAGCAGCACCGCGTCGCGCGGCATCGCGAAGAAGTCACAGCTCACGCGAAGCAGGACGTGAAAAAGCCTGGGTTCCCCATGTGGGGGAACCCAGGCTCAACTGCCCGATGATCAGCCGTGCTTGGCGCGGCTCGCGGCGCGGGCGCGCTCGCGGGCGTCCAGGTTCACCTTGCGGATACGGACCGCCTCCGGCGTCACCTCGACGCACTCGTCGTCGCGGCAGAACTCCAGGGACTGCTCCAGGGAGAGCTTGCGGGGCGGCACGATCGCCTCGAACGAGTCGGCCGAGGAGGACCGCATGTTCGTGAGCTTCTTCTCCTTGGTGATGTTCACGTCCATGTCGTCGGAGCGCGAGTTCTCGCCGACGATCATGCCCTCGTACACCTCGGTACCCGGGTCCGTGAACAGCACGCCGCGCTCCTGCAGGTTGGTCATCGCGAACGCGGTGACGGCACCGGAGCGGTCGGCGACCAGCGATCCGTTGTTACGGGTCTGCAGGGTGCCGAACCAGGGCTCGAAGCCCTCGTGGATGGAGTGGCCGATACCGGTGCCGCGGGTCTGGGTCAGGAACTCGGTCCGGAAACCGATGAGGCCACGCGACGGAACGACGAACTCCATGCGCACCCAGCCCGAGCCGTGGTTGGACATGTTGTCCATACGGCCCTTTCGGACGCCCATGAGCTGCGTGACCGCGCCCATGTGCTCCTCGGGGACGTCGATCGTCATACGCTCGACGGGCTCGTAGACCTTGCCGTCGACGTCCTTGGTCACGACCTGCGGCTTGCCGATGGTCAGCTCGAAGCCCTCGCGGCGCATCTGCTCGACCAGGATGGCCAGCGCCAGTTCACCACGGCCCTGCACCTCCCAGGCGTCCGGGCGCTCGGTGTCGAGGACACGAAGCGAGACGTTACCGATCAGCTCGCGGTCGAGGCGGTCCTTGACCTGACGGGCGGTGACCTTGCGGTCCTTGACGGCCGCCTTGTTGTCGGCACCCTTGCCGGTGCCGCCACGGCCGACCAGCGGCGAGGTGTTCGTGCCGATGGTCATGGAGATCGCGGGCTCGTCGACCGTGATCAGCGGCAGCGGGATCGGGTTCTCGGTGTCGGCGAGGGTCTCACCGATCATGATGTCCGGGATACCGGCGACGGCACAGATGTCACCGGGGCCGGCCTTCTCGGCGGGCTTGCGGGTCAGCGCCTCGGTCATCATCAGCTCGCTGATGCGGACGTTGCTGATGGAGCCGTCGCGCTTGATCCAGGCCACCGTCTGGCCCTTGCGCAGCTCGCCCTGCTCGACCCGGACCAGCGCGATACGGCCGAGGAAGTTGTCCGCGTCCAGGTTGGTGACGTGCGCCTGGAGCGGGGCCTCCTCGTCGTAGGTCGGCGCCGGGATGTGCTGCAGGATCGTGGAGAAGAACGGCTCCAGGCTGGTCGAGTCCGCCGGGACCGTGCCGTTCTCCGGCTTGGTCAGCGAGGCGATGCCATCACGGCCGCAGGCGTAGACGATCGGGAACTCGATCTGCTCCTCGTCGGCGTCCAGGTCGAGGAAGAGGTCGTAGGTCTCGTTGACGACCTCGTCGATCCGGGAGTCCGGGCGGTCCGTCTTGTTGATGCACAGGATGACGGGCAGGCGCTGCTGCAGCGCCTTGCGCAGCACGAAGCGGGTCTGCGGCAGCGGGCCCTCGGAGGCGTCGACGAGCAGGACGACACCGTCGACCATGGAAAGCCCGCGCTCGACCTCGCCGCCGAAGTCGGCGTGACCGGGGGTGTCGATGATGTTGATGGTGATGACGTCCCCCCCGTCCTTCGGGTGGTACTTCACCGCCGTGTTCTTGGCCAGGATCGTGATGCCCTTCTCACGCTCCAGGTCGTTCGAGTCCATCATGCGGTCGTCGACGCCTTCGAGCTGGTGCGCGGCGAAGGCGCCGGCCTGCTTCAGCATGCCGTCGACGATGGTGGTCTTGCCGTGGTCGACGTGGGCGACGATGGCGACGTTGCGGATGTCGTGGCGCGTGGCCATATTGCGGCGTACTCCCGGAGTGGTGAGGACGGCTCTCGCGTATGTCTGTGTTACGCGGGCCCTGCCGGGCTTGACACGCCACGGCCTCACCCCATGGTACGTGGCCGCTGCCGCTGGGGCTCGCCGGGATACGTCAGTGCAGGTGGGGGGCTGTTTGGACCCCGCTGAAACGCCAAACTCCGGCCCGGGCAGTCAGCCGGTCCGGGGGTGCCCCCTCTGGGGGAGTTTGGGGACGAGGCCCGTTCAGGGCCGGCAGCGGGGGTCCGGGGGCGGCGGCCCCCGGGACGGGTAGGGGCGGCGGGGGCGCGAAGCCTCAGTTGGACGACCCGCTCGGCCCCGGGTTCGCGCCCTTCTTCAGGAAGCCCATGTCCTCGTACACCGGCGTCCCGAAGCCGAAGGCACCCACGTTGACGACACTCGTCCGCGCCGCCGTCAGCTGAGGCCGCTGGAACAGCGGCAGCGACCCGGCCGCGGCCCAGATCCGCGAGTCGGCCTTCCGGATCAGCGCCCGCGCCTCGGACTCGTCGAGCGTGGCGATCGCCTGGTCGAAGAGCTGGTCGACCTGATCGGTCCCGACGCGCGTGTAGTTCTGCTCGACGTTCAGCGATCCGTCGGCGGCCGGCACCGGCTTGGCGTAGATCGGCCGGGCGTCGGTCGCCGGGTAGGCGGAGGCGGGCCAGGAGTAGAGGGCGAGATCGAACTGGCCGGACGCGATGTGGTCCTTGAAGTAGCTCTCGTCGGAGACCTTGACGATGTCGGTGCGGATACCGACCCGCTCCAGCATCACCGCGATCCGGTCCGCCACCGTACGCAGCGTCTGCGAGCCCTCCCCCGCCGGCACCACGAACCGCAACGCCAGCGGCTCGCCGTCCTTGGCCAGCTGCCGGGCCGCCGCGCCGGCCGGTGCGGCGGTGCCGCGTGGGGCGTACGCGCCGGGCGCGCCGCCCTGCTGCAGTTGCTTGTTGCCGTACTGCTTGCCGTCCTGGGCGAGATGGCGCGAGCCTTCCTCGCCGCTGCCCTTCCCGGTGTGCCGCTCGTCCTCGCCGGCCTTGTTGTCCTCGCCGACGATGTAGGTCCCCTCGTCCTCGGACTCCGCATCGGACGTGGACTTGGACTTGGACTCGTCGCCGGAGTCGGACTTGGCCTTGGGCTTCTCCCCGGAGTCGGACTTGGACTTGTCCCCGGAGTCCGCCCCCTTCTCGCCCTTGTCGCCCTTCGCCCCCTTGTCGCCCTTCTCTTCCTTGTCGCCCTTCTTCCCGTCACTCCCGGCGGCGCCGTCCGCCTCCCCCTTCTTCTTCTCCTTGACCGGCCCGCCCGGCACCCACCCCGCGTCCGCGAGCAGTGCCTGCGCCTCCGCCGTGTCCTGGCCGCCGACCGCCCCGCTGTTGTCGGCGTACGCGGCCTGGCCGGACAGGGCGAGGTGGCTGCCGACCGGCTCGGTGGGCAGGCCGAGCGGGGCCAGGACCAGCTTCGCCAGTTCCTCGCGGTCGATCGCGCGCGCCACGGCCCGCCGCACCCGCTCGTCGGCGAGCAGGCTGTCGCCGCCGTTGAGGGCGAGCTGGGTGTACGCCGGCTCCAGGGACTTGCGTACCTCGAAGCCCCGGAACTTCGCCTGGTCCCGTCGCTGCTCAAGGGTCAGCCTGGCGCCCGGCTCCGGGCCCATCAGCGGCGTACCGGAAGCACTGGCGGAGCCATGGGCGGAGGCACTGGCGGTCGCGGACCGCGGAGGCGCGGCGAGCGCGATGCGCCGGGCCGCGGCGGTGTCGATCTCAGCCAGGTCCAGCTGTCCCGCGGCCAGCGCGGCGGCCCGCTGGTCGCGCGGCACGGCACGCAGCACGATCTCGTTCAGCTTGGCGCGCTCACCCCACCAGCGGGGATTGCGGGCGAGCGCGACCTCGTCGCCCTTGCGGTCGATCTTCTTCACCGTGAACGGCCCCGCGGTGACCTTGAGCTTGCGCCGCGCTCCGTCGTTGAACGCGTCCGGCGTGCCCATGACCTCCTTCGGGTACAGCGGCGAGAACAGCGACTGCCAGTCCGCGTACGGCCGCTCGAAGGTGACCCGCACCTCCAGGTCGTTGGCGCCGCGCTCGATCCTCTCGATGCGGTCGTAGCCGGCGTTGCGGGCGGTCCAGTAGGCGCTGTCCTTGCCGGACAGGGCCCGCCACTGGGCGGCGAAGTCGGCGGCACCGATCTCCCGGCCGTCGCTCCAGACGGCCTGCTGGTTGAGCTTGTACAGGACGACCTGCTTGGGCTCGGTCTCGACGACCTTGGCGGACTCCAGATAGTCCGGATTGCGCTCGGGCCGCCCGTTCTGGTCGAGCCGGAACATCGACGGCAGGGTGGCCTGCGCGATCCGGGTCGTGGTGGCGTCGGCGTCGGACTGGAAGGTGTTCAGCGTCTCCGGCACGGCGTCCACGGCCCACCGCAGTGTGCCGCCGTCGGCGATCCGGTCCCGGCCGGCCGGGGCGATGTCCTGCCCGGCCAGCGGCTTGCCGGCGGGGTCCGGGTCGCTGCAGCCGGCGAGCGCGGGCACGGCGAGCACGCCCGCGGTCAGGAAGGCCACCGAGCGCATGACCGCGGTGCGGCCAGGCCTGGGTCCGAAGCCGTCGTGGGACATCTGAGGTACCTCCGGGGAGCTGCTCCCGCCGGTGACATTAAGTACGTTCTGATCACGTTTGGCGGTATTTTGGAGCTGATCAGATCTAAGGCACCCACTGAAGAGGAAAGGGTTCGCCAGGCGGAGACGACACGGCGGCGAGGGCGCGCAAGGCCACCCGTGCGGAGCAATGCACTCCCGTACGGCCCAATCACGCTCCTCGTCCTTTTTCGGCTCTCCGGCGTACACAGAGCGCATGCGGGCGTGCAATGGAGGCGCGCAATCCGCCAATCGCTGCACATCCCTTCACAGCGATAGGTGTGACGCGCAACACTCGCAGGCGCATGAACGTCACCACCCAGGGCCGAAGGGCCCACGGAAGTGAGGTCACGTCATGTCCGTGCAAGACGAACTGACAGCGGTCCAACGCTGCCTCGACGACCTGTCCCGGTCCGTGGGCAGGCTGGAGAAGCAGCTGGGCACCGGCGGGCTGGAGATGCGTCGCGTCCGCGCCGACGCCAACCATCTGCGCGAGAGCGTCGCGCTGCTGCGGGATGCGGCCGCGACGCCCACCACCACCCAGCGCAAACCGGAGCTCGTCACCATCCCCGACACGCCGTACGACGACTCTCTGTGGATCGACACGGATGACGAGGGTCTCGGCGCCCGGGACCGCCGTGCCCCCTGATCCCACCCCCTGACCCGACCGGAGTCATGCATTGGCCACTGGTACGGAACCCCATCTGAACAGCGGCGGCGTACGAACCCCGACGCGCGCCGCGATCACCGCCCCGCACCTGCGGACCGACCGCTGGTGGCTGGCTCCGGCCGTCACCGCGGCCGGTCTGCTGGCGTTCATCGTGTACTCGACCTGGCGGGCCTTCGCGAACGCGCACTACTACGCGGCGCCGTACGTCTCCCCGTTCTACTCGCCCTGTCTGGCGGAGAACTGCGAGCCCATGCGCGCCGGGCCGAACTGGGACCTGTTCGGGAGCTGGTGGGGCATCTCCCCCGCGATCATCATCCTGATCTTCCCGCTCGGCTTCCGCCTGACCTGCTACTACTACCGCAAGGCCTACTACCGCGGCTTCTGGATGTCGCCCCCGGCGTGCGCGGTGGCGGAGCCGCACAAGAAGTACTCCGGTGAGACCCGCTTCCCGCTGATCCTGCAGAACATCCACCGGTACTTCTTCTACGCCGCGCTCCTGGTCGCCGGGATCCTGACGTACGACACGGTGCTCGCCTTCCGCGACGAGAACTACGAGTGGGGCCACATGGGCCTCGGCACCCTCGTCTTCCTCGCCAACATCGCGCTGATCTGGGCGTACACCCTGTCCTGTCACTCCTGCCGGCACATCGTCGGCGGCAAGCTCAAGCACTTCTCCAAACACCCCGTGCGCTACCGCATGTGGCAGTGGATCGGGAAGCTCAACGCCCGTCACATGCAGCTGGCGTGGGCGTCGCTGGTGAGCGTGGCGCTCGCCGACTTCTACGTCTATCTCGTCGCGTCCGGGGTCTTCGACGATCCGCGCTTCTTCTAGATTGAGTGGGGACTGAACAGATGTCCGTGGTCGAACGGCAGGAGTGGGACGTCGTCGTGGTCGGCGCCGGGGGCGCGGGCCTGCGTGCGGCGATCGAGGCACGCGAGCGAGGCGCCCGTACCGCCGTGATCTGCAAGTCGCTGTTCGGCAAGGCGCACACCGTGATGGCCGAGGGCGGCATCGCTGCGGCCATGGCCAACGCCAACGAGCACGACAACTGGCAGGTGCACTTCCGCGACACCATGCGCGGCGGCAAGTTCCTCAACCAGTGGCGGATGGCCGAGCTGCACGCGCAGGAGGCGCCGGAGCGGGTGTGGGAGCTGGAGACCTGGGGGGCGCTCTTCGACCGTACGAAGGACGGCCGTATCTCCCAGCGCAACTTCGGCGGCCATGAGTACCCGCGCCTCGCGCACGTCGGCGACCGCACCGGGCTGGAACTGATCCGCACGCTCCAGCAGAAGATCGTCGCGCTTCAGCAGCAGGACGAGAAGGAGACCGGGGACTACGAGTCCCGGCTCAAGGTCTACCAGGAGTGCACGGTCACCCGGATCCTCAAGGACGGCAGCCGGGTCTCCGGGGTCTTCGCCTACGACCGCGAGACTGGCCGCTTCTTCGTCCTGGACGCCCCCGCCGTCGTCATCGCGACGGGCGGGATCGGCAAGTCCTTCAAGGTGACGTCGAACTCGTGGGAGTACACGGGCGACGGCCACGCGCTGGCGCTGCTGGCGGGCGCGCCGCTGCTCAACATGGAGTTCGTGCAGTTCCACCCGACGGGCATGGTCTGGCCGCCGTCGGTGAAGGGCATCCTGGTCACGGAGTCGGTGCGCGGCGACGGAGGGGTGCTGCGCAACTCCGAGGGCAAGCGGTTCATGTTCGACTACATCCCCGACGTCTTCAAGGAGAAGTACGCCCAGTCGGAGGAGGAGGGCGACCGCTGGTACGAGGACCCGGACAACAACCGGCGGCCTCCCGAGCTGCTCCCTCGCGACGAGGTGGCGCGGGCGATCAACTCCGAGGTGAAGGCGGGGCGGGGCTCCCCGCACGGCGGGGTCTTCCTGGACGTGTCCACCCGGATGCCGGCGGAGGTCATCCGGCGTCGCCTTCCCTCCATGTACCACCAGTTCAAGGAGCTGGCGGACGTGGACATCACGGCGGAGGCGATGGAGGTCGGGCCGACCTGTCACTACGTCATGGGCGGCATCGCGGTCGAGTCGGACACGGCGGCGGCGCGCGGGGTGCCAGGGCTGTTCGCGGCGGGTGAGGTGGCCGGCGGTATGCACGGCTCGAACCGCCTCGGCGGCAACTCGCTGTCCGACCTGCTGGTGTTCGGCCGCCGGGCCGGCTGGCACGCCGCCGAGTACTCGGCGGCGCAGGCCTTCGAACGCCCCGAGGTCAGCGACCTCCAGGTGGACACGGCAGCCGCGGAGGCGCTGCGTCCGTTCTCGGCGGAGGGACCGACCGGGGGTGCGGACGACGGACGCCCGCCGGAGAACCCGTACACCCTCCACCAGGAACTCCAGCAGACCATGAACGACCTCGTCGGGATCATCCGCCGCGAGGCCGAGATGGAGCAGGCACTGGAGAAGCTGGCCGAGCTGCGGGTACGGGCCCGCCGGGCCGGTGTCGAGGGCCACCGCCAGTTCAATCCCGGCTGGCACCTCGCGCTGGACCTGCGCAACATGCTGCTGGTCAGCGAGTGTGTGGCGCGGGCGGCGCTGGAGCGCACGGAGTCGCGCGGCGGGCACACCCGCGAGGACCACCCCGCGATGGACCGCAAGTGGCGCAACGTCAACCTGCTGTGCCAACTGGCCGACCCGACGGGCGGCTTGGCGGCCACGGACCCGGAGCGCGGCCAGATCAACCTGCTGCGTGAGACCACCGACCCCGTCCGCCCGGACCTGCTGGCTCTCTTCGACAAGGAGGAGCTGGTCAAGTACCTCGCCGAGGAGGAGCTCTACCAGTGAGCAGCTACGAGGCCCGCTTCAAGGTGTGGCGCGGTGATGTGCAGGGCGGCGGCCTGGAGGACTTCGAGATCGAGGTGAACGACGGCGAGGTGGTCCTGGACATCATCCACCGCCTCCAGGCCACCCAGGCCCCCGATCTCGCCGTCCGCTGGAACTGCAAGGCCGGCAAGTGCGGTTCGTGTTCCGCGGAGATCAACGGACGGCCGCGTCTGATGTGCATGACGCGGATGTCGGTGTTCACCCGGGAGGAGACCATCACGGTGACACCGCTGCGGGCGTTCCCGGTGGTGCGGGACCTCGTCACGGACGTCGGTTTCAACTACACCAAGGCGCGCGAGGTTCCGGCGTTCGTGCCACCGGAGGGTGTGGGCCCCGGTGAGTACCGGATGATGCAGGAGGACGTGGACCGCTCGCAGGAGTTCCGCAAGTGCATCGAGTGCTTCCTGTGCCAGGACACCTGCCATGTCGTCCGCGACCATGAGGAGAACAAGCCGGCGTTCGCGGGGCCGCGGTTCCTGATGCGGGTCGCGGAACTCGACATGCACCCGCTCGACGCGGCCGCGGAGACGGGACTGGACCGCAAGGCGACGGCCCAGGACGAGCACGGCCTCGGCTACTGCAACATCACCAAGTGCTGCACGGAGGTCTGCCCCGAGGGCATCAAGATCACGGACAACGCGCTGATCCCGCTGAAGGAACGGGCCGTCGACCGCAAGTTCGACCCGTTGGTGTGGCTGGGGTCGAAGATCGGGAGGCGGTCCTCGTAGGGTGCCCGCCCCTGGCTCCGCCGGGAAACTCGCACGTCACTCCACCCCACCCCTGACGCACCCCGGTCGCGCCCCTGCATTCCTGCTCATACGCTCCGAAATGTGACGTCATCTTCGATCCGGGGCCGGGCGCGGCGCGGTGGTTCGCACATATCGGTGCGGGTCGCGCATGCGCTGGTGGGCGGGCTGGTCGGGGTGGTGTGGCTGGTGCTGCCCGGGATGACGGCCGGTGCGGGCGGTCCGGTTGCGGGCGGGGCGGACCGGCCGGTCGCCGGTGCGGTGGCTCAGGGGGAGGACGAGGGGGCGTCGGCCACGGATCTGGTGGTGCCGATGCTGGCCGTCGTCGCCGCGACGGCGCTCGCGGGATACGGGTTCCTGCGGCGCAGGCGACGGTCGCGGGAGCGGACGACACCCGGTGGGGCGGCGGGTCGGGGCGAGACCGAGCAGCCGGTCGGGGAGCTCGACGAGCGGGCTCGGGCGCTGCTCGTGGCGGCCGACGACTGGGTGCGGGTCGGCTGGGAGGAGCTGGGGTTCGTCGAGGGGCGCGGCGAGCTGGAGGATCTCGCGCACGCCGGGCGCGGCGAGGACGTCGACGGGGCCGGCCGGGGTGTGCCCTTCGCTCGGGCGCTTCGGGAGGCCGAGGCCGAGCTGGCGGTCGCGTTCCGGATGCGGTGGCAGTACGAGAACGGGGTTCCGGAGGAGGCCGCGGCTCGGCGGCATGCGCTCGCGGGGATCGTCGGGCGGTGTGAGGAGGCGGGGCGGTTGCTGGACGCGCAGGCCGCCGCGTTCGATCAGGTACGGGGGTTGGAGGAGGGCCTGGGCGGGGGGCTGGGGTATGCCCTGGTCGTCGCCGAGGGCCGGTTCCGGGAACTGACCGGGCGTACCGGGGACGCGGACGCGACCCTGCGCGAGCTGGCAGCGCGGTACGCCCCGTCCGCCACGGACGCCGTCGCGGGGCATGTCGAGCAGGCCAAGGACCGGTTGGTGTTCGCGACCACGCGCCTCAACCAGGCCCGCCAGGCCGTCGACTCGGGCGACAACGGGCGGGCCGCGGGCCGGCTGCGGGCCGCCGAGGGCGCCATCGCCCAGGCCGGCGTCTTCATCGACGGCGTGGAACGGCTCGCCGCGAACCTCGCCACGGCCGCGGCGACGGTTCCGGCCGCGCTGACCGGCGGCGAGGTGGAGATCGCCGGGGCACGGGAGTCGCTGACGGGGGTTCGGGACCCGTACCCGGACCTCCCTCCCGGCGAGCTGCGCGCCCGCGTCGCCCATGCCGACGTCGTCCTGGCCCTCGTACGGGAACAGCTGACCTCCGGGCCGTACGACCCACTCGACGTGCTGCGCCGGATCGTGCAGGGAGTCGTGCCCGTCGCCGCGGGGCGGGCCGGGGTGATCGCGGCCGCCGCCCTGCTCTGCGCCCGCAGTGCCGTCACAGACGCGGACGACGTCGTCGCGACGCATCGGGCAGCAGTGGGCAGCGAGGCCCGCACCCGCCTCGCGGAGGCCCGGAGACTGCTCACTCCCCCGCTGTCCGCCACGGCCGACCGGACACCACCGCCGGATCCGGCCGACCTGCTGGCATCCGACACCCTGGCCCAACAGGCCCAGGCCCTCGCCGAACAGGACATCCGCCTGCACGGCAACCCCGTCGAAAGCCCCACCGACGACATCACCGGCCTCGCGGGCGCACTCCTCGGCGGCGTCCTCCTCGGCGGCGACCCGGACACCGCCCCACCCGCAGCCTTCGGCGGCCCACGCACCCGGGGGCGCCGGGGCGACACGGACCGGGCGTGAGCTCGCTCAGCCAGGCCCCGCACCCCCGCACCCTCAGAACAGGCTCAGCAACGCCTCCGCCGGATCCGTGAGGCCGTTCTCGCCGTCCGGCAGGGGCAGTTCGAACCACACCGTCTTGCCGCGCGGTGTGCGGCGGGAGCCCCAGGCGGCGCTGAGGAGGCCGACCAGTTGGAGGCCCCGGCCGCCCTCATCGGTGTCGCGGGCGCGGCGGCGGCGGGGTTGGACCAGGCCGGAGTCCCAGACCTCGCAGACCAGGGTGCGGTCGAGGAGGAGACGGAGTCGGATCTCGCCCTCGCCGTAGCGCAAGGCGTTGGTGACCAGTTCGCTGACCAGGAGCTCCGTCGTGTCGACCAGCGGTTCCAGGTCCCACGACAGAAGCCGGCCGCGGGCGTACTCGCGGGCGCGGCCCACGCTGCGCGGCTCGCGTGGCAGGGTCCAGTCGCCGACCGAGTCGGCCGGCAGGCCCTGGACACGTGCCATCAGCAACGCGATGTCGTCCTCGCCGTGGTGGGTGTCGAGGGTGTTGAGGACGTGGTCGCAGACGTCCTCCAGGGGGCTCGAGGGGTCGGTGAGTGCGCCGACGAAGGCCTGGAGGCCCTCGTCCAGAGGGTGGTCGCGGGACTCCACCAGTCCATCCGTGTAGAGCGCCAGCAGCGCGCCCTCCGGCAGTTCGACCTCCACCTCCTCGAACGGCTCCCCGCCCACACCGAGCGGCATCCCCGGCGGCACGTCCAGCATCAGCGCGTCCTCGCCCGGTTCGACGAGGACCGGCGGCAGATGCCCGGCGTTGGCGAAGGTGCAGCGGCGCGTGACGGAGTCGTAGACCGCGTAGACGCAGGTCGCGAGGTACACCTCGGACAGGTCCGCCTCCCGGGGGCGGCGCGCCGCGCGGGTGGCCTGCTGGACGCCGCCGGGGGCTCCGAGGCCGCGCGCGATCTCGTCCAGCGCCGAGAGCACCTCGGCCGGTTCGAGGTCGAGCAACGCCAGCGTCCGTACGGCGGAGCGCAGTTCGCCCATCGCGACGGCGGCACGCAGCCCGCGGCCCATCACGTCGCCCACCACCAACGCCGTGCGGTGCCCGGGGAGTTCGATGACGTCGAACCAGTCGCCCCCCACCTCGCTGGGCCGGTCGGAGGAGGAGTTGCCCGGCAGGTAGCGGCACGCGATGTCCAGGCCGGAGGCGACCGGGTCGCCCGGCGGGAGCAGGGACCGTTGCAGTATCAGCGCCCGCTCGTGCTCGCGCCGGTAGAGGCGGGCGTTGTCGATGCACACCGCGGCTCGCGCGGCCAGCTCGACCGCCAGATCACGGTCCCGGTCGCCGAACGGCTCGCTGCCCTTCGTACGGGCGAACTGCGCCAGTCCTACGACCGTGTCGTGGGCGACCATCGGCACCGCGAGCGTGGACTGCACGAGGCCGCCCTCCTCGCCGGGCACGTACTGCGGCCGGGCGGTGCGCAGGGCGTCCGCGCAGGGCGAGTTGAAGGGGTAGTGGTGGACGGCGCCGACCGCGACGGGGGCGCCGCCACCGACGAAGGGCGCGTCGGAGACCGCGCTGGCGAAGGCGACGCGGCGCAGCTCCGCGCTGCCGTCGGCGTGGCCGGGCGGGGTCTCGTCGCCGGCCAGCAGCCCCTGATAGAGGTCGACCGTGGCCAGGTCGCAGAAGCCGGGGACCACGACGTCGAGGAGTTCGCGGGCGGTGGTCTCCAGGTCCAGGGAGTTGCCGATGCGGGCACCGGCCTCGTTCAGAAGGGCCAGATTCCGCCGGGCGGCGGCGGCCTCGCGGGCGGCGGCGCGGCGGGCGGTGATGTCGGTTCCGAGCCAGGCGATGCCGATGGGGCGCCCGCTGCCGCTGCGCACGCGGTAGAGATTGACGGACCAGTGGCGGCGCTCGTCTGATCCGGGCAGGAAGCCGGTGACGTGCATGTCCGTGATGGAGTCGCCGCTCTCCAGGACGCGACGCAGGGTCGCCGAGACACGTTCGGCCTCGGGGCGCGGCAGATAGTCGTGGACGCCGTTGCCGCGGTGGTCGTCGGGTGTGCCGCCGAACAGGGAGGCGAACCGCTGGTTGGCGCGGCGCACCCGCAGGTCGGGGTCGATCAGCAGGAAGCCGAACGGAGATTGACCGAATATCGCCTGCGAGGCGGCGAGGTCGGTCTCCATCCGGCGGAGAGTGCGGACGTCGACGACGATGCAGACGGCGGCCTTCTCACCGTCCTCGGTCCGCGTCGGCATGACGTACACCTCGGCGAGACCGTCCAGACCGGCCCGCTCCTCGGCGTCCCGCGGCATCCGGAACGGGACCACACCGGTCCACTCCCGTCCGTCCAGGATCTCGGCCATCTTGCGCTGGCCCTGTTCGCGCAGGTCCGGGTCGATGAACGCCTCGATGGGATCCATGCCGACGGCCCGCTCGGCCGGTATGCCGAAGAGCTGCTCGGCGCGCAGGCTCCACTGGTCGACCAGGCCGTCGGGGCCGATGGAGAAGGACGCGACCTTGATGTAGTCGTAGATCGAGCCGGGCGGGCTGGCCTGCCAGACCGGGTCACCGGGGCGGGCCTCGTCGGAGGCGAACGTGTCGCGGGATGCCTGTGTGCCCTGCGAGGCTTGCGAGCCCTGTGTGTCGCGGGAGACGCCTGTTTTGTGGGAGGCCCGTGTGTCTCGGGTCCCCTCTCCCGCGGCCTTCGCCCTCGCGCCGTCCGACGGGTCGTCGGACCCCGAGGCCCTCGCTGGTATCTCGCTCACGCGAACCGTCCCCTCCAGCTCACCGCGCCCGGCACCGGTCACCGGGTGGCGGCTGCCCGCAGTATCCAGCACTACGGCCCCGCACAACACGGTGTTCACGATCACAGCACGGTCCCGATGGTTTTCGGTCCCGGCCGCGGAAACACTTCCAGTCTTCTAACCAGCGGACACGCAGTCGAATCACGCATCGCGACAACTGCCACTGGCCTGAACCATTCGTTCGAGAGGGCAGGGGTGCATGTACCCGAGGGAGCCGGGGGGTCAGTCCGGCACCGCGAGCTCGAACCACACCGTCTTGCCCGTGTTCCGTCCGGGCCGGGTTCCCCATCGGCGCGCGGAGTGCGCCACGAGCTGAAGTCCGCGGCCGCTCTCGTCCTCGAGGTCGGCGACCCGTTCGCGGGGCGGGTCCGGAAGGGGGTCGGAGACCTCGACCCTGAGGACACCGTCGAGTCCGGCGGGACGTACCAGACGTAGGCCGATGGGGCCGGTGGCGTGCCGCAGGGAGTTGGTGACCAGCTCACTGACCAGCAGCGCAGTGACGTCCGCGAGGCTGTCCAGGTCCCACTGGCGCAGCCGGCCGCGTACGGCGGCGCGGGCCGCGCGGACGGCACCCGCCTCCGCGGGGAAGGTCCACTCGGCGCAGTCGCCATCGGAGTCGATCACGCCGATCACATCCCGGGCCAGCGAGCTCACCCATGTCCGGTTTCATAGGTTTGATTGGCACATACCCGATATTCACAGGGCAGTACCGTGCGAGCGGGTAGACCCTCGGGGAGTTGTCGACGCCGCCCAACGACGGTCGCCATCCGGCCTGTCAGCCTGTCAGGTCCCTTCCGGGGCCTCAGGTGGGCCGCTCGGCCGGTGGCTCAGGCCCGCGGCTCGGGCGCCCCGTCGCCCAGCCGTTCCGCGACCTCCCGGACCGCCGGCACGTCCTGGTCCAGCCAGTCCACGTCCCAGAGTTCCCCGGTGCCCAGCCAGCGCAGTGCGTCATGGTCCTCAAGGGGCTCGGGGTCCCCGGAGCCGGGGAGCAGGCGGGCGGTCCACACATGCAGGACGTAGGGGGGTTTCAGGGGCCACGCCCCCGGCACCCGCTCGACCACCTCGGCGGCCACGCCGAGTTCCTCCCGCAGTTCGCGCACGAGCGCCGCCTCGGGCGCCTCGCCGGGCTCGACCTTGCCGCCGGGCAACTCCCAGCGCCCGGCCAGTTCCTCGGGCGCACTGCGGCGCGCGGCGAGCAGACGGCCCGCCTCCAACAACGCGGCGCCGACCACGATCCGTTCCGTCATGCGCCGGAGCCTACGGGAGCGGGGAAGCAGGTCAGTGGTCCCCGCTGTCCCCGTTCTGAGCGATTCGCTCGACCCAATACAGCTGTTTGTGCCCCCGGCTGTCGAGGCTGTCCGCGATTTTCTGGGCTTCCGCCCGCGTCGCGTACCGGCCCACGCGGTAGCGATTGCCGTTGTCGTCCTGCCGAACCACGAGCCAAGGAAGAGTGATCGTGCTGTCGTTCATCGCGCTCCACTGCTCCTTCCCGCCCACGACCGCCCGAGTCCCTCCCCCAGCCTTCGGCCGGGGGGACCCTCATCTCGCTTCGCTCGCGGCCTGTGCCGTGCCCCGCCCGCTAAGGAAACCGCAATCCGCATATGCCCGAGCCTACGCCTAACCTTTACGCAGCGAATACGCCTTTTCACAAAGAGGTACGCAACCAGCCAAGTCGCAGGGGGCGCACGGCATCGAATGCGCCGTACGGAAACGTGGATGCATCCGGTCGCGGGCATGGTGCGCACGCCTGCGGCGACCTGCGAAAACGGCCAGATTGCAACGGCCGGTGAAGGGGCGGGAGTTGCGGCTTTGCCGGGGGCAACTGCCGTGGAGGTGTGCGCTAGTTCACGAACATGTGCGCTACTTCACCGGAAGGTGATAGGCGACGCGGTAGCGGTCCGCCGGAATGACCACGTCCGCCGTCTCCACCGGACGGCCGGACGCGTAGTAGGTGCGCTGGATGACCACGACCACATGACCGGGGACGCCGCCCAGCGTCAGCAGCTCCTCCGCGAGGCCGGGGCGGGCGCCCACCTCCTCCGTCACGTTGTCCACGACGACGTCGATGGCCGCCATGCGCTCGACGACGCCCATGCCGCCGAGCGGGCCCTCCTCGGGCAGCATCACGGGCGTACGGCCGGTGACGGCGAGCGGCTCCCAGGAGGTGGAGAGCATCATCGCCTCGCCGGCGTCCCGGAAGAGGTACCTCGTGCACATCACACGGTCGCCGGGGCGGATGCCGAGCCGGTCGGCGACGGCGACGCTGGCCTCGGCCTGCGCGCTGTTGGACTCCCAGGTGCCGCGCGTCTCGCCGTCGGCCTGCTCCTGGCGGAAGGGCGTGGCACCCGCCGGCGGGCGGAAACCGGAGCGGGAGATCCGGCGGGGCACGGGACGCTCACGGACGTACGTCCCGGAACCGGAGCGGCCCTCGACCAGCCCCTCCGCCATCAGCACCTTCCGCGCCTCAAGGGCGACGGTGTCCGATACGCCGTACTCCTCGCGGATCCTGGCCTGGGACGGGAGCCGGGTGTGCGGTGGCAGCGAACCGTCGACGATCTTCTTGCGGAGATCACCCGCGACGCGCAGGTACGCCGGCTGCTCACCGAAAGTCACTGGCCGCTCCCATCAGGTTGTACAGACAGCAACAGCGTGGCAACCGTGGGTTGTCCCGTGCAAGCAAAGGCCAGAGAATCACTCGATGTGATGACTTGTGCCGGGGGAGGGCTTTACCCAGGCACTTTCTTTCCGTATAGGGCGCCTCACACATCGAGGCCGCCGCCACTTCCGCCCTCGCCGCCACTGTCGGAGTCGTCCTCGTACGTCGGCACGGTCGTGTCCAGGCCCAGAGCCTTGCGCGCGGTGACGGTCGTGGGGCCGTCGACGTAGCCGTACGCCTTCTCGTAGTGCGTGTAGAACGTGTCCGCGTCGTCGGCCGCCGCCGCCTTCGCCCACTCCTTGCGGGAGCCCTCCATGTCCGCGAGGAACTCGGTGACGGCCCCCTTGGCGTCCTCCGGCCAGGGCTGTGTGCGCAGATTCTCGGCCTGCTCGCCGAGGACGCGGTGGACGTCCTTCGCCCAGGCCCGGTTCGCCTTCAGGTCGTCCTCGGGGTAGGCCTCGGGCTCCTCGTAGAGGACGTCGTCGATGTGGTTGGACGCCGACAGGAACCTCACCTGGTACCCGTCGAGGGTCACGTAGTCACGGCGCAGCGACTCGGCCAGGGGCTTGCCGTCCGTGCTGCCGAACATGCAGGTGATCGCGCGGTCCCCGAAGCGCCAGCTCTGCCGGGTCGGCACGAGGTAGTACACGTCCACGCCGTCCGGGACGGCCCAGGCGTCCAAGGCGTAGCGGCCCGCCTGCTCGTAGCACTGGTCGTCCGCGACCTCCGCGAGCTCGTCGTCGCCGGGAAAGGAACCGTCCGGCACCTTCACGACGCCGACGACCTCGGCGTCGTGCTCCTCGGTGCAGGGCACCTCGTCGACGTCGTAGGTCTCGCCCTCCAGGGTGCCGGTCGAGGAGTTGAAGCAGTCGCCCGTGGCGAGCGCGAAGGCGGTGCCCTCGCCGCTCGCGGCGCCCGTGAAGCCGTCCCAGAAGTCGGAGGCGGCGCCCGTCGACAGCATCAGCGCCCACAGCGCGATCCCGACGGTGGACAGCACGGACCCGGCGACCGCCATGCCCGTGCCGCGCTCGCCCCTCTTCCTGATCTGCACCAGCGCGAGGAGCCCCAGCGCCAGACCCACGGCCGGCAGGAAGCAGAGGATGCCGAGGACGAGCGCGCCGATGGCCACACCGTTGACGGGTGCGGAGGGGCCGTAGGGGCCGTAGGCGCCGTAGGGGTGGTGCGGGTACGGCCCCTGGACGGCGGGTGCGCCGTAGGGGTTCGGCAACGGGTACTGGCCCTGCGCGTACGGCCCTTGGGGCTGCCCCGGGGGCCCCTGTGGCTGGTGGGGTCCGGGAGGCGGAGGTATGGACACGAGTACCGTGCTCCTGCGTTCGGGCGGCGGTGCCGGGTGGTGGGAACTGGCGTACGACTGGGCGCATCGTAAGCGTGGTGTGGGGCGATGGGGGACGTGGTGCGGGTCACGAATGCGACGGTCCGGGCGGTCAACGGGCTGACGGCGCGGTGGGCGGCTGCTTCCGAGGGCGGCACCGTGTTCTCGGCTGCGGGTGTGTGGCCGCTGCTCGCCTTCCTGGCGGACGGGGCGGGCGGTCCGGCGCGGGCGGAGCTGGCCGACGCGGTGGGGTTGCCGGCGGATGAAGCGGCGGGCGCGGCGCGTGAGTTGCTGGGCGCGATGGCGGCGATGCGGGGGCTGGACTCGGCGCTCGGGCTGTGGACCAAGCGGACGCTGGAACTGCGGGAGCGGTGGGAGGCGGGGCTGCCCGCGGAGCCGCACGGGGTGCTGACGGGCAATGCGGAGGCCGACAAGGCGGCGCTGGACGCCTGGGCGGTGAAGCGGACGGGTGGGTTGATCGAGCGGATGCCCGTGCGGCTGCACGACGACACCGAGATGGTGGTGGCGAGTGCGCTGGCGTTGCGGACTCGGTGGCTGATGCCGTTTCGCGAGCGGTACTGGATGCCGGAGTCCGGGCCCTGGTGCGGACGGGAACTGCAGGGTCTGTGGCGGGACAGCACGTTGCTGGACCGGGTCGGTGTGGCGGACACGCCCGAGGGGCACGTCACCGAGCTGAAGGTACTGGGCGACAACGCGATCGACGTGCATCTCCTGCTCGGCGAGGAGGGAATGGCGCCCGGCCAGGTGCTGAGGGCAGGGGTGGAGATCCTGGCCCGCAGGCATCCTGTCGTCCCCGGCCCCCAACTCCCCTACGGCGACGTGGGCCCCGGCCTGCGCGTCGTGAGGGAGCGCCGCGCGACGCCCGAGCCGCCGACCCTGGAGGTCCGGACCGTGGCGTACGAGACACGGACCGACCATGACCTCCTCGACCACCACGACGTGTTCGGGCTCACGACCGCGAGAGTGACGCGGCCACCCGGTCACTTCCCCGGAATCAGCGGCTTTCCTCTGCACGTCGAAGCGGCCCGGCAGTCCGCGATGGCCCGGTTCGGCGCCCGCGGCTTCGAGGCGGCCGCGGTGACCGCCTTGGGCGCGGTCGGCGCCGGTATCTCGGAGCTGCGCTGGGTGACCACCACCGTCCAGGCCACCCACGACCGCCCCTTCGGCTTCCTCGCCCTGCACCGTCACTCACGGCTCGTCCTCGCGGCCGGCTGGGTCACGGACCCGGAGCCGTACCGCGAGGACGAGGAGGACTACTGATCCGCGATCAGAACTGCAGCGCCCAGGCGTCGATCCGCCCGGTGTCGTAGTTCGCGTTGTCGCTCACGCGCAGCTTCCACGTGCCGGCCGCAGCTTCCGAGGAGGCGTTGACCGAGTACGTGGTGTTGATGTTGTCCGAACTGCCGCCCGTGCCGTACGACTTCAGCGTGTACGCCGTGCCGTCGGGGGCGATCAGCTGGACCTGGAGGTCGCCGATGTACGTGTGGACGATGTGCACCTCGACGGGCAGGGCCGCGGGCGCGTTGCCCGAGACGCCGGAGACGGTCACCGGGGACTCGACCGTGGCGTTGTCGGCGATGGCGTAGTCACCGGTGTTCTCGAAGCGCGGGCCGGGCGGGGTGGTCGTACCGCCGCCGACGTACAGGAGCCGGTTGGGCGAGCCCGTGCCGGGGCTGGTGACGACGCCGGTCGTGGCGGCGGACGTCAGTGCCGAGGCGACCTGGGCCGGGGTGGCCGAGGGGTTGTCGGCGAGGTGGAGCGCGACCGCGCCCGCGACGTGCGGGCTCGCCATCGACGTACCGGAGATGGTGTTGGTCGCCGAGTCGCTGGAGTTCCAGGCCGAGGTGATGGACGAGCCGGGCGCGAACAGGTCCAGGACCGAACCGTAGTTGGAGTAGCTCGCCTTGGCGTCCGTCGAGGTCGTCGCGCCGACCGTGATGGCCTCGGTGACGCGTGCGGGCGACCTGGTGGAGGCATCGGTCGACTCGTTGCCGGCCGCGACGGCGAAGGTGATGCCGGAGGCGATGGCGTTGCGTACGGCCGTGTCGAGGGCGGTGTCGGCGCCGCCGCCGAGGGACATGTTGGCGACGGCCGGCTTGACGGCGTTCTGGGCGACCCAGTCGATGCCGGCGACGACCTGGGCGGTCGTTCCGGAACCGGAGTTGTTCAGCACGCGGACGCCGACGACCTTGGCCTTCTTGGCGACACCGTAGGCGTTGCCCGCGACCGTGCCGGCGACGTGCGTGCCGTGGCCGTGGCCGTCCTGGGCGGTGTTGTCGTTGTCGATGGCGTCGTAGCCGTAGGAGGCACGGCCGCCGAAGTCGCTGTGGGTGATGCGGACGCCGGTGTCGATGACGTACGCGGTCACGCCCTGCCCTGCCGAGTCCGGGTAGGTGTACGAGCTGTTCAGCGGCAGGTTCTTCTGGTCGATGCGGTCCAGGCCCCAGGAGGGCGGGTTGGTCTGGGTGGCGTCGATGCTGAACGTGCGGTTCTGGACGACCGAGGCGACCGCCGGGTCGGCGGCGAGCGCCTTGGCCTCCGCCTCCGACGCCTCGATGGCGTAGCCGTTGAGGGCCTTCTTGTACGTCCGCTCGATACCGGCGCCGTACCCCTCGACGAGGGTCCGCCCCGCCTTGGAGTTTGAGCGGGCGTGGTCCGCCTTGAGGGTCACCAGGTAGCTGTCGGCGACGGCGTTGGCCGCGCCCGCGTACTGGATACGGCCCTCGGGGGCGGCCGCGGCGGGGAGTGCGGAGACGAGGCTTGCGGTGAGCGCCGCGGTGGCCGCTGCGCTGAGCAGAGCCATTCTTCGGCGGGCCGTGCTGTGGGGAGTACGCATCACTGCCATCTGAGGGATCCTCCTCAATCGGTGGTGCGCTGGTGGGGGTTGCACGGGTGCACGCAGGAGGTAGACAGGGACATGTCAAATGTCAGTCGAATGTCCGTGTCGCACCTGTGCGTCAGCCGAAAGATTGAGGGCTCCACAGGAATTACACAAGAGGCCTGCACGGCGAACTACCCCCGCCCGGACGGGGTTTCACTCCCCGCACCTCGCCGGCCGACCGGCACGGCGACCAGGTGCCCGATCACTGTCCGTGAGCGTTCGACATGCAGGCCGTGCGGGTCTACGCAAGCCTGGGAGGCATTCCACCAGGACGACGTGTCCTGGCGGGCCCCCAGGAAGGACGTTCACATGCGCTACGCAGCTGCCCTTTTCATCGCCGCCATACTCGCGGCCATCTCCGCCCCCGCCGCTTCGGCCGCTCCCGCCGCCCCCATGCCGTGCGACACCCACACCCTCAGCAAGCTCTGCTGGTGACCGCTTCCTGAGCGGGGGGACAGGCCGTCGAACCTGGCGTCGACGCCTGTTCCCGCTCTCGCGGAACGGCAGGACGGCGTCAGTCGTCGAACCCCGTCGCCCGCGTCGACTTCTCCCACGCCCCGATGTCCGCGCGCACCTGGTCCAGATGGCCGAGGACGGCCGTGACCCCGTCGTCGCCCAGGGGCAACCGCAGGGGCGTCCGCTCGGCCTCCAGCGCGGCTCGGATCAGGGCCGCCGCCTTCACCGGGTCACCGGGCTGGGTGCCGTCACCCGCGGAGACGGATTCGCGGGTCTGCGCCACCCTGGCGTACAGGCCGCTGTCCGTGCTGGTTCCCGCCCGGCCGGTCTCGAAGAGTGCCGTGCGGAAGGAACCCGGCTCCACGATCAGCACCTTGATGCCGAACTCGGCGACCTCGTCCGCGAGCCCCTCCGACAGCCCCTCCAGCGCGAACTTCGTTCCGCTGTACGCCGAGAAGCCCGCGAAGGACATCTGCCCGCCCATGCTGCTCATCTGCACGATCGCCCCGGAGCGCCGCTCGCGCATGTGCGGAAGCACGGCCCGGGTGAGGGCGACCGGCCCGAAGACGTGCACGTCGAAGAGCTCACGCAGCTCCTGCTCGGTCGTCTCCTCGAAGGCGCCGACGTGGGTGCGGCCGGCGTTGTTGACCAGGACGTCGATCCGTCCGTGCCGCGCGATCACGTCCTGTACGGCGGCTTGCGCGGCACCCGTCTCCATGACGTCCAGGCGCAGCGCCTCGACCTGGTCGGGGTGCGCGGCCACCAGGTCGTCCAGGGCCTCGGGCCGCCGTGCCGCGCCGACCACCACGTCGCCCCCGGCGAGCGCCGCCTCCGCGATCGCCCTTCCGAAGCCGCTGGTCGCACCGGTGATCAGCCACACCTTGTTCATGACAGCTCCTCGTATCGCCGTGATCTCTAATCGTGGGGATCTCGTATCTCCGTGATGTGGACCAGCCTGCTGCGCAACGGGGTTGCCCGTCCAAGACCCACGCTGATAACCGATGGTTATGGCGATGGATGTTCATGTACGAGACCTGCGCTACTTCGTGACGGTGGCCGAGGAACTTCACTTCACGCGCGCGGCCGAGCGGCTGTACGTTTCCCAGCCCGCGCTCAGCAAGCAGGTCCGCGCCCTGGAGCGGCAACTGGGCGTGGAGCTGTTCCGCCGCGAGCCGCAGGGCGTGACGCTCACCGAGGCCGGCACGGCACTGCTGCCGCACGCCCGACGGGTGCTGGACGCCTGGTCGGAGGGGACGGTGGCGCTTCAGGCCGCGCGGGCGGCGGCACGCGGCACGCTGGTCGTGGGCATGAGCACCAGTCCGGGGCGCGGTGGGCTGCTGCCCGCGATCCGCTCCCGTTTCAGCGCGGCGCACCCGGAGACGGTCCTGCGGCTGCGGCAGGTGAGCTGGGACGACCCGACGGCGGGCCTCGCGGACGGCGAGGCCGACGTGGCCTTCGTGTGGCTGCCGCTGCCGGACGCCGGACGTTACGGCTGGACCGTGGTCGTGGAGGAGCCCCGACTGGTCGCGCTGCCCGAGGTCCATCCGCTGGCCGCCCGCGCGGAGGTCGACTTCACGGACCTGTCCGAGGAGCCGTTCCTCGCCCTGCCGCCGAGCGCGGGGCCGTTGCGTGACCACTGGCTGGCGCTGGAGGAGCGCGGCGGGCGCCCGCCGCGCATCGGAGCGGAGATCGCGAGCACCGAGGAGACGTACGAGGCGCTGGTCGCGGGGCTCGGGGTCTGCCTGGTGGCCGCGGGCAACGCCCCGCTGGTCTCTCTGGGCTCGGTGGTGACGCGTCCGGTGCGGGGGCTGTCGGCGAGCCGGTATGCGCTGGCCTGGCGGCGCGAGGATGCCGGGCGGCCGCTCGTACGGGCGTATGCGGAGGCTTGTCGCCGGGCGGCGGGGCGGGCCTGACCGGCGCAGGGCGGCGGGGCGGCAGCGGACCCTCATACGTCGTCATGGCCCCTCGTCGCCCGGGACTCACGCCCCTTCCGTAGCGGGCTCCGTGGCCGGGGTCGTGCCCAGCCGGGCCTGCTCCTCCTCGACGATGCGGCGGGCGATGGCGATGTCCGAGATGTCGACGGCGTCCGGTGTCGACTCGGCGACCGCGCTGCGGCGGGCGTACGCGTCGAACAGCCGGGTCTTGTTCTCCAGCATCCGCACGAGCCGTTCGTCGACCCCGCCCGTGCACAGCAGGCGGTGCACGCGCACCGAGCGGACCTGGCCCATGCGGTGGGCGCGGGCGACCGCCTGATGCTCGACGGTCGGCTTGAGCTGCGGCTCGCAGAGGATGACGACGGACGCGGCCTGCATGTTGAGGCCCACTCCGCCCGCCTCGATCTGCGACAGCAGCACGGCATGGCCGGGCGCGGCGGCGAAGTCGTCGACGAGCTGCTGTCTGCGGGCGGGCGGCACGCTCCCCGAAATCGGCCCGAAGACCCGCGCGTTGACCCGTCCGTTGGGCCGCCCGTCGAGCCGCCCGTTGAGCCCTTCGGCGCCCCGTCCGTCTTCCGCCGGATCCGACGGCTGCGTCGCTCCCGGGACCTCCGCGAGCACCAACGCCTCCCGCACGACGGCGAGTACGTCCCGGAACGCGGAGAACACGACGACCTTCAGCCCGTTCTCGGCGGCCTCCTCGGCGATCTCGCTCAGCCGGTCCAGCTTCGCCGACCGCTTCGGGCGGGCGTACGCCGCTCTGCGCATCGCCATGAAGTTGCCGGCCCGCACGGCCTCGCGGTAGGCCTCCTCGTCCGCCGCGCTGGGCTCCTCCCACTCGTCCGTGTGCTGGAGCGCGGGGAGTTCGGTGAGGACGTCCTGCTGGTTACGGCGCAGATAGACCGGCGCGACCGCCTTCCGGAACGCCTTGGAACCGGCAACGCCGTCGTGCTCGTCGACGGACTCGGCCAGGCCCGGCTGCAGGATCCGCACCAGGCTCCGGAACTCCTCGACGCGGTTCTCCATGGGCGTACCGGTCATGAACAGCACGCGGTCGCAGTGTTCGGCCCACTCGGAGACGGTCCTGGAGCGGCGGGTCGCGGGGTTCTTGACGTAGTGCGCCTCGTCGACGACGAGCATGCCCAGCTCGCCGCCGCCCGGCACCGGAAAGCCGCGCAGGGCGTCGAAGGTGGTGACCGCGACGCCGCCCCGGCCCTTCCAGTGCGCGAACGCCTCCTGCCGTTCGGGGCCGTGCAGCGGAGTCACGTGCAGCGCGCTGCGCTTCTCGATCTCCCGGGTCCAGTTGATGAGCACGCTGGCCGGGCAGACCACCATGAAGTGACTCTGCCCCTCGGCGGCGAGGTGGGCCAGCGCGGCGATGGCCTGGATCGTCTTGCCGAGCCCCATCTCGTCGCCGAGGATCGTCCGGCGCTGAGCCAGGGCGAAGCGGGTGCCGAAGGCCTGGTAGCCGCGCAGGGAGACCCGGCGGTGCGTGTCGTCGAGCGTCTGGTTCCTGACCCGCTCCGCCACCTCGTCCGGCAGGAACCCCTCGGCCGCCGCGGGATCGGGAGCGCGGCCGGAGAGCTCGGCGAGCAGGCCGTAGTACTCGGCGGAGCGCAGCTCGAAATCGACGAGGGCGGCGACCTCGGACTCCGGGCGGCGCAGCAGGTCGACCGAGGCCTGGGCGAGCAGCTCGGGCACCCCGTCCTGTTCGGCCTGTTCGGTCAGGGTACGGATCTCGGCGACGGCCGCCAGCGCCCGTTCCCGCTTGGCCTGCCCGGCGAACAGCATGCGCAGCCGCCCGGCCGCCGGCCCGGCCTCGGCCAGCAGCGGGCCGAGCCGCTCGGTCAGCGCCCCGGCCGCGTCGACGGCCCGGCGTGCCTCGTCGCCCGCCTCCACCAGCACGCCGAGCGCCATCACCAGGGCGGTGGTCCGGGGCTCAGGGCTGTCCACGTCGATGTGTACGGCGATGGTGTCCCGTACGGCGTCGGCGATCCGCCGGGCGGCGGCCACGGTCTGGTCGGCGGTCTGCTGTCCGACCCCGGGCAGCTGGCGCAACCGGTACGGCCCGGCGTCGAGGACCTGCCCGACCGTCCGGAACCCGCCCTTCTCCACCTCGCCCAGCCGCAGCCTGCCCTCGGTGACGTCCTTGAGCCGGGCCACCGGGATGACGTCCAGTTCGCGCCGCGCCAGGTCGTCATGGATCGGCTCCAGGGCCTGCCGTACGGCCGCGACGGCCCGCGCATGGTCACCGGCCACCGCCTGCGCCGCCTCGTGCAGCCGCCCGCCCCGGGCCACCGTCTCCCGCTCATTCCGCCCCATCGCGCCCCCGGCCCCTTCCCGCCCCTCTCGTCGCGTCCTTCGCATCCTGCCATCCAGGGCGCGCTAGCTTCTCGTGATCTGCGCCAGGATCGATCCGTCCGTGATCCGGGCGTCGGCGGCCAGCAGGAACGCCTTGCTGAGGATCAGCGAGAGCCGGTCGTCCTCGAACGGCAGGAACACCCGTCCGTCGGCCTTGTCCCGCTTGTCCCTTACCGGGACGACGCACAGATAGCTGCCGTCCGGTTCCATCAGGATGTTGGCCGAGCCGAGATGGATTCTGTACGTGCGCAGGTCGCCGCGGACGACCAGGAAGCGGCCGTCGAGCGAGCACCGGTCGGCGATCTCCAGGCGGGGCACGATCCGCTCCAGGGCGTCGCGCCGGGATGCCGCGCTCTCGGTCAGTTCGGCGAAGCCGGCCCGCTCCCAGTAGGTGCGCCCGGGGCCGGCGTCGGTCCAGTCGGGGTCGGCGGCGATGGAGGTCACGCCGACGAAGAGGTCGATGTCCCGCATCGCCTCGCTGAACACCAGCGGGGGCACGTCCTGGAGCGGCGCCTCACGCCAGGCACCGTCGGACCGGCGGGCGAAGCGGACCTGGTCGGTGGAGGCCAGTTCGTCGCCGTCGGCCCAGTCGTACCAGGTGTGGAAGAAGCGCACCTGCCACTCCCCCGCCGCCAGGGTGCGCTCGGCGGCGTCGCCGTCCCCGTCGTCCCAGGGGCCGAGCCGGCCGCTCGTCCAGCCCCGGGCCCGGAACAGCGCGAACATCCTGCGGTAGTGGACGAGGTGCGCGGCGAAGCGGTTGGAGTACACGCCGGTCTCCTCCTCGGCCGGAGTGAGGAGGTAGATCTCCCGGAAGGCCTGCTTGAACGGCTGCCGGATCCGCCGCTCGGTGAGCAGGTCCCGCCAGGCCCGCACGGAGTCGGGGCCGGAGCGGAGCGGATGCCAGAGGCGTACGGCGGCGGTGTCGGGTGCGTCGGGCAGGTCACCCGCCTCGGGCAGTACGGCCTGCCACTCCCCCGGCGCGACCTCGATCTCCCAGATCAGGCGGCGTACGAGGGTCCGGGCCTGCGGATGTCCGGCCAGCTCGGTGCGCCACCAGCCGTACGGGTGCACGGCGTCGACCGAGAATCCGCCCTCCAGCGCCCGGGCGAGGGTGACGAGTTGGGCGTTCACCCGCTTCACCAGCTCGCGCAGCTCCTTGACGAGGGCGGCGTGGTCGCGGCGGACCGGCGCGGGGAGGCTGCGCAGTGGGCGGCCGTCCTTCTCCCAGCTCAGCGTCGCGTTCTCGGCGACGGTGACGACGGCCTCGTAGTCGCCTGCCTTCCGCCGCAGCACGCCGTCGTCGCCGAACCCCAGCCTCGGCAGCCGCAGCGCCACATCGGTGCGCTCGGCGAGGGCAGCCTCGACCTTCTTGAGCATCTTGTCGAGCTGCTTGGGCACTCCGGCGTGCCGGACGTTCCCGCGCACGGTGCGTATCGCGGTCACCAGCTCGGGGGTGGGGAAGTCCTGTGCGGCACGGACGAGTTCGTACAGAAGGGCCTGCGACGGCACGGTCCTGGCCGGCGCCGGGGCGACGGCGACGCCGGGCAGCAGCCGGTCGAACAGCTCGGGCAGCCACGGCTCGTCGCGCAGCAGCGCCACCCGGGCGGCCTGCCCGAGCGAGACGACCTCCCGGTCCGTGAACGCCTTGTCCGCCCGGTAGGGGATCTCCCCCGCCCGGATCGCGTCGGTGCGGTCGGCCGCCGCTTCCAGGGCACGGCGGGCGAACGCCACGTAGGCGGCGGTCTCGGACGCACCGCGCCAGGCGTCCGTGAGAGACGGCGGCGGCGAGCTGAACCTGTCGCTCCGGTCGATCTCGGACAGCCGCGCCCGCTCGGCCCGGCCGAGGGCGGCGATGACGGCGATCTCGTCGGCGACGACGGGGCCGACGTCCTGCGAGAGGCGCTCCACGGCCGCCCGCAGTGTCGCCTCGTCCGCGAGGCCCGCGACCGCGAGCAGCGCATACGGCTGTCGCACGGTGTCCTTCTCCAGCAGCAACCCGACCAGTCGGCGGGCCGGTTCGGACACGTCGGGCAGCGGGCCGGTGCAGCACTCCAGCGTGGCCAGGCCGAAGGTGAGGTCCGCCCAGCCGCGCTGCTCGGCCGTCTCGACGAGCATCTCGAACAGCCGGCGGCACACGTCCGGCGTGTAGCGCGGCTGCCGTTCCCCGGCCGCCTCCTCGATCGCGGCGCGCAATCTCGTCGTCGCGTGCCGTTCCGAGACGTCCACCTGGTACGTCTCCACGAGCATGCCGCCCAGCTCCTCGGCGGAGACCTGCGACAAGTCGGGGTGCGCCGCGTCCCTTTCGTGGTCCATGCGGGGATCATGGCAGCCGGCACTGACATCGCCTCCGGGCCGATCCACCCCGCGCTCCCACCGCCATCCCGTTGTCAGTGGCCCCCATTACTGTGGCGGCCAATTGATCGAACGATCACCGACCGGGGGGTCGGCGAAGGGGAGGGGCCGTGCGGCGCTGGGAGTTTGTCGGGGACGGTTCGGCGAAGTTCTGGGAGGCGGAGGCCGAGGGCGCCGCTGTCACCGTGCGCTACGGGCGAGTTGGCGCCGAGGGCCGTACGCAGGTGAAGGAGCTGGACTCGGCCGAGGCCGCCGAACTCCATCTGGCGAAGGTGATCGCGGAGAAGGAGCGCAAGGGGTATCGGGAGGTTTCGGCCGAGGTCGCTGTCGAGGATTCCGCGCGGGCTGTGGAGTCGGCGCCGGCGGTGGATTCGCCGCCGGCGTCGCCGGACGGGGTCGTCCCGCCCGATGAGGTCGTCCTGCCCGATGAGGAGACCTTCGAAGTACCGGTCGCCTGGCGGCGGTTGGTCCATCCGAGGCGGGGCGGGATCAGGCGTGGCGCCGTCGCGCCGCGCAAGGACGCCGAGAAGCTCGTGGCCGGCCGGCTGAAGGAGGAGGCGGAGTGGATCGAGCAGATGCTCTCCTCTCCGAAGAGCGAAGCCCGGATCGTCGAGGCGGCCCGCGCGCATCTGAGCGGGAGCCCCAGTCCGCTCGGCGCGGCCGCCCTGGCCGCGCTGACCGTGCACTACCAACTCCCCAGCGGGGTCTTCGTGGACACCTGGGTCGAGGACCACGGCCTGGCCTTCGCCGCTCGTGCGGTCGTGGAGTACTTCGACATCGAGGCCTACTGGCTGCAGTACGGCATGAACCGGCAGGATCCCCGGCTGCGCTTCCGGCCCGCCGGCGGCTATGTCGAGGGCCAGTGGGCGCGCCCCCACTTCGCGGACCGGATGAGGGCCCTGCTCGCCGCGGCCGACGAGGACTCGTACGGGGCGGCCGTCGCCGCGCTCGCGCAGTGCCGGGACGCGGAGCGTCGTCGCATCGTCGTGTCCTATCTGGTGCCCGGCGAGCGGGAGTGGGTCGCCGAGTGCTGCACGGGCGAGGTCGTGGACGACCCGCTGCTCCGGGAGATGCTGCTCTGCTCGATCGGCTCCCCCGATCAGCTCGGTCACTTCGGCAGCAGACTGCATCTGCACTGGGGCGGCTGGTCGATGGCGTTCGTCGCCACGCTCGCGGAGGGCACCGGCACCGCGTTCGCGCCGCGGCTGGAGGAGGGCCTGGACGTCGCGTACGGCTCCGACCGGACCAAGATCCTCGCCGGCGCCCTGGTCGAGCTGCCGTCGGACGACGCCTTCGGCATCCTTCTGGCCCGCGTCGAGGACAAGCACGTACGCCCGCATCTGCTGGAGGCGATGCGGCGTTACCCGGTCCGCGCGCTGCGCCTGCTGGGCAAGGCGGCGCTCGGCCCCGCCAAGTACGCGTCGATGGCCCGGCAGTTGCTGGCCGCGCACGTCCATACGCACCCGAAGCTGACGGCCGCCGTGCTGCCCGACCTGCCCGCCGCCGTCGCCGAACTCGTCGAACCGATGCTCACCAGCAGTGACCGAGTGGCCGACGCCCCGCCGGAGGCGTTGCCCACGCTGCTGGTCAGCCCGCCGTGGGCGAAGAGGCGTACGGCCCGCAAGGCGCGCGTGGCGGACGAGACGCCGGTCGTCCCGGAGCCCCGGGCCGCCTGGCTGCCGGGTGAGCGGGAGGAGTGGGCCGGCACCAAGTCCTGGTACGCCGAGTGGCGCAAGAAGTACACCTGGTCCAAGGAGATCGAAATCCTCCAGCGGGGCGAGCAGTTGAAGGACGTCCGGGACGTCCGGCTGTTCGTCGACGGGCCCGCGGACGTCGTCCGGCCGCTGCTGGCCGTCTGCGCCCCCAAGGACTACTGGGACGGCGAGTCCTCCCTCAAGCCGGTCGCCGCCAAGCACGAGGTGCACGCCCTGCCGTTGCTGCTGCACGCCGCCGCCCGGCATCCCTCCACTCTGGGGGCGCCGGTCCTGCCGTATCTGAGTGTCGAGGTCGCCGCGCTGGTGTGCGACTGGCTGGCCCGTCTGAAGTCGGCCGACGCGACGGCCCGCGCGTGGCTGGCGCGGCACGGTCTGGCCGCCGTCCCGTACCTCGTGCCCCACGCGGTGGGCAAGCCCGGCATCGTGCGGCGGGGCGCCGAGCAGGCGCTGCGGCTGGTGGCGGACGCCCGGGGCGGCGAGGCGGTGCTGAAGGCCGTCGCCGAGTGCGGGCAGGAGGCCGCGGACATCGTCGGGGAGATGCTGTCCGCCGATCCGCTGGAGAGCGCACTTCCGGCACGTATGCCGGCCGTGGGCGCCTGGGCCGACCCGGCGCTTTTGCCGCAGATCCTGCTGAAGGAGGGCGGCGCGCTGCCCGCCGACGCGGTACGGCACGCCCTGACCGTGCTGGCGGTGTCCAAGCCCGGCGAGGTCTACCCCGGCCTCGACGTGCTGACCGAGCGCTGTGCCGCCGACTCCCTCGCCACTTTCGCCTGGGGCCTGTTCGAGCAGTGGCGGCTCGCCGGGATGCCTCCGAAGGAGAGCTGGGCGCTGCACGCCCTGGGCTGGCTCGGGGACGACGAGACCGTCCGGCGCCTGACTCCCGTGCTGCGCGCGTGGCCCGGTGAGGGAGCGCACCACCGTGCCGTGGAGGGGCTGACCGTCCTCGCGACGATCGGCACCGACGTGGCGCTGCTGCATCTGCACGGCATCGCCCAGCGGGTGCCGTTCAAGGCCCTGAAGGTCCGCGCCCAGGAGAAGATCGCCGAGGTCGCCGAGGGACTGGGCCTCACGCCGGAGCAGCTGGGCGACCGGCTCGTCCCCGACTTCGGCCTCGACGCCGACGGCAGCACCGTCATCGACTACGGCACCCGGCAGTTCACCGTCGGCTTCGACGAGCAGCTGCGGCCGTACGTCCGCGACGCCGACGGCAAGCCGCGCAAGGCCCTGCCCGCACCCGCCGCCAAGGACGACCCGGAGCTCGCGCCGGCCGAGCGCAAGCGGTTCGCGGCACTGAAGAAGGACGTCCGTACGGTCGCCGGCGACCAGGTGCGGCGGCTGGAGGCGGCCATGGTCGCCCAGCGCTCCTGGCCGGCCGCGGAGTTCCGGGACCTGTTCGTGGCGCATCCCCTGCTGTGGCATCTGGTGCGGCGCCTGGTCTGGCTCAGCGAGGTGGACGGCGAGATGACGGCGTTCCGGGTCGCGGAGGACCGTACGTTCGCCGACGTCGAGGACGACGAGCTGACGCTGCCCGACGAGGCGAGCGTCCGGCTGGCGCATCCGCTGCACCTGGGCGAGGATCTCGGCGCCTGGTCGGAGCTGTTCGCCGACTACGAGATCCTGCAGCCCTTCCCGCAGTTGGGCCGGGCCGTGCACGCGCTCACGGAGGAGGAGGCCGCGGGCCACCGGCTGGCCCGCTTCGAGGGGGCCACCGCACCGGTCGGCAAGCTGCTCGGCCTGACCAAGCGGGGCTGGGAGCGGGGCACACCGCAGGACGCGGGTGTGGAGCGCTGGTTCTCCCGGCGGATGGCCACGGACCGCTACCTGGTGATCGAACTCGACCCCGGGATCGCCGTCGGCATGGTCGAGGAGTTCGGCGACCAGAAGTTCGAGACGGTGTTTCTCGACACCAGGCCGGACGACTACTGGCGCAGGCGCGAGTACAAGCTGCGCTTCGGCGGCCTTGACCCCGTCATCGCCTCCGAAATCCTCGCCGATCTCACCGAGGTGACCGCGAAGTGACCGCGACCGTGACCGTCGAAGGCGCCGACGAGCAGCTCCAGCGCCCACCGGCCGAGGTCCGCCACGCCGAGGAACTCGCCGCCCTGCGTACCGGCGACGGCGACCCGCGCCCGCCGGGCTGGCAGCTCAGCCTGCGTGCCGCCCGCCGTTTCATCGTGGGCGACGAACGGGCGGGCATCAGCCGCAAGTTCGTCGGCAACGTCTCCCTGGTGGAGCGCGCCCTGGTCACCCTGGCGACCAACCGCGGTCTGATGCTCGTGGGCGAGCCGGGCACGGCGAAGTCGCTGCTGTCCGAGCTGATCGCGGCGGCCGTCAGCGGCAGCTCCGCGCTCACCGTGCAGGGCGGCGCGGCCACCACCGAGGACCAGATCAAGTACTCATGGAACTACGCCCTGCTGGTCTCCGAGGGCCCCTCGTCCCGCTCCCTCGTCCCCGCGCCCATGCTGAGCGGCATGGCCGAGGGCCGGATCGTGCGCTTCGAGGAGATCACCCGCTGCCCGCTGGAGGTGCAGGACTGCCTGCTGTCGCTGCTGTCCGACCGGGTGATCGCCATCCCCGAGCTGGACGGGCCCCAGGGCATGGTCTTCGCCCGGCAGGGCTTCAACGTCATCGCCACCGCCAACACCCGCGACCGGGGCGTCAACGAGATGAGCGCCGCGCTCAAGCGTCGCTTCAACTTCGAGACCGTCTTCCCGATTCCCGACTTCGACACCGAGCTGGCGCTGGTCGAGGCCGAGGCCACGGCGTTGCTGCGGCAGTCGGGCGTGGAGGCGGCGCCGCGCCGGGACGTGCTGGAGGTGTTGGTGGGCACGTTCCGGGAGCTGCGCGGCCCGGCCGAGCGGGGCGAGCGGATGTCCACGGTGATGAGTACCGCCGAGGCCGTGTCCGTCGCGCACGCGGTGGGGGTGCGTGCCTGGTTCCTGCGCGGCGAGCAGGGCAGCGCGGCCGACGTGGTGACGAGCCTGGCGGGCACGGCCGCGAAGGACAGCCCCGAGGACCTCGCCCGGCTCCGGCGGTTCCTGGAGCAGGACGTGCCTCGGCGCAAGGGGGCGCAGTGGCAGGCGCTGCACGACGCACGGCATTTGCTGGCGGACTGATGACCTGCACCGTCGACTCCGGCTCGGTCGTGTTCCTCGGCGTACGGCACCACTCGCCGGCGTGCGCCCGCCTGGTCAGCCACGCGATCGAGACACTGCGGCCGGCGTACGTCCTGGTGGAGGGCCCGGCGGACATGAACGACCGGCTGGACGAGTTGCTGCTCGGCCACCGGCTGCCCGTCGCCGTCTTCAGCCACTACCGCGACGAGAATCGCGTCGCGACCTCGTGGGCCCCGCTGTGCGACTACTCCCCGGAGTGGATCGCGCTGCGGGGCGGTCGCGCCGCCGGAGCGGACGTGCGGTTCATCGACCTGCCGGCCTGGCATCCGGCCTTCGCGGAAGGCGCCGACCGGCAGACCAACCGCTACGCCGACGCCGAGGCGAGGTACACGGAGGCGACCCGACGGTTGTGCGCGCACTTCGCCGTGGACTCGGTGGACGCACTGTGGGACGGGCTCTTCGAGGTCGCCGAACCGGATGACGGGGCCGAGCCGGGTGACGGGGCCGAGCCGCATGACCCGGACGTCCTCCGGGCCCGCCTCGACGCCTACTTCGAGCTGGTCCGCGGCGACGCGGAGGCCGACCCCGGCGACCGGGCGCGCGAGGAGTACATGGCGTCCTGGGTCCGGGCCGCGGTGGCCCGCGCCGGGGAGCGGCCCGTGCTGGTGGTGACCGGCGGCTTCCACCAGCCGACGCTGCGCGCGCTGTCGTTCCCGGGCGGCGGCCCTGGCGACAGCGGGTCCGACAGGGCCGCCGACTGGCCGGAGGTCCCCGCCCCGCCGGACGGCGCTCTCGGCGGCAGCTTCCTGGTGCCGTACTCCTTCCGGCAGTTGGACGCCTTCTCCGGCTACCAGTCCGGCATGCCCTCGCCCGGCTACTACCAACAGCTGTGGGAAGGCGGTGCGGGCGCCGCGGCGCAGGGCCTGTTGCGCTCCGTCGCCGAGCGGCTGCGCGCCCGCAGGATCCCGGTGTCCACGGCCGACCTGATCGCCGCGCGCGGTCTGGCCCAGGGGCTCGCCCTGATGCGGGGGCACCCGTACGAGACCCGGGTGGATGTCCTCGACGGTCTGGCCGGTGCGCTGATCAGCGACGATCTGGAGCAGCCGCTGCCGTGGACCGGTAGGGGCACGCTCGGCGCCGGCAGCCATCCGGTCGTGGTGGAGATGGTCGCCGCCTGCGCCGGCGAGACCGAGGGCCGGCTGCACCCCGAGACACCCCTGCCCCCGCTCGTGCACGACGTCGCAGAACAGCTCGCCCGCCTGGGCCTGGCCGACGCGGACGCCCCGGTCACCTTCGACCTCACCGACCCGAACGGGCTGACGCGCAGCCGGATCCTGCACCGCCTGCGCGTACTGGACGTCCCCGGCTTCACCCGGGTCTCGGGCCCGTCCGACGGCGCCGATCCGGTGTTCACCGAGCGCTGGGAACCCGGTCCGGTGAGCGGGCGGGAGGCCGCGCTCATCGAGGCGGGTGCGTACGGGGCGCGGCTGGACGAGGCCGCCTCGGTGCTGCTCGGTGAGCGGGCGCGTGCGGTCGGCACGGACCCCGGACCACTCGCCGGGCTGCTGTTCGACGCGGTGCTGTGCGGCGTCGGCCCGCTCTGCGACGAACTGCTGGACTTGCTGGCCAAGCAGGTCGGCCAGGTCCGGGAACTCGGGTCGCTGGGCGAGGTGCTGACCGCGGCGCTTGGGCTGTGGCGGCACGACCGGGTGTTCGGCGTGGCCCGCGGCCGGCTGCTGGGCAGTGTTGTCGCGGGCGCCGCCGACCGCGTGTTCTGGCTGGCGGAGGGGCTGCACGGCGGCCCCGGCGTGGACTTCACGCGGCTGCGCGCACTGGCTGCCGCGCGCGACGCGCTGCTGCACGCCCCGGAGTTGCTGTCGATCACCCGTGAAGCCGCCGCCGAGGCCGCCTCCCGCATCGGCCGCGACCGGCGTGCCCCGGCCGAGCTGCGGGGCGCCGCGTTCGGTCTGCGCTGGGCGCTGGGCGTCCCCGACGACCCGGCGACGGCCGTACAGGCACTTGCGGCCGGTGCCGCCGACACTCTCGGCGACTGGCTGGCGGGCCTGTTCGCGCTGGCCCGCGAGGAGGTGGCCGCCGGTGCGACGACCGGCGGCGCCGGAGACGCGACGGCTGCCGGGAAGGTCAGCGCGGAGGTCGACGGGGTCGGCGGCGCGGATGCCGGCGGCGCGCCCCTGATCGACGTCCTGGACGGCATCGTCGCCGCGATGGCCGAGGACGACTTCCTCACCGGCCTGCCCGCCCTCCGCCAGGCCTTCGCCTTCTTCCCGCCCCGCGAACGCGAGCGCATCGCGGAACGCCTGCTTCAGCGGCGCGGCAGGCACGGCTCGGCCCGCTCCCTGCTGCGGACGACCGCCGACCCGCTGCAACTCGCCCGCGCCCGAGCCCTGGAGGAGAACGTGGCCCGACTGCTGGACCGGCACAGGTTGGCGGCATTGCGATGAACTCCCCGACACCGAAGCAGCCACCGGCCTCGCCGGTCCCCGCCCCGCCGGACCCCACGTCCTCGATTCCCACGTCCCCGAATCCCGCCTCGCCGGACCTGACATCCCCGGGCCCCGCCTCGGCGGACCCCACATCCCCGGGCCCCGCATCCCCGGACCCCGCCCTCGAACGCTGGCGCCTGATCCTCGGCTCCCCCGCCGAGCGCTGCACCGGGCCGCTGCGCGATTCCGCCGTCGCCCGGGACGCCGCGCTCGACTGGCTCTACGGCCGTGACGAGGACCTGCGTCGTCGTGGGGTGCGCAGAGGCGGGTCGAAGTCCGACTCCCGCGAGGGCGGCGACGGGCCGTCCCAACTCACCGCCGTCGACTGGCTCGACGACATCCACCGGCTGTTCCCGAAGGAGACGGTGGAGCGGCTGGAGCGGGACGCCGTGGAGCAGTACGGGATCCACGAGATCGTCACCGACCCGGACGTCCTCGCCCGCGTCGAGCCCAGCCAGACCCTGCTGCGCGCCGTCCTGCGCACCAAGCACCTGATGAACCCCCAAGTGCTGGCTGCGGCACGCCGGATCGTCGAGACCGTCGTACGGCAGCTGATGGAGCGCCTGCGCCCGGAGGTCCGCCGCGCGTTCACCGGCTCCCGCTCCCGCCGCCCCAGCCGGCTGCCCCTGGCCCGCGACTTCGACTTCCGGACCACCATCCGCGCCAACCTCGCCCACTACCAGCCCGAGGAACGCCGCATCCTCATCCAGCGCCCGCACTTCCACTCGCGCACCCGTCGCCACCTGGAACAGTGGCAACTGGTGCTGCTGGTGGACCAGTCGGGCTCCATGGCCGGCTCGGTGATCCACTCCGCCGTGACCGCCGCCTGCCTGTGGAGCCTGCCGGGCCTGAAGACCCACCTGGTCGCCTTCGACACCGAGGTGGTCGACCTGACGTCCGAGGTGACCGACCCCGTGGAGCTGCTGATGGGAGTGCAGCTGGGCGGCGGCACGGACATCGCCCGGGCCGTCGACTACGGCGCCTCCCTGGTCGAGAACCCACGGCGCACCATCGTCGCCCTGGTCTCCGACTTCTACGAGGGCGGCGACCCGTATCGCCTGGTCCGTACCGTGCGCCGACTGGTCGAGCAGGGCACCACGGTGCTGTGTCTGGCCGCCCTCGACGAGGCCGCCGACCCCGTCTACGACCGCGGTCTGGCCGGGCGGCTGGCGCAGGTCGGCGCCCCGGTGGGCGCGATGACGCCGGGCCGGCTGGCCGAATTCGTGGCGGAGAAGGTCGGCCGGGGAGGACAGGGCGGACCCGGCGGACCCGGCGGACCGGGAGGTCTCGGATGACTCAGACGACTCAGACGACTCAGACGACTCAGATGACTCAGACCACTCAGGCGACTCGGACGACACAGCCAACGATCCTCCGCACCGATCTGCTGGCCCTCACTCCCCAGACGCTCGCCTCCCTCGCCAACCGCGGCCTCGTCAAGCGTGCCGAGAAGGAGGTGGCGGCGGGCTCCGGTCCTGAAGTGACCGTCACCGACGACGGCACCGTACGCGGACGCTTCCCGGACGGGACGGATACGGCTCTCCCACCGGGCCTCGGCCTGGACGCGGCGGACTGCGGCTGTGCGGCGACGGGCGTGTGCCGCCACCACATCGGACTGGTGCTCGCGTACCAGCGCACGTATCAGCGCACGGCCGAGTCCGCCCCGGAAGATGTCTCGCCCGCCGCCAAGGCCGAGTTCGACGACTGGACGCCGGCCGAGTTCGACGACGACGCGCTGACCGCCGCGCTGGGCCGGGCCGCCCTCCTTGCCGCTCAGCGCGTCAAGGACCGCGGCTACGTCGCCCGACTGCACCACCCCACGGCCGCCGACCCGGAACCCCGCGTCGAACTGCCCACCTGCACCGTCCGTTTCCCCGTCCCCCACGAACTGGGCTACGCCCTCACCGACGCGTCCGCCGCCCTGCGCGGCGAGGTGGTGGTACTGGCGGCCTGGGCGTTCCGGGCCGCGGATGGCACGGACGGGGCGAAGACGGCAGACGGCGCAACCACCCCAGCTGGCACAGCACCCACGCCGGCACCCACGCCGGCACCAGCACCGGCACCGGCACCAGCACCCGCAGCCACCCCCAACACCCCCCGAACCACCGAGGTGAGCGTCGGCGGCCGTACCCCCACCGCCACCGGACACCTCACCGACGGCCCCCTCCGCACCGCCCTGGCACTCGCAGACGACCTCCTCCTGGACGGCGTCCAGCAGGCGGGCCCGGTCTTCGTCGGCTCCCTCGCCCGCGCCCAAGAAGCGCTGACCGCCGCCTCGCTGCACTGGCCCGCCGGTGCCGTGGCCGAACTGCGGGAGCAGATCGACGCGTACGCCACACGCGGCACGCACTACGAGGCGGAGCGCTTCGCCCTGCTGCTGGCCGAGCTGCACGCCCGGCACCGCGCCGCCGCCCACGACCCGGTCGGGGTGCTGGGCACCAAGGAGGCACCGGAGACTGCGCTGCGCCGGGTGCGGCTGGTGGCGCTCGGCTGCCGGATCGGCGGCACGGCGCGCGACCGTATCGCCGAGACGTACTTCGCCCACGCCGAAGCCGGAATCGCGCTGGTGCTGCGCAAGCGCTGGGAGCTGACGGAGGACCAGTCCCTCACCGGGCACGAGTTGGCCGGCCGCCGCCTGCTCGGCTCGCCCCTGCGCACCCTCGCCACCGCGAACGTGGTCAGCGAGCACACCTCACGGGCCGCCGACCGGACCGTCTCCATCTCCCGGGGCCGCATCGCCGCCACGAGCGTCACCCCGCTCGGCTCGGCCTGGCGGGAACTGCCCGGCAGCCTGCGCCTCCGGGACACCGCCGCGCATCTGCGGGCCGCCGGCGAACGGCCGCCCCGGCTGATCCGCCCGCGGGTCGAGGCGGAGGCGGTGCGGGTGGTCGAAGTGGCCGCGGTGGAGACCGTCGGCTACGACCCCGCCGCGCAACGACTGGAAGCGGTCGTACGCGACCCGGCCGGCAACGAGATCCTGGTCCGCGCCGCCTACAACCCCCTCTGCCCCGGCGGACTGGACGCGCTGGCCGCCGCGCTCGGCGACGAGGAGGTCCACGGCGTCAGCGGCATGCTGAACCGCGCTCACGGCAGGATCGTGCTGGACCCGCTGGCCGTACTGACCGGCAAGGGCGTGATCATCCCCGACCTCGCCCCGGGCGAAGGCGACACCACCCTCGCCATGGCCCGGGCCCGTTCCAAGGACCCGATCACCACGGCACTGGAATCTGCCCTCACCGCCCTGGCCCAGGCAGCGCACCACGGCCTGCGCCGAGTGACGGCGCCCGCCCGCACCCGCCTGACCGACAGCGCGGCGGCACTCCAACGCGCCGGTCTGCACACCGCCGCCCGCCTGATACGCGACCTGGACACGACCCTCCACCGGGACGGCGCGACGGCGGCCGTCCCGGCCTGGGTGGATGCCCAGATCCAGCTGGCGGTGAGCCTGGAACTGCACGTGGAAGGAGCGGAAGGACTCGACACCGCCGGGAATCCGGATGGCTGAGGACCGGGGCGCACCCGGCCTGACAACTCGGGTCGATGTGGCGCCCGTTGCCATACCGTGGGCATATGGCGCTGCATCACCACAGTGACGGTCCATGGCGCGTGAGGGTGGACGACGAGGACGGCACGCCGTGCGGCGCCGGAGTACTGCTCGACGACCGGCATGTGCTGACGTGCGCGCATGTCGTCCGGGACGCCGGAGCGGGTCCCGGGGGCACCACCGCTCACGTGCGGATCAGCAGCGTCGCGTGCCGACCGGAGTGGAGCCGCGTCGCGCATGTCGCGCCGGGCACCTGGGTGCACAGGAACGACACGCAGCGCGGCGACGTGGCCCTGCTCGAACTCGACGAACCGGCCGGGTGCGGCACCCGCACCACCCTGTGGAAGGCCCCCATTTCCGGCGGCTCGGTGCGCGTGTACGGCTTTCCCCATGCCGACCCGATCGGCATGGGGACGGACGCGCGGCTCGCGGGGTCCGGTGGCAGGCAGGGCGAGTGGGGGCTGCTGAAGCGGGTGCGCGAGGGCGATCCGTGGATCGAGCCGGGGTATTCGGGCGCGGGAGTGATGGCGCTGGGCGGGGAGTTCGACGGGCGCGTCATCGGCATCGTGGTGGCCGACTACGTCGACGGAGACGCGAAGGCGGCCTGGATGCTGCCCACCGAGACAGTGCTGTCGTATCTGCCCCGCATCGGTGAGCTGGGGTTCTTCGACGGTGACCCCACCGACGAACTCGGACGCACCCGCGGCGAGTTGACGGACGACGTGCTGGGCGACCCGCTGCGGCTCGCCCTGACGCAGGAGCTCACCCGGCTGCTCGACAGCGGCTGGTCGGGCACCGTCACCGTCGGCACCGGCGGCACGACCGCGGTCGGCGACTCCTGGCTGGTGCGTCTCGTGCGCACGGCCGACCCGGCGGCCCGGGCGACCGTCTCCGACGACGAACTCACCGGCGCGCCCGGCGACACGGTTCTCGGGCTGGGCGTCATCGACGCGGCCTATGACGCCCGCGGTAAATCGGTCGCCGATGTGTGCGGCTATCTCACGCGCCGGTTCGGGCTCCCCGGCGGGGACGCCCGCGCGGTCGCGCGGCAGCTGCTGCGGCGCCGGCCGCCCGCCTGTCTGGTGGTGGGCGGCGTGGACCGGGCGCAGGACCCGGATGCGCTGGTACGGGATCTGCTGGGGCAGTTGGCCGGACGTGCCAGGTCGCGGGGCATCCGTCTCGTCCTCGGGTTCGAGGGCACGCCGCCGGACGGCCTCGCCCACGACGTGTCCCTCGACCCGGAACCGATGCGCGGTCCCGCCGTCGGTGCCGTGACCGCGGCGAACGCCCAGGGGGTCGTCGGCCTGCTCGCCGCCGAGGAGGACGCCGCGGCCGCGCTGGAACAGGAGTGGGGCGTGCGGTTCTTCGCCCCGCCCCGGCTGCCGCCCCGCGCCGCGCCCCGGCTGCGGGTCCGGCTGGCCGTCGCCCGGGGGACGGAGCCCAGCCCCGAACTCACCGCCGTCCACGACCGGGCCGTCGCCGCGCGGGCCGCCGTGGCCCGGTACGACCGGGAGGTGCGCCGACTGGCCGGGGCCCACCAGGACCTCTCCTCGACCCTGGAACTGCACCGGCTCCGAGCGGCGCGGTACTTCGGCGACGAGGACCGCCGGCTCGCCGACCTGCACGCCCCGGCCGCCCGCGCGCTGCAGACCGTGCCGATCGACCTCACGGCCGCCCGCCGGTCCGTCGGCCGGTACGTGGACGAGGTCAACCGCCGTATCGAGGAAGGGTGACGCCGTGCCGATGTGCAATCGCCCCGACTGCGGGCGTGGCGAGATCGACGAGCAGGGCTTCTGCGACGCGTGCGACCGGCGCCCGCTGCCGCGGGAGCCGGCCGCTGCGGCGGCCCGTGTCCCCGAGCCGGTGCGGGGAGCGGGCGTCGGCGTGGCGCAGGTGCGTCCGGACCCCTGGTACGGGCTCGGCCTGGTCGGCTCCGACCGGGGTCCCGAGGTCCCGGACGTACCGTTGCGGTCAGCGGAGCCCGTCGCCGAGGAGCATCGTTTCTGCGCGAACCCTTCCTGCCGGGAGCCCGTCGGCCGGGGCGCTGCCGGCGAACCGGGCCGGACGAAGGGCTTCTGCCCCCGCTGCGGCACCCACTTCGACTTCGCCCAGCCCAGCGGCCTCACCATCGCCGGCCGCTACGACGTCGAACGCGTCCTCGGCTCGGGCGCGTACGGCGCGGCCTACCTCGTCCATGACCGCAACCTCGCCACCCACGTCGTCCTCAAGGCCCTGAACAAGTCGGTCGCCAGGACCGCCCTGCACGAACGGGACGTCCTGGTCGGGCTCCGGCACGACAGCATCGTCCGCATCCTGGGCTACGAGCACGAGGGCCCGCATCTCGTCCTGGAGTACGTCCCGGGCGTACCGCTCTCGGCGGGTGACGGCGACCGTCTTGAGACCCTCCTCGCACACGGGATCCGCATCCTCCAGGCGCTCGACTATCTCCATGCCCGGGGCCTGCTGCACTGCGACGTCAAACCGCTGAACATCATCCGGTTCCGGGAGCAGAGCCCCGCGGGCACGCTGGACCGGGTGCGGCTCATCGACTTCGGCGCGGTGCGCAGTCAGAAGGACACGGGGCCGGTGGTGGCGTACACGCCGCCGTACGCACCCCCTGAGGGCGATCCGGAGCATCGGCGGCCGACGCCGGGCTTCGATCTGTACTCCCTCGGCATGACCCTGCGCGAGATGTGCCACTCCCGCTGGACCGACCGCTCGGTGCCCGGCGTCGACTCGCTCCGGCTGCTGCTGGACCGCGCCACCGACACCGAGCAGCCCTGGCGGCGGTTCGTGTCGGCGCGGCAGTTCGCGGAACAGCTCAGCGGCGTCATCCGGCAGGTCGTCGCGGCGGCGCCGGCCCTTCGTCAAGTGGCCCGTCCGTCGGCCCTGTTCGGCTCGATGCCCGAGCCCCTGCACGGTGGCCTCGGGGCGGCCCGGCCGCTGGCCCACTGGGTCGAGGCGCGGCCCGGCGAGGACGCGACGCTGACGATGCGCGCGCCGTTCGCCTCCCCCGAGCCCGGCGACATCGCGGCCGCGCTTCCGGCCCCGCTGTCCGACCCGGACGCCCCGGACATGGCGGGCTCGGCCGGACGTGCCCTGGCGGAGAGCCGGCTCGCCCTGCGCAGAAGGGACCCGGAGCTGGCGGAGCGCACGCTCGCGGCGGCGGGCCTGCCCGACTGGCACTGGCTGCACGCCTGGTACTCCGGCCTGATCGCGCTGGCCCGCGAGGACGCGCAGTCGGCAGCCCGGGCGTTCGGCACCGTACGGGAGGCGGTTCCCGGCGAGTTGATACCGCAGCTCGCCCTCGGCCTGTGCGCCGAGCTGCGGGGCGACCTCGCCGCCGCCCGGTCGCACTACAGCGCGGTCTTCGACACCACCCCCGCACTCGGCGCGGCCGGCTTCGGCCTGGCCCGCGTCCATCTGCTGTCCGGCGAGCGGACCGAGGCGGTGGGCACGGCCGTACGGCTGGCGCAGGAGTTCCGCTACGAACGCGAGGCGCGCGTGGCGGCCGTACGCCTGAGCGTCGTGATCCTCGACGAGCCCGCCCACCGGGAGCCGACCGGGGACGACCTGGAACGGGCCGGGGCGGGCCTGGGCGGCCTCGACGTGGACGCCGCGGCGGCGGCGGGACTGCGCGCGGAGATCCGGTACGCGCACTTCCTGCACCATCGTGACCGCGAGCAACTGTCCGACGCGATCCGCGAACTCGGCCCGCACGCGCCCACCGAGCGCGAGTACGTCGCACTGGTGGACCTGGCGAACCGGTTGCGTCCCCCGCTGCGGTGGCGAAGGGCCGGACGACGTGGCAGAAGCGGTCATTCCCGTTTCGGAGGAACACCCAGAACGCTAAGCTCCTGATACGCCGGGTAAGGGACGGTTACACGCTCCGTAAGGGAAACGCAGCGACGCGATCGGGTGGTGCCGGTGGGGGACAGGTCGCCCTTGGGGCTCAGCTTTGCCCTGGAAGTGGACGCACCCTCGGATCTGGCCCACGACGAGCAGCGCGCGGACGCCCTCGTCACCGTCACGGCACGCGCCGGTGCGGACGGGCAGGCGAGCGCGCTCCCGGACCGGCCGGGCGCCGAAATCCTCATCATGGACCGGTCGTTGTCCATGTCCGGCCGGAAGCTGGACGAGGCGAAACGCGCGATGTGCGCGGCCATCGACACCCTGCGGGACGGCACCCACCTGGGGATCGTCGCGGGCCACCACAAGGCCGAGGTGATCTTCCCGGCCACCGGCGGCCTGGCCCGCGTCGACGCCTTGACGCGGGAGGACGCCAAGCTGCGGGTCGTCGGCCAGTTCGCCGAGGGCGGTACGGCGATCGGGCAGTGGCTGAAGTGCGCCCAGCACCTGTTCACGTCGGTGGCCGCCCCCGGCACCGTGCGCCACGCCGTGCTCTACACGGACGGCAAGGACGAGCACGAGACACCGGAGCAGCTCGGGGACGTACTCACCGCCTGCACCGACCAGTTCGTGTGCGACGCCCGGGGCGTGGGCGGCGACTGGCACTACGCCGAGCTGCTGCGCATCACCGAGGCCCTGCACGGCACCGCCGCGGCCGTCGTCAGCGTCTCGGACCTCACCGAGGACTTCACCCGGCTCGTGCGCCAGGCGCAACGCATCGTCGTGCCCCGCGTCTACCTGGGCCTGCGCCTCAACGACCGGTTCCAGCTCGCCTTCGTACGCCAGACCCGCCCTGTCGAGGCCGAACTGACGGCACGCCGGTCGCAGGACGGCGAGACCCATGTCCCGCTGGGCTCCTGGCCTCCGGAATCCCGCCAGTACCACGTCTCCCTCCGCTTCGACCCTCACACCCTCACCGTCGACGAGGACCTGCGCGCCGCGCGCATCACCCTGCACGCCGAGCGCCCCGACGGCACGCGTGGGCCGTGCTCCGACACGGCGGCCATGGTCGTACGCCGCCGCTCGACCCCCGGTTTCGGGATCCCCAGGTCGGCCCAGCTCACCCGGGTCGAGAACGAACGCGAACTCGGCATGGCGATGCGCGCCTGCGCCGACGCCCACCTGCGCGGCGATCTCGAACGCGCCGACCATGAACTGCGCCTGGCGACCGGCCTCGCGCAGGACCTTCGGGACACCGTGCGGCTACGGCTGCTGCGGGCGCTGGCGACCTCCGGCCCCGACGGGCGGCTGCGGGTGCGGCGCGATGTCTCCCGGGCGGAGATCCAGCGGATCGGGGTCGACTCGACGAAGACGGTGGCGCCCCGGGTGGACCCGGTCGAACTGCCGGTGCTCGACGTCCCGTTGCCGCCGCGCGTGTGCCCGCGGTGCGATACGGCGTCGACGTCGGCCTCGGCCAAGTTCTGCGAGGAGTGCGGGCATCGGTTCGGGGACGGCGCGGTGGGCGGGGAGCCGGTGGACGCGTCGTGACGGCGGTGCGGGGGCGTGGCCCCTCGGCGCGCATGCCTTGGGGACGGAATCGTTCGGGGCGGCGGGCCCATCCCGTCGTCGTACTGCGCCGGCTCCGGGTGGGCGTGCTGAGCATGGTGGCGCTGACCGCGCTGCTGTATCTGCTGGTGGCCAACCGGGCCGGGGAGCAGATGGCCGCCGCCGACCGCACACGCCAGGCCATCGACAACCTCACGGCGGCACGCGAGGCAGCCGTACAGGCGAAGGACGAGCTCACGAAGGCGGAGGAGGCCACCGGCGAGGTCGACCTGATCGGCGCCGGCACCGGCTTCGCGAACGCCACCACCAGCGTGAGCACACTCCTCACCTCGGCGACCAAGGGCAACGCGGCCGGGGAGCAGGGTCTGCACCACATCCAGTTCGTCCAGGGCCAGTTGACGACCTGCCTGCAGCTGGCCAACGGCCCGCAGGGCGCTTCGGCGGCCATCGCGGCCGTGGAGGACGGACCCGAGCGGGACGACGCGGGCCGTGACGTCCGGTTCACCGGCGGGCTCATCGAATCGCTCGAGGATCTCCGGGAGATCGAGACCCTGGCCCTGGAGGAGCAGCTCCGGTCGCTCTGGCTGAACCCCTACCTGCTGTGGCCCCTGTTCCTCACGCCGGTGGCCGTCATGCTGCTGCTGGCCTGTGCGACCGGCCATGTCGTCGCCCGGCACTTCCGGCAGTACCCCAGCCCGGCGCTCGGCCTGGCCCTGCTGGCGACAGCGTCCGTCGCCGTCACCGCGTGCAGCGATCCGCTGCTCCCCGGCAGGGGATGGGTCATGGCGATCGCGCTGCCCCTGCTCGTCGCCGCAGGCGGGCTCGGATACGTCGCCTACCGCCCCCGTATCGACGAGTACCGGTTCCCGCACCCATGAGGCGGCCGACGGCACCACTCGTGCGCTGCGTCCTGGCCCTCGGTCTGCTTCTGGCCGCGGTCGGCTGCGGCGGGCCCGAGAAGGAGCGGGTGACGATCATGGTTCCCTGGTCCGGCACCGAGTTCAAGGCGTTCTACTCGGTCATCGAGGCGTTCGAGGACCGCAACCCCGGCATCGACGTCGAGCCACAGGTCACCCGCGCCCTCACCCAGCAACTCGACGCCGCGGTGGCCGCGGAGGCGGCGCCCGACCTGGCGGTGCTGCCGAGCGTGGGCGCGATCTCCGAGTACCGCAAGGACAGAGCCCTGCGGCCGCTCGCCGTCGACACGGCCGCGTACGCCGAGCCGTTCCGCGAGCTGGCCATGGAGGACGGCGACGTCTACGCGGTCCCCGTCAAGGCCGACGTCAAGAGCCTCGTCTGGTACGACGCGACGGGGGTCGCCCCGCCCCCTCCCCGCACCTGGACCGCACTGCGCGCCCGGCCCGAGAGCTGGTGCCTGGGGCTGGAGTCGGGCCCGACGTCCGGCTGGCCGGGCGCCGACTGGATCGCGGACCTGCTGCTCGCCGAGGCGGGCGCGGACACGTACGAGGCCTGGGTGTCGGGCGATCTGAAGTGGGACTCGACGCCGGTCGAGGAGGCGTGGCGGGCGTGGGGGGATCTGATCGAGAGTGCCCCCGCCGGCGCGGCCACGCGCGGGTTCAGCGAGGCCACCGACGGCATGACCGACAGCTCCTGCTCCCTGGGCCACGGCGCACTGTCCGCGATGGGCTTCGAGCCGGAACGCGTGGAGCCCGGCAGGTACACATACGTGACGCCGTCCCCGGACCGCGTGCTGGAGGTCTCGGCGGACTTCGTCGGCAAGTTCACCGGCAGCAACGACAGCGCCGACAAACTCATCTCCTACCTGGCGAGCGAACAGGCCCAGCAGGCCTGGGTGGACGCACCCGGGTTCGCGCTCTCCGCCAACAGGAAGGTGACGGCGTACGGCAACGACACCCAGGAGCGGATCGCCGGGATGCTCCGCTCCGGATACACGCTCTGCTTCAGCGCCGCCGACGCGATGGATCCCGATGTGTCCGCCGCCTTCTACCGAGCGGTCCTGGAGTACGCGAACGGCAAGGAACTGCCCGCACTGCTGGAGGCGCTCAACAAAGTCCAGCGGGCGATGCGGGACTCCCCGCCGCCCACTCCCCTCTGCGGCACCCCGAACCACGCCTGACGCGCCCCAACTCCCCCTCCCCCAGGAGCCCCCCATGCCGGACGCAGTCCAGTTCACCCTCTCCGACGGCACCGTCGTCCTCGTCGCCCCGCCCGCTCGCGCGGGCACCGGCGCGGTGGGCCTCGGGACCCGTCTGGAGAGCGCGGCGACTTCCCTGCGGGACGCCCTGGCACCGGTCACCGCCGCCGCGTCCGAGGTGATCGGCGGCTTCCGGACCCTCGCCGAGCGACCCGACGAGGTGGAGGTCACCTTCGGCGTCGTCCTGGACGCCAAGCTGGGCGCGGTCCTGTCGAGCGCCACGGCCGGCGCCCACCTCGACGTGACGCTCCGCTGGAACGGCAACAGCGACGGCAACGGCACGGGCGCGGCGCCGGACTCCTCCGGTACCCCCTGAGGTTGATTCACTTCAGCCGTGCGGCCTGACAGGACAAAGGCCAGGGGCCCGACTCCGAACAGCCGGGCCCCACCTGAACTGGAGATTGTCAGGGCGGCGACTTGGTGTTGCTTCGCCGGCTCCGCTCACACGTTGAAGCGGAACTCCACGACATCCCCGTCCTGCATCACATAGTCCTTGCCCTCCATGCGCGCCTTGCCCTTGGCGCGGGCCTCGGCCACCGAGCCGGTTTCCACCAGGTCGGCGAAGGAGATGACCTCGGCCTTGATGAAGCCCTTCTGGAAGTCGGTGTGGATGACGCCGGCGGCCTCGGGGGCGGTGGCGCCCTTCTTGATGGTCCAGGCGCGGGATTCCTTGGGGCCGGCCGTCAGGTAGGTCTGCAGGCCGAGGGTGTTGAACCCGACGTGGGCGAGGGTGGCGAGGCCGGGCTCGTCCTGGCCGACGGACTGGAGGAGTTCGAGAGCCTCGTCGTCGTCGAGCTCGGCGAGGTCCGCCTCCAGCTTGGCGTTGAGGAAGATCGCCTCGGCGGGGGCGACGAGGGCGCGCTGCTCGTTCTTGAAGTCCTCGTCGGTCAGTTCGTCCTCGTCGACGTTGAAGACGTACAGGAAGGGCTTCGTGGTCAGCAGGTGCAGGTCGTGCAGGAGCTCGTTGCGCTCGGTGCCCTGGACGATGCCGTGGGCGAAGAGCGTGTCGCCCTTCTCCAGGATCTCCTGGGCCTCCTCGACGGCCTTCACTTTCGGCGCGATGTCCTTCTTGATCCGCGACTCCTTCTGGAGCCGGGGCAGGACCTTCTCGATGGTCTGGAGGTCGGCGAGGATCAGCTCGGTGTTGATCGTCTCGATGTCGTCCTTGGGCGAGACCTTGCCGTCGACGTGTACGACGTTCTCGTCCTTGAAGGCGCGGATGACCTGGCAGATCGCGTCGGACTCACGGATGTTCGCGAGGAACTTGTTGCCGAGGCCCTCACCCTCGGAGGCGCCGCGCACGATGCCCGCGATGTCGACGAAGTCGACGGTGGCCGGCAGGACGCGCTGGGAGGAGAAGATCTCGGCCAGCTTGGTGAGGCGCGGGTCCGGGACGCCGACCACGCCGACGTTCGGCTCGATCGTGGCGAACGGGTAGTTGGCCGCCAGCACGTCGTTCTTGGTCAGGGCGTTGAACAGGGTCGACTTGCCGACATTCGGCAGACCGACGATTCCGATCGTGAGCGACACGTTGCGACTTCCCGTACGTGAGAGGACTTCAGGGGCTTGGCTGGGGCCCGGTCCTTCTTCGATCTTCGATGCAGATCGATCTTCGATGCAGATGCACGGGCCGATCCACCAGTCTACGGCGTACCGGCCCGGGCCCTTGCGCCCTGTCGAACACCTGGCCAAGGTCCGCCCCCGGGCGTGTCCGATCCCCGATTCGCCACATAAACCGACCTAGGTTGGACCAGTGGAGCAATACAGGGCGCGACCTGCCGGGCACGGACCGCCACGCGGCACCCCACCACCGTTGCCGCAGCGGGCGGCGCGGGGTGAAGGGGCGACGGGACGGGGCGGGGGACGCGTCACGGGGGCCCGGGCCGAGATAGTGCGGGGAGGGGCCGAGCTGAGGCGAGGCGGGGGCGGGTCGGCACGGGGGCAGGGTCAATCGGCACAGGGTGAGGGCGGTGTGGTGCGGGGCGAGGGCGGTGTGGTCCGGGGACGGGACGGGCCGACGCCGGGTGGGGGCGGTGCAGTGCGGGGCGAGAACAGCGCGGTGCGCGGCGCGAATGGACTGGCGCGAGGTGTGAGCGGAGCAGTGCGGGGAGAGGACAGCTTGGAGCGCGGCGCGAACGGCGCAGTGCGTGGCGCGGACGGAATGGTGCGGGGCCGCAACGCGATGAAGACGGGCGCGGGCGGCCTGACGCGGGGCACGGACAGCGAGAGGCGCCGCACGAGCAGACCGGCTCGGGGCTCAGACGAGAGGGCTCGGGGCGGCTGCGAAGTGAAGACAGCGCAAGTGGACTGGCGCGGGGTGAAGACCGAGTGGTGCGGGGTGAGGGTGGCATGAGGCGGGGCGAGGGCGGATTCTCGCGAGGTATGAGCGGTGCGGCTCGGTCGGCCTGGCCCACACGGCCCGCCTGGCCTGCGCGGTCAGCAGGCTCTGCTCGGTCCGCAGAGTCAGCAGGGTCTGCCCGGTCCGCACGGTCAGCAACGGCCGCAGAGTCCGCAGGGTCCCCCCGGTCCCCCCGGTCCGCGGGGGCCGTAGAGGCCCCAGGCGCCGCAGGGAATCCGGAGGCCGCCCCACGGTCCGCCGCGGCAGCCCGGGGCGGCCGGCCCGCGCGGGCCGCGCAACCCGCCGCACCCCCGCGCGCCACCCGGCCCGTCGCCCAGCGCCGCCCGAGTTCGGGCCCGGCGGCAGCGGCGGTACGGCACCCCGGACCGCCCCCGGCGCCGCAGGCTCTGCGCCGGTTTCCCAACCCCCGGCTCACCGGCCTGGGCAGCGGTCTGTTCTGCGGTGCCGTGATGGTCGTGCTCGGCTACCTCGACTCGCTGCTGTTCGGGTCCTCGCTCGCGCTGTACGGCGTGCTGTTCGTGCCGGTGTGTGTGCTGACGGCCGTCTGGGTGCGCAGGGGCGACCTGATGACCGCGCCGGTGGTCCTGCCGATCGCGTTCGCCGTGGGGCTGCTTCCGATGTCCGACCACGGTGACGGGATCAGCGGGCACTTGATGGGCCTATTCACCGGCCTCGCCACGCAGGCCGGGTGGCTGTACGGGGGGACGCTGATCGCCGGTCTCATCGTGCTCGTACGGAGAGTGCGTCTGGTGGCGCGCAGGGCGGCGGCCCGGCGCCACCAGACGTGAGCGTCTGCCGGTCGGCTAGCGGTCCTGCTCCGCCGCGTGCATCGCCGCGCCCACGATCCCCGCGTTGTTCTGCAACTGCGCCGGGACGATGTCCGCCTTGATGCCCTCGATGTGGGGCAGGAACTTGTGGGCCTTCCTGCTCACCCCGCCGCCGATGATGAACAGCTCCGGGGAGAACAGCATCTCGACATGGGCGAGGTACTTCTGGACGCGGTGGGCCCAGTGCTCCCAGGACAGGTCCTCGTCCTCCTTGGCCTTGCTGGAGGCGCGCTTCTCCGCGTCGTGGCCGTGGAGTTCGAGGTGGCCCAGCTCGGTGTTGGGCACCAGGGCGCCGTCGGTGAACAGCGCGCTGCCGATGCCCGTGCCGAAGGTGAGGAGGATCACGGTGCCGCGGCGGTCGCGGCCCGCGCCGAAACGCATCTCGGCGACGCCGGCCGCGTCCGCGTCGTTGACCACTGTCACCGGGTGGCCGCCGAGGCGCTCGCTGAACAACGCGCGCGCGTCGGTGTCGATCCAGCTCTTGTCGACGTTCGCCGCCGTACGGATCGTGGAGCCGCCGGTGACCACTCCGGGGAAGGTGAGCCCGACCGGCCCCGTCCAGCCGTAGTGCTCGACGACCTGTTTCACGCCGTCCGCCACCCCGTCCGGCGTGGCCGGGTGCGGAGTGAGCACCTTGAAGCGCTCCTCCGCCAGGTCGCCCTTGTCCAGGTCCACCGGGGCACCCTTGATCCCGGATCCGCCGATGTCCAAGCCGAAGATCTGCATGGCCCTACGTTACGACGAAGGACTGACAGTCACTCCCCGGAGTCGCCGGAACCGCCGGACCCCGTGCGTTCGGCGATCAGCGTCGCCGCCTCCTCGCGCAGGTCACGACGGAGTTCCTTCGGCAGCGAGAAGGTGATCGACTCCTCGGCCGCCTTGACCAGCTCGACGTCGCCGTAGCCACGCTGGGCCAGCCACTCCAGGACCTCCTCGACCAGCACCTCGGGGACGGACGCGCCGGAGGTGACACCCACCGTGGTGACACCCTCCAGCCAGGCCTCGTCGATCTCGCTGGCGAAGTCCACGAGGTAGGCCTCGCGGGAGCCGGCCAGCTTGGCGACCTCGACCAGCCGCTTGGAGTTGGAGGAGTTGCGGGAGCCGACCACGATGACCAGCTCGGCCTCGGCGCCCATCTGCTTCACCGCGAGCTGGCGGTTCTGCGTGGCGTAGCAGATGTCGTCGCTGGGCGGGGAGATGAGCTGCGGGAACTTCTCCTTGAGCGCGTCGACGGTCTCCATGGTCTCGTCGACGGAGAGGGTGGTCTGGGACAGCCACACGATCTTCGACGGATCGCGGACCTCGACCTTGGCGACATCGTCCGGGCCGTCGACGAGCTGGATGTGGTCGGGGGCCTCACCGGACGTACCGATGACCTCTTCGTGGCCCTCGTGTCCGATCAGGAGGATGTCGTAGTCCTCGTTCGCGAAGCGGACGGCTTCCTTGTGGACCTTGGTGACCAGGGGGCAGGTGGCGTCGATGGTGGCGAGCTGGCCGCGCTTGGCCTCTTCGTGGACGACAGGGGCGACGCCGTGCGCGGAGAACATCACGATGTTCCCCGGCGGCACCTCCTCGGTCCGCTCGACGAAGATGGCGCCCTTCCTCTCCAGGGTCTGCACGACGTACTTGTTGTGGACGATCTCGTGCCGGACGTACACCGGAGCGCCGTACTGCTCCAGGGCTTTCTCGACGGCGATCACGGCGCGGTCCACACCCGCGCAGTAGCCACGGGGGGCGGCGAGCAGGACACGGCGGCCAGGCGAAGCAGTCATGCGTCCCATCGTAAGGGTGCGTCCGGCGGGTCGAAGATCGCATGGGTGACAGGTTGGTGGGGACACTGACCGTGGGCTGTGAGGGGTGGGAAACGGAGCGACGGACGAGGCACTGGCGGAGGCGTGATGTCCGGGACCGGCACAGCGGAGCGTACGTCCACGAAGGACACGAGCTACGCAGGAGCCTCGGCTTCCGTGACCTGGTCGTCTACGGGCTGCTGTTCATCGCGCCCATGGCGCCCGTCGGCGTGTTCGGCACGCTGGACGCGCGCTCGCACGGGGCGGTCGCGCTGGTGTACGTCGTCGCGACGGTCGCCATGGCGTTCACCGCATTCAGCTACGCGCAGATGGTGCGGGTGGTCCCCCAGGCGGGGTCGGTGTTCGCGTACGCGCGCGTGGGGCTCGGTGAGCGGGCCGGATTCATCGCGGGCTGGATGGCGATGCTGGACTACCTCCTGATTCCCGCCGTCGCCTATCTCTTCTCCGGTATCGCGATGAACGCGCTGGTTCCGGAGGTCTCGCGATGGGTGTGGACCGCGCTGGCGGTGGTGATCACGACGCTGTTGAACCTGTGGGGCGTGCGGGTGGCGGCTCGGGTGGGTTTCCTGGTGCTCGCGATGGAGATCGTGGTCCTGCTGGTCTTCGTGGTGGCGGCGGTGGTCGTGCTCGCGCGGGCCGGGGCCGAGCGGGGGTGGCTGTCGCCGCTGTCGGGTGACGGTACGCAGGGTTCGTTCGAGGCGGCGGCGGTGATCGGCGCGGTGTCGGTCGCGGTGCTGTCGTATCTGGGCTTCGACGCGATCGTCTCCTTCGCGGAGGAGGTGACCGGCGGGTCGGAGAAGGTGGCTCGCGCGGTGCTGTTCTGCCTTGCGCTGGCCGGGGTGCTGTTCATCGCGCAGACCTATCTGGTGGCGCTGCTGGAGCCGGTGTCGTCCGCGCAGCTGGCGGCCGAGCCGGAGCGGCAGGGGGCTGCGTTCTACGACGCCGTGGACGCGTCGGTGGGGACGTGGCTGCACGATCTGGTGGCCGTGAGCAAGGCGATCGGCGCGGCGTTCGCCGCTCTGGCGGGGCAGGCCGCGGCGGGGCGGCTGCTGTTCGCGATGGGGCGGGCACGGGGGCTGCCGCGGGTGCTGTTCAGGACGGACTCCGGCGTCCCGCGGGTCGCCCTGCTGTGCGCGGGCGTCGTCACGCTGGTCGCTGCCGTGTGGGCGGCCCGGCGGGATGACGGGCTGGATCACTTGGCGTCGGTGGTCAACGTCGGGGCGCTGACGGCGTTCACGTTGCTGCACGCGAGCGTGGTGGGGTGGTTTGTGGTGCGGCGTGGGGGTCGGGGTGAGAACGGGGCGTCGGTGAGCTGGTGGCGGCACGCGGTGGTGCCGGTGCTGGGGGCGGCGATCACGATCGCGGTGATCGTGGAGGCCTCGGGGGTCGCGCAGGTGGTGGGGACGGTGTGGTTCCTGGCTGGGGTGGCCGTACTCGTGGCGCGGTCGCAGTTCACCGGGCCCGCACCGGACCGCCGATGACCGTCACCCCCGCACCGGACCGCCGATCACCGTCACCCCCGCCTGCTCGGCCACCCAGGAAGCGCGGCGGAGCATGGACTCCTTGTTGCTCGTGTCCCGCACATGGACAAGGACGGTGTGGCCGTCGACGCGCTCCTCCAGTGCGGGCGTCGGGGTGTTGAACAGCACGGTGACCTCGGCGTGCTTGCGTTCCGGGTGCAGCCCGAGTTCGGGCACCTCGGGCCAGTCCAAGTTCCACCAGTGGAGCTGGGCCACGTGCGGTGCGGCCAGGGCCACGAAGTCGTCCTCGACACTGCCGAGGGGTTGCTCCCACAGTTCCATCCGCAGCGGAAGGTGCTCCGACAGCCTCCCGTGGTCGGAGGGCAGGTCGGCGCCCCGGACACCGCCGATCAGTCCGGTCGGGTCGACGAGATCGCCCCGCTCCCACACGATGGGCCCGCCCTCCCAGGTGAACCACGCCTGGGGCCACAGGGACCGGGCGCGCAGCACGTCCTCGACGCCGGGCAGATCGATGTCGACCAGCACCTCCGCGTGCCGCGTGTCACCCACGGCCACCAGACGTCGGGCCAGGCGCAGCGCACATGCCGGGTCGCCGGTGCGCAGCACGGGAAAGCCAACGTCGTCGGACATGCGCGCACTCTGGCACGGCTGTTGTCGGCCGGGGAAACCGTTTTGTCGGTACCGGCCGATACGCTCGCCGCATGGCTGCGAACACAACCGCCGAGTCCCCCCTGCCCGTCGGCGAGGTGTCCCGGCTCATCGGGGGCTGGATCGACCGGCTCGGGGCGATCTGGGTCGAGGGCCAGATCACCCAGCTGTCGCGGCGCCCCGGTGCCGGCGTCGTGTTCCTGACGTTGCGGGACCCGTCGTACGACATCTCCGTGAGCGTGACGGCGTATCGGCAGGTGTTCGACAACGTCGCCGACGTGGTGAGCGAGGGCGCCCGGGTCGTCGTCCTCGCCAAGCCGGAGTGGTACGCGCCCCGCGGCCAGCTCTCCCTGCGTGCCTCGGAGATAAGGCCCGTCGGCGTCGGCGAGCTCCTCGCCCGGCTGGAGATGCTGAAGAAGTCCCTCGCCGCCGAGGGACTCTTCGCGCCGGAGCGCAAGAAGCCGCTGCCTTTCCTCCCCCAGCTGATCGGCCTGGTCTGCGGCCGGGCCTCCGCGGCCGAGCGGGACGTCCTGGAGAACGCCCGCCACCGCTGGCCCGCGGTCCGCTTCGAGGTGCGCAATGTCCCCGTGCAGGGCGTGCATGCCGTGCCGCAGGTCGTGCAGGCGGTCAAGGAGCTCGACGCGATCGACGACGTGGATGTGATCGTCGTCGCCCGGGGCGGTGGCAGCGTCGAGGATCTGCTGCCCTTCTCCGACGAGCAGCTGGTGCGGGCGGTCGCCGCGTGCCGGACGCCGGTCGTGTCCGCCATCGGGCACGAGCCCGACAACCCCCTCCTCGACTACGTCGCCGACCTGCGCGCCTCCACCCCCACCGACGCGGCCAAGAAGGTCGTACCGGACGTGGGTGAGGAGTACGAGCGGGTGCGGATGCTGCGCGACCGGGCCCGGCGGTGTGTCGAGGCACTCGTGGAGCGCGAGGAACGCGGGCTCGCCCATGCCCTCGCGCGGCCCTCGATAGAGGATCCGCACCGGATGATCGACGAGCGCGCCGATCACGTCGCCTCGCTCCTCGACCGCGGCCGCCGCTGCCTCGGCCACCTCCTCGATCGCGCAGCCTCCGAGCTGACGCACACGCACGCGCGCGTGGTGGCCCTCTCCCCCGCGGCGACCCTGAAGCGTGGGTATGCGGTGCTGCAGAGGGCCGACGGGCATGTGGTCCGGGAGCCGGCCGAGGTGACGGCCGACGAGGCGCTGCGGGCGCGGGTCGCCGAGGGCGAGTTCTCCGTACGAGTCGACGCAGGAAGCGACGCGCCAAGCGACGCACGGACCGATGCATAGGGTGGGCGAATGACCAGCAAGGTGGAAGAGGCACTCGGGTACGAGCAGGCCCGGGACGAGCTGATCGAGGTCGTACGGCGGCTGGAGGCGGGCGGTACGACGCTGGAGGAGTCCCTCGCGCTCTGGGAGCGGGGCGAGGAGCTGGCCAAGGTGTGCCGGCGCTGGCTGGACGGGGCGCGGGCGCGGCTGGACGCGGCTCTCGCCGAGGAGGCCGAGGCCGAGGCCGAGCAGAAAAGCGGCGCGGACGGCTCGGACGACCGGTAACGCATGAGCGGGGCTGTGAAGCGGATCACCACGCCCCGCTTTTTGTTGAAGCTTGAACTTATCTCGCGTACCGTCGAAGCATCAAACGGTCCCCGGTCCGTTTACCCGCACCACGCATGACGCTCGACGCACGCCCTACCCGAGAAGGTTCACGCATGTCTCTCGTTCTTGACCCCGCCGCCCAGGACCTGCTGTTCCGCGAGGCCCGCACCGCGAACACCTTCACCGACGAGCCGGTGACCGAGGAGCAGGTCCAGGCCATCTACGACCTGGTCAAGTACGGCCCCACCGCCTTCAACCAGACCCCGCTGCGCATCACCCTGGTCCGCTCCGCCGAGGCCCGTGAGCGCCTGGTGCAGCACATGGCCGAGGGCAACCAGGCCAAGACGGCCGCCGCCCCGCTGGTCGCGATCCTGTCCGCGGACAACGAGTTCCACGAGGAGCTGCCGGCCCTGTTCCCGGCCTTCCCGCAGGCCAAGGACGTCTTCTTCAGCGAGCGTCCGGCGCGCGAGAACGCCGCCGGGCTGAACGCCGCCCTGCAGGCCGCGTACTTCATCGTCGGCGTCCGCGCCGCCGGGCTGGCCGCCGGCCCGATGACCGGCTTCGACTTCGAGGGCGTCCGCAAGGAGTTCCTGGACGACGACCACACCCCGCTGATGGTCGTGAACATCGGCAGGCCCGGCCCCGACGCCTGGTACCCCCGCTCCCCGCGTCTGGCGTACGACGAGGTCATCACGACGGTCTGAGTCCGGACTGTCGCTGCTTGAACCAAGCGCACGTGACGAAGGCCCCCGGCGCAGCCGGGGGCCTTCGTCACGTTCAGGTGCTCATTCCGCCTTCAGGGCCTTCGCCATCTGCGTCAGCTGCTCGAACGAGCCCGTGCCGGCCACCACGGTCGTCGCACCCTTGTCCTGGTGCACCAGTGCGTCGTAGCGGCCGCCCGTGTAGCGCGTCCACGTCCGGTCGCCGATCTGCTCGGTGTCCTTGGTCGCCTGCCCGCCCTGGGTGGCCTCCTCCAGGAACGTCGCCGGCTTCTCGGTCGACTGCTCGACCTGTACGTACGCCCCGGCCGAGGTGTGGAAGCCGAGATGCCAGGCGTCGAAGTCGTCGCCCTTGAAGCGGACGGACGTCGCCTTCCAGGTGTCGGGCAGACCCTGCGGTGCGACCACCGGGTACGACGCCGCGCGACGGGCGGTGAGCAGCTCCACGCGGTAGTCGACCCGCGGGAGGTCGGGTTCGCCGTCATCATGGGGGACGAAGAGATAGATGACTCCCGCCGCGAGCACGGTCACTCCGAGCGAGAGGACCATGTTGCGGACCGACTTCTGCTTGCCGTTCGAACCTGCCACGCCCCCTATCGTCGCAGGTGCCCCGGCTGCTCATCCGTGGGGCCCCCTGCTCATTCTGCGCGCCCGAGGATAGAGTCAGGGCGGTCACCCTCATCCGGCCGTCGTCGTATCAGAAAGGTGCGCCTCGATGACCGAGAATCATCATCATCTGCCGTCCGAGCTCGAAGTACCCAGCGAAGCCCCCGATCGCAACCTCGCCCTGGAACTGGTCCGTGTGACCGAGGCAGCGGCGATGGCCGCGGGCCGTTGGGTCGGGCGGGGCGACAAGAACGGCGCCGACGGCGCCGCGGTGCGCGCCATGCGGACCCTCGTCCACACCGTGTCGATGAACGGCGTCGTCGTCATCGGCGAGGGTGAGAAGGACGAGGCGCCGATGCTCTTCAACGGGGAGCGGGTCGGCGACGGGACCGGGGCCGAGGTCGACATCGCCGTCGACCCGATCGACGGGACCACGCTGACCGCGAAGGGCATGCCCAACGCGATCTCCGTGCTCGCCGCGGCGGACCGGGGGTCCATGTTCGACCCGTCCGCCGTCTTCTACATGGACAAGCTGGTCACCGGCCCCGAGGCCGCCGACTTCGTCGACATAGACGCGCCCGTGTCCGTGAACATCCGCCGGGTCGCGAAGGCCAAGCGGTCCACGCCCGAGGACGTCACCGTCGTCATCCTCGACCGGCCCCGGCACGAGGGCATCATCAAGGAGATCCGGGATGCCGGTGCGCGCATCAAGCTGATCTCCGACGGCGATGTCGCGGGGTCGATCTACGCGCTGCGCGAGGGCACCGGCGTCGACATGCTGCTCGGCATCGGCGGCACGCCGGAGGGGATCATCTCGGCCTGCGCCGTGAAGTGCCTGGGCGGCACGATCCAGGGCAAGCTGTGGCCGAAGGACGACGAGGAGCGGCAGCGGGCGATCGACGCCGGGCACGACCTGGACCGGGTGCTGATGACCGATGACCTGGTCGCCGGGGACAACGTGTTCTTCGTCGCCACCGGGATCACCGACGGTGAGCTGCTGCGCGGTGTGCGGTACCGGTCGGAGAACGCGACGACCGACTCGATCGTGATGCGGTCCAAGTCGGGGACGGTTCGGCGGATCGATTCCGAGCACCGGCTGAGCAAGCTGCGGGCGTACAGCGCGATTGATTTCGACCGCGCGAAGTAGGGCGCAACTGCAACTCACAGCCGAACAGGGCGCCCCCGGTGCGGAGGGGGCGCCCTGTTTCTTGTTTCTCAGCCTGCCTGCGCTATGCGGTCGGTCGTCCTCGCCGTCTTCTTCAGTTCCATCTCGCGGCGGCGGCGCCTCGCCAGGACCACTCGGCGTTCGGCTGCGGTGAGGCCGCCCCATACGCCGTACGGCTCGGGCTGGAGCAGAGCGTGCTCGCGGCACTCGACCATGACGGGGCAGCGGGCACAGACCCGCTTTGCGGCCTCTTCACGCGAGAGGCGGGCCGCGGTGGGCTCCTTGGAGGGGGCGAAGAAGAGGCCGGCCTCGTCACGCCGGCACACGGCCTCCGTATGCCATGGGGCGTCTTGATCCCTGTCTCGCGCTGGCACCCGCTGGGCCGGAACGGCAGCTACCTGCAGGGACGAATGCGGCGGTTGCAGCACGGTCTACTCCTGACGACGGCTTCGCGAGCGAGAGACGATGCAGCAAGGTCTACCCGCTGTACGCGCGCCTATGCAGTCAGTTCCGAACCGCTGGATTTCGGGGGGTCCTGCGCGCCGCTGTGCGACCCCCGGAAGGCCCCGGGAGCCAGGAAGGAGCCGGTCCGCTTCACAACCGTCAACGATCCAGATGCTTGCGCAAACCCTTGTCGACCTTGCGCTGGACGCGGTCGAGTATGTCCGCGACGAGCTTGCCCCGCTTCGGCCTGCCCTCGATGTTGCCGAGCACGGCCCAGCCATCGACATGGACCACCGGCGCATACGGGTCCTCCGCGTCGAGGTGGTCCACCTCGAAGTTGCCGAGGACGCCGCCGCCGGTGCCGCGCAGCGAGACGTTCTCCGGGACGCGGACCTCGACGTTGCCGAAGATCGAGACCGCCCGGATCATGACCTGCTGGTACTCGAAGAGCGCCTCGCTGAGGTCTATCTCCACGCTGCCGAAGACCGCGTACGCGTGGATACGGCGGCCCGCGCGCCAGCGGCCCTTGCGGACGGCGCTGCTGAAGACCGCGACCACGTTGTCGTCGGGCTCGGTCGGGATCGCGCCCGGGGCGGGGCGGCCGGGGGCGGGCGCATGGGGTGCGCGGCGCTGGTGGGCGGCGGGCAGGTCCCGTATGAAGACGTCCAGTTCGCCGACCGTCTTGGCGGCCAGCACGCCCTCGACGCGCTCCGCGTGCTCGTCGGCGGTGAGGCGGCCCTCGGCCAGGGCGTCGCGCAGGATGTCGGCGATCCGGTCGCGGTCCGCGTCGGAGGCACGGAGCTCGGTCGCGGCAGCGGGTGCGGTCTGCTTCTGAAGGTCCACGGCAGCAGCGTACCCAAACACGATAGATCGCGATAGACCCCGTCCGGGTCGATCCCGGAGGCCGAGTGGATCACCGGATATCGAACTGAGCCTTACCTCACAAGCTCACCGTCGGAGGCAGGTTCTACGCTGGTGGACGCTGCCAATGGAGGCCAGCCGCTGTCTGTCGAGTGAGGAATGGGCGAGATGCCTGAGTTCGCGTACACCGATCTGCTCCCCATGGGAGAGGACACCACCCCCTACCGGCTGGTGACCGCCGAGGGTGTCTCCACCTTCGAGGCCGACGGGCGGACGTTCCTCAAGGTGGAGCCCGAGGCGCTGCGCAAGCTGGCCGAGGAGGCCATCCACGACATCCAGCACTATCTGCGGCCCGCGCACCTCGCGCAGCTGCGGCGGATCATCGACGACCCCGAGGCGTCGAGCAACGACAAGTTCGTGGCGCTGGACCTGCTGAAGAACGCCAACATCGCGGCCGCCGGCGTGCTGCCCATGTGCCAGGACACCGGCACGGCGATCGTGATGGGCAAGCGCGGACAGAACGTGCTCACCGAGGGCGGCGACGAGTCGGCCCTCAGCCGGGGCATCTACGACGCGTACCTGAACCTCAACCTGCGCTATTCGCAGATGGCTCCCCTCACCATGTGGGAGGAGAAGAACACCGGCTCGAACCTGCCCGCGCAGATCGAGCTGTACGCCACCGACGGGGGCGCGTACAAGTTCCTCTTCATGGCGAAGGGCGGCGGCTCCGCCAACAAGTCCTTCCTCTACCAGGAGACGAAGGCCGTCCTGAACGAGGCCTCCATGATGAAGTTCCTGGAGGAGAAGATCCGCTCGCTCGGTACGGCCGCCTGTCCGCCGTACCACCTGGCGATCGTCGTCGGCGGCACCTCCGCCGAGTACGCGCTGAAGACCGCCAAGTACGCCTCCGCGCACTACCTGGACGAGATTCCGGCCGAGGGCTCGCCGCTCGGGCACGGGTTCCGGGACAAGGAGCTGGAGGAGAAGGTCTTCGAGCTGACGCAGCAGATCGGGATCGGCGCGCAGTTCGGCGGCAAGTACTTCTGCCATGACGTGCGGGTGGTCCGGCTGCCGCGGCACGGTGCCTCGTGCCCCGTCGCCATCGCCGTGTCCTGCTCGGCCGACCGCCAGGCCGTCGCGAAGATCACCGCCGAGGGGGTCTTCCTGGAGCAGCTGGAGACCGACCCGGCGCGGTTCCTGCCGGAGACCACGGACGAGCACCTCGACGAGTCGTCGGACGTGGTGAAGATCGACCTGAACCAGCCGATGGACGAGATCCTCGCCGAGCTGACCAAGTACCCGGTCAAGACCCGGCTCTCGCTCACCGGTCCGCTGGTCGTGGCCCGCGACATCGCGCACGCCAAGATCAAGGAGCGGCTGGACGCGGGCGAGGAGATGCCGCAGTACCTCAAGGACCACCCGGTGTACTACGCCGGCCCGGCCAAGACACCGGAGGGCTACGCCTCGGGTTCCTTCGGCCCCACGACCGCGGGGCGCATGGACTCCTACGTCGAGCAGTTCCAGGCGGCCGGCGGCTCCAAGGTGATGCTCGCGAAGGGCAACCGGAGCAAGCAGGTCACGGACGCGTGCGGCACGCACGGCGGCTTCTACCTCGGTTCCATCGGCGGCCCCGCCGCCCGCCTCGCCCAGGACTGCATCAAGAAGGTCGAGGTCGTCGAGTACGAGGAGCTCGGCATGGAGGCCGTCTGGAAGATCGAGGTCGAGGACTTCCCCGCGTTCATCGTCGTCGACGACAAGGGCAACGACTTCTTCCAGGACCCGGCGCCCGCGCCGACGTTCACGTCGATTCCGGTGCGGGGGCCGGGGCTGGCGTAGTCCCTGCGGGACGGCACGCAATCGGTTTCGGCCTGAACGGCCTCGTCCTCAAACTCCCCCAGAGGGGGCACCCCCAGACGGGCTGACAAACCAGCCCCTCCGGCGTTTGAGGAGCGGGGTCGAAGGGGCGGAGCCCCTTCAAGGACGGGAAGGGTAGGGGCGGCGGGGGCGAAACCCACCGGTGGAACCCGGATGGGCCAAGCACAGGAACAACCCCGCCGCCCCGCACGCTTACTCAGGCATGAGCGACTACCGCATCGAGCACGACTCCATGGGCGAGGTCCGGGTGCCCTCCGACGCCAAGTGGCGGGCCCAGACCCAGCGCGCCGTCGAGAACTTTCCCGTCTCCGGGCAGCGCATCGAGCGGGCCCATATCGAGGCCCTGGCCAGGATCAAGGGCGCCGCCGCGAAGGTGAACGCCGACCTGGGAGTTCTCGACAAGGACATCGCCGAGGCCATCCAGGACGCGGCCGCGGAAGTCGCCGAGGGGCGGTGGGACGAGCACTTCCCGGTCGACGTGTTCCAGACCGGGTCCGGAACGTCGTCCAACATGAACACCAACGAGGTCGTCGCCACCCTCGCGACCGAGCGGCTCGGGCGGGACGTGCACCCCAACGACCACGTCAACGCCTCGCAGTCCTCCAACGACGTCTTCCCCTCCTCCATCCACATCGCCGCCACCGCCGCCGTCACCCGCGACCTGATCCCGGCGCTGGAACACCTCGCCGGGTCGCTGGAGCGCAAGGCCGAGGAGTTCGCCGACGTCGTGAAGTCGGGGCGGACCCACCTCATGGACGCCACGCCCGTCACGCTGGGGCAGGAGTTCGGCGGTTACGCCGCCCAGGTGCGGTACGGCGTCGAGCGACTTGAGGCCTCCCTCCCCCGGCTCGCCGAACTCCCCCTCGGCGGCACGGCCGTGGGCACCGGCATCAACACGCCCCCCGGGTTCTCCGCCGCCGTCATCGAGGAGGTGGCCCGCGCCACCGGGCTGCCGCTCACCGAGGCGCGCGACCACTTCGAGGCGCAGGGCGCCCGGGACGGGATCGTCGAGACCAGCGGGCAGCTGCGGACCATCGCCGTGGGGCTGACCAAGATCGCCAATGATCTGCGGTGGATGTCCTCCGGGCCGCGTACCGGCCTCGCGGAGATCAGCCTCCCCGATCTCCAGCCGGGCTCCTCGATCATGCCCGGCAAGGTCAACCCGGTCATTCCGGAGGCCGTCCTGATGGTCGCCGCGCAGGTCGTCGGCAACGACGCCACCGTGGCCACCGCCGGCGCCGCGGGCAACTTCGAGCTGAACGTGATGCTTCCGGTCATCGCGAAGAACGTCCTGGAATCCATCCGCCTGCTCGCCAACGCGTCCCGGCTGCTGGCCGACCGCACCGTCGACGGCATCGTCGCCCACCGCGAACGGGCCCTGGAGTACGCCGAGTCGTCCCCCTCCGTCGTCACGCCGCTCAACAAGTACATCGGGTACGAGGAGGCCGCCAAGGTCGCCAAGAAGTCCCTCGCGGAGCGGAAGACGATCCGCCAAGTCGTCCTGGAGAGCGGGTACGTGGAGCGGGGCGACCTCACCGTCGAGCAGCTGGACGAGGCCCTCGATGTCCTGCGGATGACACGGCCGTAACCGTCTGGCACGACGGTGTGAACCGTGACGGACACCGCAGCGTCGTATGCCTACGGCACCTAATATCTGTCCATGGAAGACGGTGGAGCGGTGACGACGACGGAAGTGGAAGCAGGTGGGTCGACCCGCTTCTGGGCGCCCGGGACACAGATCCTGTGGCGGTACCGGGAGAACGCGGGCCGGCGCTTCCACATCGCGCGTCCCGTCACCGTCGTACGGGACGACGACGAGATCCTCGCCGTATGGCTGGCTCCGGGCACGGAGTGTGTGAAGCCCGTGCTCGCCGACGGGACGTCCGTGCACCTGGAACCCCTGGAGACGCGGTACACCAAGCCGCGCGCCGTCCAGCGCGACCGGTGGTTCGGAACCGGGGTGCTGAAGCTCGCGCGGCCCGGTGAGCCGTGGTCGGTGTGGCTGTTCTGGGAGCCCGGATGGCTGTTCAAGAACTGGTACGTGAACCTTGAGGAGCCGCTGGCTCGTTGGGCGGGCGGAGTGGACTCCGAGGACCACTTCCTCGACATCTCCGTGCACCCGGACCGCAGTTGGCACTGGCGGGACGAGGACGAGTTCGCGCAGGCCCAGCGGGACGGGCTGGTGGACGACCGGCTCGCCGCGCGGGTGCGGGAAGCGGGGCGCGACGCGGTCGAGGTGATCCGCGCCTGGGGGCCGCCGTTCTCGGACGACTGGCAGCACTGGCGCCCGGATCCCGCCTGGGCTGTACCTTCTTTGCCTGAGGACTGGGATCGCACGCCCGCGCACATGTCCTCATGAGACCCTTGATGCGCCCCCGGGCAACAAACGTAGGATCGTCCTCCGCAAGGGCGCACTTGGGCGGCAACTACCGAAGTGCGCGCCGGGCTTGACCGATCGTCACCGAGGGGCGGCAGGACGTGAGCGAGGGTTACCAGGGCAACGCCGCCAGGGCCGGCGGGGCTTTCTACGCCGGCCCTGGGAGCAGACGCCCCACCGGCGGCACAGGAACCGCCCCTGGCCACGCGGGAATTCCGTTCCTGGGGCACGTATTGCGGGTATCGGAGTTTCGGCGGGACGAACTGCACGCGCGGCGCGCAGCCCCGGACGGATGGATTCGAAAGGCGTGACGGAGCAGCCGACCTCCTTCGAACGCCCCGAGACGGGCGTCGACCCCGCGGAGCCCCGCGGGGCGCTCGTGCGTACCTCGACACAGTCGACGCCGCACTCCACGCCTGCGCATTCCACGCCGTCGCACCCCCCTTGCGGCGGCGCCGGCGCAGGCACCCCCTTACCCGCGCAGGCACGCACCGGAGAGACCCCCTCCACGCCGGGCACCACCGCACCGTCCGGCCCGAGCAAGGAGCCCTCAGACATCGCCGGCAACGGCCCCGAGCACTCGCAGCCCTCCGTCGCCGCCGAGCCCGACACGCACCGGCCGCGGCCCGTTCCGGAGGCCATCCCGCCGCAGCCCGGCGCCGAGCCGCCGCAGTCGTCCGCCGAGCGGCGCACCGGACAGGGCCTGGTGCCCGGCCGCCCGACGCCCATGCGGCGGGACGGTGACCGGCTGCGCTTCGTGGGCGCCGCCACCCGGCGGATCGCCCGCGGCATCGACCTGGACGAGATCGTGATGGGGCTGTGCCGGGCGACCGTGCCGACCTTCTCCGACGCGATCCTGGTCTATCTGCGCGACCCGCTGCCGGTCGGCGACGAGCGGCCCACGGGGCCCGTCGTGCTGCGGTTGCGCCGCACCGACCGGATCCCGGAGGAGCGGGACACCGAAGGCAGCTTCCTGCCCTCGGGCGCACAGCAGCCGGAGCCGACCGAGCTGTCCGAACTGTCCGCCCTCACCTCCGAACTGTGCGAGGTGCGGCCCGGCGGCGCGCTCGCCGAGGTGCTGCGCGGCGTACGTCCCGTCTTCGCCGACGCTCCCGCCGCGCGCGCCGCCCTGCCCGAACTCCTCGGCGACGACGGCGAGTTGATCATCCCCGACGGTCAGCGTGCGATCCTCGCCCCGCTGCGCGGCCGGCGCCGCGTCATCGGCGCCGCGGTGTTCCTGCGCCGCCCGGAACGCCTCGCGTTCGAGCCCGACGACCTCCTCGTCGCCGCCCAGCTCGCCACGCACAGCGCGCTCGGCATCGACAAGGCGGTGCTGTACGGCCGTGAGGCGTACATCGCCGACGAGCTCCAGCGCACCATGCTGCCCGAGACGCTCCCCCGCCCGACCGGCGTACGGCTGGCCTCCCGCTACCTCCCGGCGGCCGAGACCGCCCGGGTCGGCGGCGACTGGTACGACGCGATCCCGCTGCCCGGCAGCCGTGTCGCCCTCGTGGTCGGTGACGTCATGGGCCACTCCATGACGTCGGCCGCGATCATGGGCCAGCTGCGGACCACGGCCCAGACCCTCGCCGGCCTCGACCTGCCTCCGCAGGAGGTCCTGCACCACCTCGACGAGCAGGCCCAGCGCCTGGGCACCGACCGCATGGCGACCTGCCTGTACGCCGTCTACGACCCGGTATCGCACCGCATCACCATCGCCAACGCCGGCCATCCGCCGCCCGTCCTGCTGCACCTGGGCGGCCGCGCGGAGGTACTGCGGGTGCCGGCGGGCGCCCCGATCGGCGTCGGCGGTGTCGACTTCGAGGCCGTGGAACTGGACGCACCGGCCGGAGCGACCCTGCTCCTCTACACCGACGGCCTGGTCGAGTCCCGCCTGCGTGACGTGTGGACCGGTATAGAGCAGCTGCGCGAGAAGCTCGCCGCGACCGCGCAGCTCACCGGGCCCGACCATCCGCCGCCGCTGGAGGCCCTGTGCGACGAGGTCCTCGACATGCTCGGTCCCGGCGACCGCGACGACGACATCGCGTTGCTCGCCGCCCGCTTCGACGGGATCGCACCCAGCGACGTGGCGTACTGGTTCCTGGAGCCGGAGGACGCCGCCCCGGGGCGCGCCCGGCGCCTGGCCCGCCGCGCCCTCGCCCGCTGGGGCATGGAGGAACTCACCGACTCGGTCGAGCTGTTGGTGAGCGAGGTCGTGACCAACGCGGTGCGGTATGCCTCGCGGCCGGTGACGTTGCGTCTGCTGCGGACCGACGTGCTGCGCTGCGAGGTCGGGGACGACGTGCCGCAGTTGCCGCGGTTGCGGCAGGCGCGGGCGACTGATGAGGGCGGGCGAGGGCTGTACCTCGTCAACCGGTTGGCTCGGCGGTGGGGAGCCACGCGGTTGAGCACCGGGAAAGTCGTCTGGTTCGAGCTGAATCGGGGCTAGTCGCCGTAGGGGGAACTGCGCATCGCCGGCTGCGGGTGTGTCGTGGCCGGTCGCGCAGTTCCCCGCGCCCCTGACGGGACGCTGCTCTACTGTTCGTTTCCGGGTCTGGCCGGGTCCAGGGTGATGTCGCCCGTCGGCTCGTCCGTCGGTTCGTCCGTCGGCTCCTGGGTCGTCGGTTCGTCCGTCGGCTCCTGGGTTGTCGGCTCGTCCGTCGGCTCCTGGGTTGTCGGCTCGTCCGTCGGCTTCTGCGTGGTCGGCTCGTCCGTCGGTTCCTCGGTCGTCGGTTCCTCGGTCGGAGTCGGCGTCCAGGTCGGCTGGACGGCCGCGCCCTGGTCGGTGTCGAGGTCGAACCTCGCGTCCGAGTCCGTGACGCCGAACATGTACGCCGCCCAGACCTGCGCGGGGAAACCACCACCGTTGACCCGCGGCTCGCCGCCCGCGCCGTACATCTTGGTCTGGGCGTGGGTCTTGGCGTCCTCGCCGAACAGGCCCACCGAGGTGACCAGGTCGGGCGTGTAACCGGTGAACCAAGCCGACTTGTTGTCGTCGGACGTACCCGTCTTGCCGGCGACCTTCTGGCCGTCGCGCTTGGGGTTGTTCGCCACGGACGTGCGGGCCGTACCGTCGTCGACCACGCCCGTCAGCACCGAGGTCACCGTGTCGGCGGCCTGCGGGCTGATGACCTGCTCGCCGATCGGGTCCGGGAGCTCGACCGCGCGGCTGTTGTGCTCGGCCGACTTGAGGATGGTCGGCGTGACCTTCTTGCCGTGGTTGTCGAGGGTGGCGTAGACCCCGGCCATCTGCAGCGGGCTCGCACCCATGGTGCCCAGGGTCTGGGCGGGCACGGCCTGCTCGTTGGTGGTGTCCATGCCGAGCTTGCCGGCCACGTCCATGACGTTCGGCATGCCGACGTCGACGCCCATCTGCGCGAAGACGGAGTTGACGGACTTGTTCATCGCCGTCTGGACGGTGACGTCGCCGTAGTCCTGGTCGTCCTCGTTCTCGGGCGCGAAGCCGACCTTGCTGCCGCCCTCCACGACCGGCCGCTTGCTGGTGCCGTCGTAGATCGTGTTCGCGGTGATCGGGTCGCCGTCCTGGGTCTCGGCGCTCTCCTCCAGGGCGGCCGCCAGGATCACCGGCTTGAACGTCGAGGCGGGCTGGTAGTCGGTGCGGGTCGCGTTGCTGGTGTAGTGCTTGAAGTAGTCGACGCCGCCGTACAGGGCGACGACCTTCCCCGTCTTGGGATCGACGGAGACGGCGCCGGCCTGGACGTTCCCGTCGACCTTGCGCTTCTTCGGGTCCAGCTTGTCGGTCAGCTGCGCCTTGGCGGCCTTCTCCAGCTCGGCCTGCTTCTTCTTGTCGATGTTCAGGGTGATGGTCCAGCCCTGGTCGACGACCTCGGCCTCGGCCTGGGAGCGGGTGATGCCCTCCTGCTTCATCAGCTGGTTGATCAGCTGCTGGTTGGCGAGCTCGATCAAATAGCCCTTCTGCCCCTCCAGGCCGGCGGTGGGCTTGGGCTCCTTCGGCTCCGGGAACGTCATGCCCTGGCGGTCGGACCGGTCGAGCCAGCCCTCTTCGACCATGTTGTCCAGGACGTAGTTCCAGCGGGCCTCGACCAGCTTCTTGCCGGTTTCGGACGCGACCGCCCAGTCGTACTGACTCGGCGCCTGGAGCAGCGCGGCCAGGTACGCGCCCTGTTCGGGCTTGAGCTTCTCGGCGTCGACGCGGTAGTAGGCCTGGGCGGCGGCCTGGATGCCGTAGGCGCCGCGGCCGTAGTAGCTGGTGTTGATGTAGCCGGCGAGGATCTCGTCCTTGGACAGCTGGCGGTCGACCTTCAGGGAGATGACCATCTCCTTGAGCTTGCGGCTGACCGTCTGTTCCTGGCTGAGGTAGTAGTTCTTGACGTACTGCTGGGTGATCGTCGAACCACCCTGCGCGCCCTTGCCCATCACGGTGTTCAGCAGACCGCGGGCCGTGCCCTTGAGGTCGATGCCGTTGTCCTTGTAGAAGGACTTGTTCTCCGCTGCGACGAAGGCGCGCTGGACCTCCTTCGGGACCTTGGCCAGGTCCACGATCTCGCGGTTGACGTCGCCGTCGCGGGCCAGGGTGCTGCCGTCGCTGTACTTGTAGACGTTGCTCTGGCGCTGGGCGGCCTGGGCGGCCGCGTTGTCCTTCGGGATGTCGACAGCCAGATAGAGCGCGATGAAGGCGCCGATGCCGAGCAGGCACGCGCCGAGGAAGGTGCCGAGGATCTTCTTCCAGGTGAAGAGCCGGCGTATTCGGCCCTTGCCGCCGCCCTTGCCGGCGCTCTTGGCCGCCCGGCGGGCCGCGGCCCGGCCACCCTGGGCGGCCGGCGGGCCCACCACGGTGGCCGACTCGCCTCCCACGGGGGCCGAGGGCATCCCGGACGTGCGCCGGGGCGCGGCGCGGCGCCCGCTTTGCTGACGCGCTCGTCTGTCTTCCGCTCGTCCCATGGGTGTGTTCCGCTCCGCTTCGCTCTTGTGTGCACTCCTGCCACACAGGTTCGCCGCTCAGGTCAGCTCAGAAAGCTAACACCGGAAGTTGTGACAAAGAGCTGTCGATCCGGTCTTTTGCGGACGTGACAATCAGCACCTGTCCCACCGGAACCGACGGCTCAGGGATGCATAGGGTTGCCCGGGCGGGGTAAAGTGATATCACTTAGCTAGTTCGAAGCTAGACGAAGCCGCCGTGGCTTCGTGGATAGATGCGAACGAAACGGGGGAATCACCCATGCCTACCGACACCACATCCGTCACCGCCGACGTACCCGAGATGCCCGCCCCACGCGTACGTGAGTTCACGGCGCACAGCATCGGCGGCGGGCTCGCCCTGCTGCTGGGCCTCGTCGGGCTGCTGGCCGGCGCGGGGTTGATCGTCAGCACCGCGGCAGTCTCCGGAGGCGGTGCCAAGGCGGTGCTGATCATCGCCGGGGTTCTGGTCGCGGTCGCCGCGGTCCTCGCGATGTGCGGGCTCAACATGGTCGCGCCGGGCGAGGCCCGGGTCGTCCAGCTCTTCGGGCGGTACCGCGGGACGATCCGGGAGGACGGGCTGCGCTGGGTGAACCCCTTCACGTCCCGTACGAAGATCTCGACCCGGGTCCGCAACCACGAGACGGCCGTCCTCAAGGTCAACGACGCCTACGGCAACCCGATCGAGCTCGCCGCGGTCGTGGTGTGGAAGGTCGAGGACACCGCGCAGGCCACCTTCGAGGTCGACGACTTCCTGGAGTTCGTCTCCACCCAGACCGAGGCGGCCGTGCGGCACATCGCCATCGAGTACCCGTACGACGCCCACGACGAGGGCGGCCTCTCCCTGCGCGGCAACGCCGAGGAGATCACCGAGAAGCTCGCCGTCGAACTGCACGCACGCGTGGAAGCGGCCGGGGTGCAGATCATCGAGTCGCGCTTCACGCATCTCGCGTACGCTCCCGAGATCGCCTCCGCGATGCTCCAGCGGCAGCAGGCCGGCGCGGTCGTCGCGGCACGGCGGCAGATCGTCGACGGGGCGGTCGGCATGGTCGAGGCGGCGCTCGCGCGGATCTCCGAGCGGGACATCGTGGAGCTGGACGACGAGCGGAAGGCGGCGATGGTGTCGAACCTGATGGTGGTGCTGTGCGGCGACAGGTCCCCGCAGCCGGTCCTCAACACCGGGACGCTCTACCAGTGACGGTTCCGTCCGAGGGGTCGGCCCCTCAGCGTCGGCCGCAGCAGCGCAAGCAGGTGCTGTTGCGGCTGGACCCGTCCGTGTACGAGGCGCTGGCGCGGTGGGCGGGGGACGAACTGCGCTCGGCCAACGCCCAGATCGAGTTCCTGCTGCGGAAGGCTTTGGCTGACGCCGGTCGGCTGCCGCGGGACACGGGGCCTCTTCCTCGCCGTGGTCGGCCACCCGGGGGCTCCGCCCCCAGACCCCCGTCGGCCTGAACGGCCTCGTCCTCAAACGCCGGACGGGCTGGAATTGGCTGAGCCGACCCTCGCCCGTGCGCGCCGGACCGGCGGAATTGGCTGAGCCGGGCCCGTCCGCGCACGCCGGACGGGCCCGGACCCATGGGGCTCCCCGCCCCTTCCATGGCCCCGCCGTCGCCCTGCCATGTCCATGTAGCAAAACCGTGACAATCACCTCCCACCAGGGCCTTCACACCCGCCGCCATGATCTACACACTCCGCGTATACATGCCGCGTATACACCCCGTGTAGTGTCCTCGGCATGTCCATCGGTCACACCCTCCTAGGGCTCCTGGAGTCCGGCCCGCGTCACGGCTACGACCTGAAGCGGGCCTTCGACGAGAAGTTCGGTCACGACCGGCCGCTGCACTACGGCCAGGTCTACTCGACGATGTCCCGGCTGCTGAAGAACGGGCTCGTCGAGGTCGACGGGATCGAGCCCGGCGGCGGGCCCGAGCGCAAGCGGTACGCCATCACCGACGCCGGGATCACCGACGTGCAGCAGTGGCTCGCGACGCCCGAGAAGCCGGAGCCGTACCTCCAGTCCACCCTCTACACGAAGGTCGTCCTCGCTCTGCTCACCCAGCGCAACGCGGCCGACATCCTCGACACCCAGCGCTCCGAGCACCTGCGGATGATGCGCATCCTCACCGACCGGAAGCGGAAGGGGGACCTCGCCGATCAGCTGATCTGCGACCACGCCCTGTTCCACCTCGAGGCCGACCTGCGCTGGCTGGAACTCACCGCCGCGCGTCTCGACAAGCTGGCCGAGGTGGTGACCAAGTGACTCCTCCTCCCGGTTCCCTGCTCGCGGCCCAGGAGCTGCGCAAGGCCTACGGCCCGACCCTCGCGCTCGACGGCGCCGAGTTCTCCATCCACCCCGGCGAGGTCGTCGCCGTCATGGGCCCGTCCGGCTCGGGCAAGTCGACGTTGCTGCACTGTCTCGCCGGCATCGTGCCGCCCGACTCGGGGTCCATCACCTACAACGGCCGCGAGCTGGCCACCATGGGCGACGCCCAGCGCAGCGCCCTGCGGCGCTCGGAGTTCGGGTTCGTCTTCCAGTTCGGGCAGTTGGTGCCGGAACTGACCTGCGTCGAGAACGTCGCCCTTCCGCTGCGGCTGAACGGAACCTCCCGCAAGGAGGCCGAGAAGGCGGCCCTGACCTGGATGGAGCGGCTGGAGGTCGACGACCTGCGCAAGAAGCGGCCCGGTGAGGTCTCCGGCGGTCAGGGACAGCGCGTCGCCGTCGCCCGAGCCCTGGTCACCAACCCGCGCGTGCTGTTCGCCGACGAGCCGACCGGCGCGCTCGACTCCCTCAACGGTGAGCGTGTGATGGAGCTGCTGACGGAGGCCGCCCGCTCGACCAACGCCGCCGTCGTCCTCGTCACGCACGAGGCGCGGGTGGCCGCCTACTCCGACCGCGAGATCGTCGTACGGGACGGCAAGTCCCGGGACATGGAGCGCGTCGTATGAGTGCCGCGTCCCAGTGGGCCAAGGATCTGGGCATGGGCGTGCGGTTCGCCTTCGCCGGCGGCCGCGAGGGGTGGGTCCGGGCCCTGCTGACGGCCGTCGGCGTGGGGCTCGGGGTGGCGTTGCTGCTGCTGACGACCGCGATCCCGAGCGCGCTGTCCGAGCGTGACCGACGCGGTAGCGCCCGGGACGACTTCACGTACAGCGGGACGGTGATGCCGAAGGCGGTCGACACGCTGATCATCGCCAGCGCCGACACCGAGTTCCGCGGTGACGACGTACGGGGCCGGCTCCTGGAGCCCGAGGGGGAGCTGGCGCCACTGCCGCCGGGCGTGGACGAGTTCCCCGCGAAGGGCGAGATGATCGCCTCGCCCGCGCTGCAGAAGCTGCTGAAGTCCGACTCCGGCAAGCTGCTGCGTGAACGCATCCCCTACAAGGTCACCGGCACCATCGAGCAGCCCGGGCTGATCGGGCCCACCGAACTCGCCTACTACGCGGGCGGGGCGGGGCTCCAGGACCAGCTGGCCGGAGGCACCGTCGAGCGGATCGACTACTTCGGCCCCTCCGCCACGGTGCAGGACGACGGGCTGGACCCGATCCTGATCCTGCTGATCATGATCATCTTCGTGGTGCTGCTGCTGCCGGTCGGTGTGTTCATCGCGGCGGCCGTGCGCTTCGGCGGCGAGCGCCGGGACCGTCGGCTCGCGGCGCTCAGGCTGGTCGGCGCGGACGGGCGGATGGCGCGCCGGGTCGCGGGCGGCGAGGCGCTCGCCGGGGCGCTGCTCGGGCTCGTTCTCGGCACCGGGTTCTTCCTGGCGGGGCGTCACCTGGCGACTCTGCTGAAGGTGCGGGACATCAGCGTGTTCCCGAGCGACCTCAACCCGTCGATCGCGCTCGCCCTGCTGGTCGCCGTCGCCGTACCGGCCGCGGCGGTCCTGGTGACGCTGTTCGCGCTGCGCGGGGTCGTCATCGAGCCACTCGGTGTGGTCCGTACGACGAAGCCCCCGCGTCGTCGGCTGTGGTGGCGGCTGCTGCTGCCGGTGGGCGGTCTCGCGCTGCTGTACCCGATGGTGGGACAGGGCAACGACAACGGGAACTTCAACGAGTGGATGGTCATCAGCGGCACCGTGCTGCTGCTGGTCGGCGTCACCACCCTGCTGCCGTGGCTGGTCGAGGCCGTGGTGGCCCGGCTGAACTCCGGGTCGGTCTCCTGGCAGCTGGCCGTCCGCAGGCTGCAGTTGAGCAGCGGCTCGGCCGCGCGCATGGTCAACGGCATCGCGGTCGCGGTGGCCGGTGCTATCGCGCTGCAGATGCTGTTCGCCGGGGTCGAGGGCGATTACACCAAGCAGACCGACAACGACCTGAACCGCGCCCAGATGACGGTCCACGTGCACGGCGACGTCCCGCTGAACGACGTCTCCCGGCAGTTGGGCGAGACCGAGGGCGTACGCCGGGCGTCGGCCCTGTCGCTGGGCACGCTCGGCGAGAAGGCGAAGGAACCGGAGAACTCGCTGGAGGTGGCCGTCGGCAGTTGCGCCGAGTTGCGCGAGGTGGCGCGTCTGAAGTCCTGCCGGGACGGGGACACCTTCCGGATCGTCGGCGGCGAGTACGACGACGGCTCGGAGAAACTCGTCAAGGCGGGTGGCACCCTGTACTTCGACCCCGGCTACAGCGGGATGACGAGTCACACGGTGGCGTGGAAGGTGCCGGGCGGCATCAAGACGGCGGCGACCCGCGAGGACCCGACCGGCTACGAGCGCGGCGGCCTGCTGTTCACCCCGGGCGCGCTGCCCGAGGGGGCCGAGGCAGGCCTCGTCCAGCGGGTGTTCCTGGCACTGGACCCGTCCGTGCCGGACGCCGGCGACTACGCGCGCAACACCGCAGCCCGGCTGGACCCGCTGGCGGACGTGTTCACGCTGGCTTCCACTCGAGAGTCCCTGGAGTTCCGCTCCATCCGCAACGGGCTGTTCGTCGGCGCCACCTGCGTCCTGCTGCTGATCGGCGCGAGCCTGCTGGTCTCCCAGCTGGAGCAGCTGCGCGAGCGCAAGAAGCTGCTGTCGTCCCTGGTGGCCTTCGGCACCCGGCGCCGCACGCTGAGCCTGTCGGTGCTCTGGCAGACGGCGATCCCGATCGCGCTGGGCCTGCTGCTGGCGTCGACCGTGGGGCTGACACTGGGCGCCGTCCTGCTGAAGATGGCCGGCGCCGCGGTGACCGTGGACTGGGCGAGCGTGCTGGCAATGACGGGCATCGGCGCCGGGGTCGTCCTCACGGTGACCCTCTTCAGCCTGCCTCCGCTGCTGCGCCTGATGCGCGCGGACGGCCTGCGCACGGAGTGATCGCCGGGGCGATCGCCGGAGTGATCGCCGGAGTGATCGCCGGAGTGATCGCCGGAGTGATCAAGGGGGCCGGGTCTCGGACCCGGCCCCCGACCCACATGGGCCGGGAGATCAGGGCAGGGAGGACTCGCACCCCAACCCTCACACGATCTCAGCCGCCCCCGTCCCCCAACACCCGCACCGGCAACGGCCGCAACGCGTCCCGCAGAGCCGACGCCAGTTCCTCGTACTCCGCCGCGCGTGCCGCTCCCGTTCGCATGGCGAGGGCGACGCGGCGGGTGGGGGCCGGGGCGGCGAAGTAGCCGGTGAGGAGTTGGCTGCTGCGGGTCGTCTCCAGCTTGAGGGCGGTGCGCGGCAGCAGGGTCACCCCCAGTCCGCCCGCGACCAGCTGGACCAGCGTGGACAGGCCGGCGGCCGTCGTGGTCACCGGGGCGTCCTCGCGCCCCGCCTCCCGACAGATGTCGAGGGCCTGGTCGCGCAGGCAGTGCCCCTCGTCGAGCAGCAGCAGGTTCAGTTCGCGCAGCGCCTCCCGAGGAATCCCCTCCCGGCCGCCGAGCCAGTGGTCGAGCGGGGTGACGAGCACGAAGTCCTCGTCGAAGAGCGGGAGTTCGGCGACACCGGGCACCCCGAGCGGTACGGCGAGCAGGAGCAGGTCCAGGCGGCCGGTGGTGAGGCCGTCGACCAGGCTCGCGGTCTGCTCCTCGTGCACCTGGAGGTCGAGGTGCGGATACCGGTCGTGGACGAGCCGCAGCACCGTCGGCAGCAGATACGGCGCGACGGTCGGGATGACGCCGAGGCGGAGGGCACCGGTGAACGGCGCCCGGACGGCTTCCGCCTCCTCCATCAGCGCCCCGACCTCCACGAGCACCGCTTTCGCCCGTACCGCGAGCCGCTCGCCGGCCGGTGAGAGCAGCACCTTGCGGGTCGTACGCTCCAGGAGCGTGACCCCGAGGGTCTCCTCCAGTGCGGACACGGCACCCGAGAGCGCGGGCTGGCTCATCCCGATCGCGGCCGCGGCGTCCCGGAAGTGGAGGTGCTCGGCGACCGCGGCGAACGCCCGCAGCTGGGCGATGCTGGGCTGCCGCCTCCTGCCCACGCTCATGTCCTGCCCACCGTCATCCCTTACCCACGGCCATCAATAGGCACCTCCGATCAACCCGACCGAGTGTAGCTATTTCCCGTATCAATGCACGTTGTGCCAGGATCGGTAAGGTCCAACCCCATGGGAGACCCCTGTACCGAACGGGTGTCTCCTCGCTGCAAGGAGAGCGTGTGCTCACTGTCGGTGACAAGTTCCCCGAGTTCGAACTGACCGCCTGCGTCTCGCTGGAGAAGGGCTCGGAGTTCGAGACGATCAACCACAAGACCTACGAGGGCAAGTGGAAGATCGTCTTTGCGTGGCCGAAGGACTTCACCTTCGTCTGCCCGACCGAGATCGCGGCCTTCGGCAAGCTGAACGAGGAGTTCGCCGACCGCGACGCCCAGGTGCTCGGCTTCTCCGGTGACTCGGAGTTCGTCCACCACGCCTGGCGCAAGGACCACGACGACCTGCGCGACCTGCCCTTCCCGATGCTGGCCGACTCCAAGCACGAGCTGATGCGCGACCTCGGCATCGAGGGCGAGGACGGCTTCGCCAAGCGCGCCGTCTTCATCGTCGACCAGAACAACGAGATCCAGTTCTCCATGGTGACCGCCGGCTCCGTCGGCCGTAACCCCAAGGAGGTCCTGCGGGTCCTGGACGCCCTCCAGACCGACGAGCTGTGCCCGTGCAACTGGTCCAAGGGCGACGAGACCCTGGACCCGGTCAAGCTGCTTGCCGGAGAGTGACTGACATGGCGCTCGACTCCCTCAAGTCCCGCATACCGGACTACGCCAAGGACCTGAAGCTCAACCTGGGCTCGGTCATCGGCAATTCGGACCTCCCGGCGCAGCAGCTGTGGGGCACGGTGCTCGCCACGGCGATCGCCGCGCGCTCCCCGATCGTGCTGCGCGAGCTGGAGCCGGAGGCCCGGGCGAACCTGTCGCCGGAGGCGTACAACGCGGCCAAGTCCGCCGCCGCCGTGATGGCGATGAACAACGTCTTCTACCGCACCCGGCATCTGCTGTCCGACCACGAGTACGGCAACCTGCGCGCGGGCCTGCGGATGAACGTCATCGGCAACCCCGGCGTCGACAAGGTCGACTTCGAGCTGTGGTCGTTCGCCGTGTCCGCCATCAACGGCTGCGGCATGTGCCTCGACTCGCACGAGCAGGTGCTGCGCAAGGCGGGCGTGGGCCGCGAGACGGTTCAGGAGGCGTTCAAGATCGCCTCCGTGATCCAGGCGATCGGCGTCACGCTGGACGCCGAAGCAGTGCTGGCCGACGTCGAGTAGGCGCCGTTGCCCCGTGGACCCCGCTCACCCCGTGTGGGCGGGGTCCTCTGCGTTGGCGGGGCCTTCGGTCCCGGCAGCTGCGTCCCCGGACCCCGCCGCTTCGGCCTGAACGGGCTCGTCCTCCAGTGCCGGACGGGCCGGCTGCGGCACAGCCTCCTTGCCCGGCACCGACTCCTGCGAATACGCCCGCAGATACCCCACGATCGTGTTCGACACGGCCACCAGCGGTACGGCCACCACCGCGCCGCCGATCCCCGCGACCATGCCGCCGGCCGCCACCGACAGCACGACCGCCAGCGGGTGGACACGGACCGCGCGTCCGAGGATGAACGGCTGCAGGATGTGGCCCTCGATCTGCTGGACGGCCAGGACGACGGCGAGGGTCATCACCGCCGTGAAGACGCCCTGCGTCACCAGCGCCACGACCACGGCCAGGGCGCCGGAAGCCACCGCGCCGACGAGCGGGATGAAGGAGAACAGGAAGATGAAGACGGCCAGCGGAACGGCCATCGGCACATCGAGGAAGTAGATGCCGATGCCGATGAAGACGGCGTCGATCAGGGCGACGAGCATGGTGCCGCGCACATACGCGGTGAGCGTCGCCCACGCGCGCGGGCCGGCGCCGGCGACACCCGGACGGGCCGCGGCGGGCACCAGCTTCAGCGTCCAGTGCCAGATGCGCTTGCCGTCGTAGAGCAGGAAGAGCGTCGAGAACGCGGCCAGCAGAATGCCGGTGAGGGCCTCGACGACGACCGTGACGCCTTCGAGCCCGGCCGAGGTAATCTCGTCGGTGTTGGCGCCGATCGCCTCCCGGAGGTTCTCGGCGATCTCGTTGACCTGCTTGTCGGTGACGTGGAAGGGGCTGTTGAGCAGCCAGTTGCGCAGCTCGTCGATGCCGTCCTGGACCTGGTCGGAGAGGTTGTCGATGTTCTCCATGACCTGCCAGGTCACGAACCAGCCCATCAGCCCGATGACGACGAACCCGAGGATCGCGGTCAGGGCGGTGGCGGGCCCGCGCGGCACGCGACGCCGGGTCAGCCACGCCACCGAGGGCTGCATCAGCGCGGTGAGGAGCAGGGCGATGACGAAGGCCAGCACGACGAGTTGTACGGCGCTGATGACCCGCATCAGCACCCAGACCGTGCCGGCGAGCACCAGCAGCCGCCAGCCGGCCTCCGCGGCGACCCGTACGCCCCACGGCACCACCTGCGCCGGGTCGGGCCGCGGCGGCGGTGCGGTGGGTGCGTAGTCGGGGGGCCGTGGGACGTGGTCGGCGCGCGGCGGCGGGACGTCCTCGGCGGCCGGGTCGGACGCTGCGGCCGTGGCGGTCCGCCGCTCGGGCCGGGGCTCGGCGTCCTCCCGTTCCACCGCGGCGCGGCGCTCGTCCAACCGCTCACTCATCTCGGTCAGTCCGGCGCCGAGCCGACCGAGCCACCCTGGCACTCGCGACATGATCCGTCCTCTTCCCCCGTCTCTCCTCACCACTCCCCCTGGAGTCGCTGCGTCCGACCGTACATGGCAAGTCACGGGGAAGCGCGAAAGCCCCTCACCTGAAGACGGTGAGGGGCTGCGCGAAGGTTGAGCGGCGGCGGTGCCGGCTCAGTACCAATTGTTGGCCTGCCAGAAGGACCAGGCGTCGCAGGGACTGCCGTAGCGGTCGTTCATGTAGTTGAGGCCCCACTTGATCTGGGTGGCCGGGTTCGTCTGCCAGTCCGCGCCGACGGACGACATCTTCGAACCGGGCAGGGCCTGGAAGAGGCCGTAGGCACCCGAGGAGGCGTTGACGGCCCGGTAGTTCCAGTCGGACTCGTGGTCCACGATGTTGCTGAAGCACTGGAACTGGCCGCTCGGCACCATCTGGCGCGCCATCGACTGGATCTGCGCGATGCTGTACGAGCCCTGGACGGGGAAGTCGGAGGAGGATCGGGAGGCCTTCGCCTCGGCCTCTTCGCGCTCCTTGGCTTCCTGCGCCGCCTTCTCTGCCTTCTCGGCGGCTTCCTTCTTCTCGATCGCGGTCTGGGCGGCAGCCTTGCGGGCGGCTTCCTCAGCACCCTTCTTGGCGCTCGCGTCCGCGGCGATGGCCTGGACGTCGGCCTGCGCCGACATGGACTCGATCTGCACCTGGGCCTGCTGGCCCGCGGGTATGTCCGCGAGGAGCGTCGAATCGGCAGCGGCCGTCGCTTCGGCGTCGTTGTTCTGCGCGGTGCTGCCCGAGGCAACGCCGACGACGCTTCCGACAGCGGTGACCGCGGTGGCCGACGCCACTGCGAATCCCCTGACCGAAATCGGACTCACACGGTTTCCTTCCAGCATCGCCCGCTTCGGTGACCCTGGCGGACGCAATCGTGCCCCTGGCTCTGGCCTCCCAACTGCGGGGTCACGGGAGGCTCGGACCCGGTGGGCAACTCCCTTGCGAGGAGCGCCGCGTGAAGACTCGGGCGGCATACGACGACGCTATGGAGTTGGCTGTGGTGTTGCTGTGGTGCCGTACCGCTGGGGGTACAGGTGTGTCGTATGCGGGGCCTGACAGGAGTGAGACTCTGCCGTACCCCGACGCCGCAAGGCAATTCTGTGTTGCGTGTGAAAGCTCACACCTCGTTTGTCCCAGGCGTTTTACGGAAAGCCGCACACGCCGAGGCGCCGCCCGGATAGGCTCACTGCCTTTCCGGACGGCGCCAACCAACGAGTAGCTACCGCAAGTTGAGCACTTCGGTCAGATCTGCCCGTCCTCCAGCATTTCGGTCACAAGGGCAGCGATCTGGGACCTCTCGGACCGCGTCAGCGTGACGTGGGCGAAGAGCGGATGCCCCTTCAGCTTCTCCACGACGGCGACCACACCGTCGTAGCGCCCGACCCTGAGATTGTCCCGCTGGGCCACGTCGTGGGTCAGAACCACCCGCGAGTTGGCCCCGATTCGGGACAGAACGGTCAGCAGGACATTCCTTTCCAGGGACTGCGCCTCATCCACGATCACGAACGCGTCGTGCAGCGAGCGCCCGCGGATGTGCGTGAGAGGCAGCACCTCCAGCATGCCCCGCGCGGTGACCTCTTCGATGACCTCGCGGCTGGTGACGGCCGACAGCGTGTCGAAGACCGCCTGCGCCCAGGGGCTCATCTTCTCGGCCTCGCTGCCGGGCAGATAGCCGAGCTCCTGCCCGCCCACCGCGTACAGCGGCCGGAAGACCATCACCTTCTGGTGCTGACGGCGCTCCAGCACCGCCTCCAGACCGGCGCACAGAGCCAGCGCCGACTTGCCGGTGCCGGCCCGGCCGCCCATGGACACGATCCCGACGTCCGGGTCGAGCAGCAGGTCCAGCGCGATCCGCTGCTCGGCGCTGCGGCCCTTGATGCCGAACGCCTCCCGGTCGCCGCGCACCAGCCTGACGTTGCCCTCGGGCGTGATCCGGCCGAGCGCGTTGCCGCGCTCGGAGTGGATCGTCAGGCCGGTGTGCACGGGCATGCCGGCGGCCTCGGGCACGAAGACGTGCCCCTCCTCGAAGAGGATGTCCACCTGTTCGCCCGGCAGCGTCAGTTCGGACATTCCGGTCCAGCCGGAGGAGTCCGTGATGGCGAGTTCGGCGCGGTACTCCTCCGCGAGGAGGCCGACGGACGAGGCCTTGATCCTGAGCGGCAGGTCCTTCGACACGACGGTGACGTCGAACCCCTCGGCCTGCAGATTGCGGGCGACCGCGAGGATGCGGGAGTCGTTGTCCCCCAGGCGGTAGCCGGTCGGCAGAACGCTGGGGTCCGAGTGGTTGAGCTCGACACGGACGGTCCCGCCGAGGTCCCCGATCGGAATGGGGGCGTCGAGACGGCCATGCTTCACCCGGAACTCGTCGAGCAGGCGCAGTGCCTGCCGGGCGAAGTAGCCGAGTTCGGGATGGTGCCTCTTGGCCTCCAGTTCCGTCACCACGACGATGGGGAGCACGACCTCGTGCTCGTCGAAGCGGTTCAGGGCGTTCGGGTCGGCCAGCAGGACGCTGGTGTCGAGAACGTAGGTGCGCCGGTCGGGCTTGTGGCGCTTTGTGCTGGTCACCACGGAAGGACGTACCCCCTCGGATGAGGTCGGGGAGCGACGGAGTGGAGCTGGACCGGTCGTCGGCCGCCCTGCACGGGCCGAAAACCGGCCCCCCGCGTCTTCTTCCGTGCCGTGACCGCACGGTGGGGCTGGTGCAAAGGGCCTCCCGGGCGGACGGCCCCGTGCCGTCCGCTGAGATACGACACCCGTGGTTCGGGTGTCGACCTGCTTGCCTTATGCCCTCGAACGCGCGATGCCATGCCGACGCATATGACGGCGCGCTGGTGAACTCCTTGTTACTTCCGTCCCGTGGGGGGTATGTCCCTCAGCCGCCGTAGCGCCGGTGACGGGCGGCGTAGTCGCGCAGAGCGCGCAGGAAGTCCACCTTGCGGAAGGCCGGCCAGAAGACTTCACAGAAGTAGTACTCGGAATGGGCCGTCTGCCACAGCATGAAACCGGACAACCGCTGCTCACCGCTGGTACGGATCACGAGATCGGGGTCGGGCTGGTCGCCGGTGTAGAGGTGGCTGCCGATCAGGTCGACGCTGACGGACTCGGCGAGGTTCTCCATCGAGGTGCCCTTGTCGTGGGCGTCGACGATCATCGAGCGCACGGCGTCGGCGATCTCCTGGCGTCCGCCGTAGCCGATGGCGACGTTGACCAGTATCCCGTCGATGTGTGCGGTGGCCTCCTCGGCCTCCTTGAGGCTGGTCTGCATCCCGGACGGCAGCAGGTCGGGCGTGCCCACGTGGTGCACGCGCCAGCGCCCGTCGGCGGCGAGGGTGCGGACGACGTCCTCGATGATCCCGAGGAGCGGGCCGAGCTCGTCCTGGGGCCGGTCGAAGTTGTCCGTCGACAGCAGCCAGAGGGTGACGACCTCGACGTCCGTCTCGCTGCACCAGCCGAGGAACTCCTCGATCTTCTCGGCACCGGCCCGGTGCCCGTGCACGGTGGAGGAGCCCGCCGCCTTCGCCCAGCGCCGGTTGCCGTCCATGATCACGCCGATGTGCTTGGGCACCTGAGCGTGGTCCAGGTGGCCCTCCACCCGGCGTGCGTACAGCCTGACCAGCAGGCCGCGCAGCTTGTCGCGCAGGTTCACGTGATTGTCAGCCCCTCCGTACGGATCGGACAGGCGCGCGGGCGCTGCGCGCGGCGCAGGCGAGGGCGGTTCCTGTCCGTATGGCGGTCCCCTACCGGCGAAGCGTACCCCTGCGGGGCTTGGGCCGTGTTTACGGGTGCGGGTGCGTTGGGGGCGCCTTGGGTGGGGGGTGTCCGTGGGCCGTTGGCGGCTGCGGGCGGGTGGGGGCTGGTCGCGCAGTTCCCCGCGCCCCTATAGGTGGGTGCCGTCATCGGCATGGGGGTGCACCCCCTGCGCGAACAAAAAACGGGCCGGTCCGTGGGGGGGAGACGGACCGGCCCGAGGGGGGGTTTCCACCATAACCCTTCGTAAGTGATGCTGCGTGCATCGGCGTGCCACAACTACTCTCCGAAGTCGCTCGGCGACGGCCCGGTAGCCGCGAGAGGGCCTTTTTGTGGCCGATTCATGGCCTGGCAGGAGCGGATTCCCAGGGGAAACGGGTGGAATGTGGCTGGATCCATAGGGTTTGCAGCATCTTGCAACTCGCCGTGCGACTTGTCCCCGCTTCCCCCGCCCGGGTGACCCCGGCCGCGAACGTCGGTTTGACGGCGCACAGGACTGCGGGAGCGGGGCGCGGCTTCGACGCGACACGCGTCCAGCAGGGGCACTTACGGGGGCACGACACCGCGCAGCCCCCTCCACTGCGCGGTGCCGCCGCGCAGCTTTGCTTACGCGAATTACCTTGGTCTGAACTTACGCGAGAGGTGTGAGGAAATCGAGTCGGCCCCCATAACAATGTGGAAAAGGTGTGGGTTCCTTGGATGCGCAGGGGTCGTCGCACGTTTACTCACGGATGCACGGTTTGCACCACACGTGCCCCGCATGCCCTCGGATGCCCTCGGGGTGCCCCAGCGGACAGTCTCTGACCTACATCCGGCCTAACGTCGCCGTCATGACAGCGAACGCGAGCAGGACCATCACGTGGGACGAGGCGAGCGCACGGCGTACGGAACGGCAGTTCCTGGCACGTCCCGCCGCGCACGGCACGCCGGTCGCCGATGTGGTGGGGGCGATGCTGGGCGCGCACGCGCAGGTGCTGTCCGCGGCCGAGGTGTCGGTGGGGGTACGGGCTTCCGGGGTGACGCGGGCCGACGTACGGGCCGCGCTCTGGGAGGACCGCTCGCTGGTGAAGACGTTCGGTCCGCGCGGAACCGTGCATCTGCTGCCCGCCGCAGAGTTGGCGCTGTGGTGCGGCGCGCTGAGCGCGATTCCGACGGGCCCGAGCCCCTTCCCGCCGGACATCGCTGTGACGGAGGAGCAGGCGGAGCAGATCGTGGCCGCCATCGGGGACGCCCTCGACGGGGTGTGCCTGACCGTGGAGGAACTGAGCGAGGAGGTCGTGGCGCGCACGGGTCCGTGGGCCGGGGACCGGGTGATGCCCGCCTTCCAGGACCTGTGGCCGCGCTGGCGGCAGGTCATGCACCGGGCCGGCCAGTCGGGCGCCCTGTGCTTCGGCCCGAACCGGGGGCGGAAGGTGACGTACACCCGGCCGCAGGGGGTCGGACCGGTACCCGGTCCGGGGCCGGCGGGCGAGGCGGCGCTGCGGGAGCTCGTACGGCGGTATCTGCGCGCGTACGGCCCGGCGACGCCGCAGCACTTCGCCAAGTGGCTGGCTGCACCCGCGGGGTGGGCGGTGGCGCTGTTCGGGGAGCTGGCGGGGGCCGGGGAGATCGAGGAGGTGTCGTTCGAGGGGGCGGCGGCCTGGGTGGCGGCGGGTGACGTGGAGTTTCCGGCCGAGAAGGTGCGTGGCGTGCGGCTGCTGCCCTACTTCGACGCGTACGCCATCGCCGCACAGCCGCGGCAGACACTGTTCCCCGGGGAGGCGTACCGGCGGGCGCTGGCGGGTGGGCAGGCGGGGAACTTTCCGGTGCTGCTGGTGGACGGGGTGGTGGCCGGGGTCTGGCACCAACGGCGCTCGGGCCGTCGTACGACGGTGACGGTGGAGCTGACCGGGCGGCGTCTGACGGCACGGCAGGAGCGGGAGCTGGGCGAGCAGGGGGAGCGGGTGGGGGAAGTGCTGGAGGCGAAAGCGGAGTTGGTGGTCGGGAAGGTGACCGTCGGACCGCATGCGTGAGTGTCCCGCCTGGCGGCTCAGAAGCCGGGCTTGCGGGCCTCGAAGAGGTGGCGGGTGCTGTGCGCGACGAAGGGGCCCTCGGACTCGATCCGCTCGTGCAGGGCGCGCAGGTGCGGCCGGTACGCCTCGACGGTGAAGCCGGGGACCATCCACACCACCTTCCGCAGAAAGTGCACGACGGCTGCGATGTCGTGGAACTCCATGCGGAGTTCCTCGGCGCGCAGGTCGACGATCTCCAGGCCGGCGGCCTCGGCGTCGGCGCGTTCCCGGTCGGGGTGGCGGCCGCTGCGGACCTCGTCGGGCTGGGACCCCAGGAAGTACTCGACCAGCTCGAAGACGCTGTGGGGACCGACGTGCTGGGCGAAGTACGTGCCGCCGGGCCGGAGCACGCGGGAGATCTCCGGCCAGTGGGCCCGCACCGGGTGCCGGCTCGTGACGAGGTCGAAGGCCCCGTCGGCGAACGGGAGCGGGGCGTCCTCGGGCGAGGCGACGACCGCGACGCCGCGGGCGGCGAGCAGGGCGGTGGCCTTGGCGACGTTCGGCGGCCAGCCCTCGGTGGCGACGGTGAGCGGCGGGGCCTCCGGGGCCCGGCCGAGGGCGAAGTCCAGCACTTCCCCGCCCCCGGTCTGGAGGTCGAGCGCGGCGGTCGCGCCGGCCAGCCGGTCGGCCAGGGAGACGGCATACCCCCAGCTGGGCCGCGCCTCGGTGGCCCGCCCCTCGAACCAGGAGAAGTCCCAGCCCTCGGTGGGCACGGCCGCGCCCTCGGCGACGAGCTCCTCGAACGACCTGCTGTCCTGTCCCATGCCGCGATGATCGCAGGGCACTGTCAGTGGCCGCTGCTAGTTTTCGGCGCCATGACGAACTCGACGTACACGGCAGGCGAGAAGGAAACACTCCGGGCGAGCCTCGACCACCACCGGGACGCTGTGCTGTGGAAGCTGGAGGGCCTGGACGACGAGCAGCTGCGCCGCCCGATGACCCCCTCCGGCACGAGCCTGCTGGGCCTGGTCAAACACCTCGGCTCGGTGGAGTACGGCTGGTTCGTCTCGACCTTCGGCGGCGAGGTCGAACCCCTGTGGTTCGACCCCTACAGCGCCGAGGACATGGCGGCCGACCAGGGCGAGACGACACAGCAGATCGTCGAGTTCTACGGCCGTGCGCGCGCCGCCGCCGACCACGTGATCGCCGAGCGACCGCTGACGGACCTGGGGCAGCCGGCGTGGCGGGGCGAGGCAGTGTCGCTGCGGTGGGTGCTGGTCCACATGATCGAGGAGACGGCACGGCACACGGGCCACATGGACATCGTGCGGGAGCTGATCGACGGGGCGACGGGGGATCAGCGGCCGGCGTGACCCCCCCCCAGGCCCCCCAGCCCCCCTCGCCCGCGTCGACTCTCACGGCACCAACGGCCGCACTTCCTCCGCCGCGAACCGCACGAACCCCTCCGGGTCGGGCTCGTCCCCGGTCGGCTGCAGGACCACGGTGTCCGCACCGGCGTCCGCGAGCCGCTGGACGGCCTTCGCGACGGTGCCGGCGTCTCCGGCGACGCCGAGACCGGGGACGGCGCCGTCCCCCTCGGCTTCGAGCTCGGCCTTGAGCCGGGCGGGCCCGTCGGGGCCGGTGGCGGTCAGGAGGTAGACGACGACCTGGTGCGGCTCGTCGCCGGTACGGCCCGCCGCGTCCCTCCCCTCCTCGATGAGGTGCCGCGCCTTCCTCACTCCCTCGGGCGAGGTCGAGGCGGTGAGCAGCGTCCCGTCGGCCGCCTCACCGGCGAGCCGCAGCGAGCGGGGCCCGGTGACGCCGGCGATGACGGGCACCGGCTCGGCGGGCGGCCAGTCGAGGGCGACGCCGTCGAGCTTGACGTACCGCCCCTCGGTGGTGACCGTCTCCCCGCCGAGCAGGGCGCGCAGGGCGACGAGATGCTCGCGCAACAGCGTCACCGGCGACTCGGCCCGAGCCCCGACCTGCCCCATCCAGTCCTGCACACCGTGTCCGAGGGCGAGGATCGGCCGTCCGGGGAACATCCGGTGCAGCGAGGCGGCTTCCATGGCGGTGATGGCGACGTTCCGCAACGGGACGGGCAGCAGCCCGATGCCGACCTTGACCCGCTCGGTCCAGGCGAGCGCGGCCGCCGCGGTGGAGATCCCGCCCTCCCGGAAGCAGTCCTCCCAGAGCCAGAGCTCTTCGAGACCTGCCTCGTCCGCGATGCGGGCGACGGAACGGAGTCGCTCGGGGGCGAGTTGGGGGCGGAAGATTGCGCCTAGTCCGGTCATGGGGCCTTTCCTACCCGGGTTGCACTCGCCGGACAACAGGAAATCCAGGAGGTGGCTGGGGATGGGGCGGCGGTGGCGGGACGGCCGGGGAACGCTGGTCGTTCACGGGGAACGGGGGGATGTCGTCTCGGTGCCCCTGGAAATCGCCGCGTCCTATCGAGCCCGTACAAAGGGGCTGCTGGGGCGGGATTCCCTCGACGGGGCGATGCTGCTCACGCCGGCCGGCAGCGTGCATACCTTCCGGATGCGCATGCCCATCGACGTCGCCTATCTCGACCGACGGCTGAACGTCATCGCCGTGCGCACGATGTCACCGGGGCGGCTGGGCCTGCCCCGACTTCGTTCACGCCATGTGCTGGAGGCGGAGGCCGGGGCCATGGCCGGGTGGGGGGTGCGGGCCGGGGTGCGGGTGACTGTCGAGGTGTAGGCGTGGCTGGGGTGGCTCCGGGTGGGGTGACTCTGGGTGGGGTGACTCCCCCGCGCCGGGTCAGTTGTCCGTGCGCGGGAAGGACACCTCCACCCGTCGGTTCTTCTTGCGGCCCGACTCCGTCGCGTTCGAGGAGATCGGGTACTGCTCGCCGTAGCCGCGTACCTCGTAGGTGACCGTGGAGTCGGTCAGCTCCGACTCCAGGACGCCCTGTACGGCGTTCGCGCGCTTCCTGGACAGGACGTCGCCGTGGGCGGAGGAGCCCAGGTTGTCGGTGAAGCCGAAGACGCGGATGCGGGTGGCGTTCTGGGTCTTGATCTCCTCGGCGATCTCCGAGATACGGGCCTTCGCCTCACCGGTCAGCTTCGCGCTGTCCTTGGGGAAGAGGACCTCGGCCTGCAGCGCGAACTTCACGTCCGAGTTCGTGTCCTCCCGGCGTTCCTCGCCGGCCTGGTCCTCGACCACCTGCTTGATGTCCAGCACCTTGGCCTCGGCGAGCGTCGCCCCTTCGGGGAGCTTGAGGTCGGGGTCGTTGGCGTCCACCTCCACGGGGGCGGTGGCCGTGGCTTCGGTGCCCGGGGGGACGCTGGGGTCGTCGGCGGCGTCGGCTGTTGTGGCGCCGAGGAGGGTGGTGGCGACCATGAGGGTGGCTGCGGTGAGGGTGAGGGGGAGGCGGGGGGTGCGAGTCATGGGTGCCTCACCCGGAGATCTGGATGGTGGCGGACGCGAAGGTCGGCAGTTGGAAGCTGACCTCGCCTGTACTTGTGGGCGGGGCCGGGAACTGCATGAACACAGGAATGGAACCGCCAGGCTTGATACGCGGCATGCTCGTCGTCGTCAGGGGACGGCCATCAGTGTCACGCAGCACGTAGTACCGCTTCTTGCTGGCCGAGTCGACGAGCGTTGCTCCGCCCAGCGATGTTCCGTGCCTGACGATCTCGGTCTCGTCACCCGAAGTACGCGCCGACACGCGGGCCGCCTCGTCGCCGTCGTTCTTCATTTCGCCGCTCACTGTGACGAACCCACCGGAGTCGCGCCGAGCAGAGGTGATCCTCAGGATCAGACCGTCCTCGCCCTTGAGCTCGGCAAGGAGGTCATCGGTTCCCTCTTGAGCACTCGGATTGGACCCGCCGCCCTTGGAGGCTGACGCCGACGTCTCCGGCTTCTTGTCGTCGTCGCCGCCTCCTCCTCCACAGCCGGCCACTCCGAGGGCCAGTCCGGCCACGGCGGTCAACGCGACCATCCCCCTGCGGGCCTTCGTCGTGAACCGAATGCTCATGCCTCTGCTTCCTTCGTCACTCGTCGTTCGCTTGTGAGTCGGCCAGATGGACGTCGAAGAGGTCCTCGGGGGCCGGAAGAGTGGTCGGGTCCTCCGGGTCCACGTCCCAGTCCGTGTCGTCGCACGTGAGTTGTGGCAGCGGCAGTGTGTCGTTCCCGTCACCGTCGTCGCCGCCCTCTCCGGGGAGATCGAACGTGCAGCGAGGCTCGATCACGGCAGTGGCTGACGCCGTCGACTTGAAGTCCTCCGTGCCGGGGACGATGGAGTCGCCGACGGACTTGTTGGTTTCGACATCCACCGTGTAGCCCAACGGCTCTGCCGACCCACAGCCTTGGACGTCGGCGTCGTTCTGGGCCGCCAGTTCGTAGGCCCGCCAGCATCCGTCGACCAGTTCAGTGTCGCCGTCAAGGATTTCCTGCCACTTTGTCGGATCGCCCACGACCTCCAGCCAGTTCCCCGCGAGTTGGTCCCGGGACTCCTGCGCTGCCGCCAGCGCCGCCGCATCGGCGGCCGTTTGGGCGCCGTTCCGATTCGCCGCGGCCTGGCCGACCGCAAGGTAGGCGAACGCGAGAAAGAGCAGGCCCCCCACCACCGTGATGTAGATGGGGAAGGCCTGCCCAGCATCGCCGAAGGTACGGCGCCGGATCATCCGGTGAGTTCGTCGATCTGCTCCACAATCGCGTCGTAGATCGTCTGCCCGATGTCCGTCCCCGTAATGGCCAACACAATCGCCACCACCACCGCGATGATCCCCAGATACTCCACCGCCGTCTGCCCCTTGTCGTCGCGCACGGCACGGGAGCGCAAGTACTCGACGGTGGTGTTGATCCAGTTGCTCATGGTGTTCCCCTCTGGGCACGCAAGTCCTGTGAGAAGTCTCAGGAGAAAAGTAAGCGCGAACACCCCGAACACCAGAGGGTCCCAGGACCCAATTCCAGGCCTCGGCCGAAAACCGCCGTCGCAGCATCGCCGCTCATCCCCGTCCTGGGTGTGAACCCGGCGCCGTACCCAGCCACTTGGCCGCGGCCTCCCCGCGACTGCTGCTGTGGAGTTTGGCGAAGATGCGGTTGATGTGGTTCTTGACCGTCTTCTCGCTGATGAAGCAGGCGGCGGCGATCTGCTGGTTGTTCATGCCGGATGCGATGAGGTCCATGATCTCCGCCTCCCTCCTGCTCAGCCGGAACCGTGACCGATACGACGACGACTGTCCCACAGTTGGTTGCACTTGCGAAAGCGGTTCCGCAGAATTCCCTGTCCCTGTTGGGAGTTCGGCGTTTGCTTGCGCGAGTGAAGCCGCTGCCGTGGCGGTGAGCCTGGGCTCCGCCGACCCTCCGCCCCGCTCGATGTCCCGCACGGCCGCCACCAGTTCGTCCGTCGTGAACTCACCGTGGACCAGATAGCCGGCGGCGCCGAGGCGCAGGGCTTCGCGGACCGTCTCCGACTCCCCGCTGTAGGTCAGCATCATCACCGGGGCGATGCCGACCAGGTGCGGGAGGGCCGTGATGCCGTCCGTGCCGGGCATGCGGACGTCCAGGAGGATCACGTCGGGGCGGTGGCGGCGGGCCGCTTCCTGGGCCTCCTGGCCGTTCGCCGCCTCGGCCACCACCGTTATGTCCACGTGGGTGGAGAGGAGAGCCGTCAGGCCCGCCCGGACCACCGGGTTGTCGTCTGCCACCACTAGCCGGAGGGGGGTGTTCATGGGGTCGCCTTCGTCGTCGTCAGTGCCGCCAGCGGGAGTTCGAGGCGGACCTCCGTGCCGCGCGCGTGGGTGCCCTTGCCGATGTGGATGCCTGCGCCTATCGAGGCGGCTCGTTCGGCCATGCCGATCAGGCCGAAGTGGCCCGAGCGGCGGAGGTGTTCGAGTGTCGTGCCGGGGGGCAGGCCCTGACCGTCGTCCTGGACCGTCAGGCACAGCACCTCGCCCCGTGCGCCCGCCCGCACGCCCGCTCGTACGTCGACCCGGGTCGCGGCCGCGTGACGGTGGGCGTTCTCCATGGCCTCCTCGGTGATGGTGAGGAGGTGGCGGGCGACCGCCGGTGGCACCGGGAGGGCGGTGCGGGCGGCCTCGCCCAGAGTGTCGTACGTGGCTGTCATGCCCGTGCGCTTCGTGAACGCCTCGGTACGGGCGGCCAGTTCCGGCGTGATGTCCGTCGCGTGGTCCGGGTCGGACTCGCGGCGCAGGTCCGCCAGGAGTTCCCGGGACTCCGCGGCGGCTCGGCGTGCCGCGCGGGCCACCAGTTCGGCCTGCCGGCTGACGCGGGCCGGGTCCATCGACGCCGACGCCGCGGAGAGCGCCAGCCCGTCCGCCGCCAGCGCCACGCCGTGCAGTGTCTTCGCCACCGAGTCGTGCATCTCGCGGGCCAGGCGGGCCCGTTCCGCGCCGACCGCCTCGGTCACCGCCAGCCGCGCCTGGATCGTCGTCAGGGCCTGCGTGGCCGTGCCGAAGCGGAGCATGAGGTTGCGCAGCGACGAGCCGAGGGCGCCCGTGATGACGCACAGGCCCGGGAGCAGGAGCTTCTCCGCCAGGCCGCTGCCCGCCTGCGCCTCCTTGTTGATGGCGTAGGCCAGCAGCAGGATCAGCGACTGCACGCTCGCGAACACGGCCGCGCCCCGGTAGCCGTAGACGATGCCGGCGAGCAGGGGCGTGCAGACGCTGACGTAGGCCAGCGTGGTGTCGGGACCCGCGGAGATGAGGAGGAGGGCGGTGAAGAGGGTGTCCACCGCCAGGAGGGTGGGGTGGCGCAGGAGGAGCGGGCCGAAGCGTTCCCAGTCGCGGAACAGGGCGTACGAGCCCATGAACGTGACCACGACCGCGGCGCCCATCAGACGGGTTCCCACGCCCGGCGTCGCGTTGAGCAGGGCCGCGGGTGCGGCGAGGGCGATCATGGCGAGGCGGAAGCCGAAGACCTGGCGGCACATCGCCTGGAGGGCGTTTATCTGGAGGGGAATCGCGGCGGAGGGCACGCGCTCCCCGGCCGCCCGGGACGGACGGGACAGGCGGAACAAGAGGGACAGGCGGGACTTCCAGCGGCGCCGCAGCGGGAGCGCAAAGCCCGGCGCCGCAGCCGGCGCCCCTGGCCCCGCGCCCACGCCCTGGCCCGTGCCCGTCCCCACGCCCGTGCCCCCACGCATGCTCACCGGCATGCCCGCCATACAGCCCTCCCCCTACTCCCCCGTCAACGACCCGAAGTCCGTCCCGGACCCCAGCAGCAGTCCCGCCCCCAGCAGGATCATCGTGGCCGGCACCATGAACGTCGTGATCATCAGCGTGGCGCGCGGCACCGCCCTGGCTGCCTTCCGGCGGGCGTTCTGGGCGTCGGTGCGGCGCATGTCCTTGGCGAGGGCGACCAGCGTGTCGACGATCGGCGCGCCCAGTTCCTCGCCCTGCTGGAGCGCCGTCACGAACATCGCCACCTGTTCGGAGTCGTTGCGGCGACGCAGTTCCGCGAAGGCCTGGCGGCGGCTCATGCCGAGGTCCATCTGGCGCAGGGTGATGCGCAGTTCGTCCGCCCAGGGGCCCTCGTACTTGGACGCGACCCTGTCGAGTGCCTGGCGGAAGCCCAGGCCCGCGCTGACCACCACCGCCAGGACGTCCAGGAAGTCGGGCAGGGTGCGTTCGATCTCGTCCTTCCTGATCCGGATCGCCGACCAGATGCCGACCTCCGTCCAGAAGGCGCCGAACGCCAGCAGGAGCAGGGCGACCAGTACCTGGCCCCGGAGCAGGAACACCAGGAAGCCGACCGCGCCCAGGAAGCCGTACACCGCGCGCCTTGCCGCATAGCGGTCGATGGTGAGGCCGCCGGGGTTGCCCGCCAGGTCGATCTTGCGGCGGTACCTGGCGACCAGCTTCGGGCCCATCAGGCGCAGTACTGCGGGGGCGTAGCGCATGCCCATGCGGTCGATGAGCGAGTCCACGGCGCCGGTGCGGGTCGCGCCGATCTCCAGGGCCAGCGCGAGATCGCTGGGCAGTTTGGCCTCCGCGCGGTACATGCGGATGCCGGCGAAGATCCCCCACACGCTGAGGGCCATCACCAGAGCCAGCACAAGTCCCAGTTGTCCGAGTCCGATTCCCATGGTCCGTCGTCCTCCCTTCCCGCGCCCAGGCGCCTCAGACGTCGATCCGCGAGAGGCGGCGGATCAGGACGAAGCCCACGGCATACAGTCCGAACGCGATCAGCACCGCCACCTGGCCCACCGGGGAGCCCGTCATGCGGTCCAGGGCCCCGTCCTTCACCCCGTTCATCAGGAACAGCGACCCGATTCCCAGCGCCGGGACGGCGTACGACGTCATACTCACCTGGGACAGCTGCGTACGGACCTCGCGTCGCGTCTCCTTGCGCTCCTCCAGGGTCTCCGTCAGGTTCCGCAGGGCGCTCACCACCTGGCCGCCGGCCCGGTTGGACAGGACCAGCGTGGTGACCAGGACGACCAGTTCGCGGGACGGGAGGCGTTCCGCGAGCTCGCCGAGGGCGTCGTCCATCGAGGCGCCCAGCGCCAACTGGTTGGAGACCTTGGCCAGTTCCTCGCCCGCCGGGGCCTCCAGCTCCTCCGCGGCCAGGCCGATGGCGGTGCGCAGGGCGAGGCCCGCGTGGGCGGCGTTCGCCAGGATGCGGGCCAGTTCGGGGAGTTGGTTGATGAACCGCTCGATGCGCTTCTGGCGTTGCCAGTTCAGGAACTGCCACGCAGCCCAGATGCCCAGCAGGCCCGCGATCGGGCCGAAGAAGGGGGCCAGGGTCGCCTGGCCGACCAGCCACAGGCCCGCGACCGTCGCCAGCATGTAGACGAAGAACTCGCCCGGCGTGACGTCCAGGCCCGTCGCCACCAGCCGCAGCTCCAGCCGTTTGCCCAGCTTCGTGCGGCGCAGGCGGCGGTCCAGGTCGGCGAAGCGGCGCCGGCGCCCGCCTCCGGTGATCTGGCCGGCGGAGGTCAGACGCTCGACCAGGGCCTGGCGCTGGGCCCGGCCGGCGGCGTGGACGTGTACGCCCGCCACGGCCAGGGCGCAGGTCAGCAGCGCGACGCCGGTCGTGAGCGTGATACGGGTCTGGAGGTCCATCAGCGGGGTCCTACCTGGCTTCTCGGGTGGCGAGCTCGAGCGGGGACTGGGCGACGCCGAAGGCCTGGGGTATCGGCTGGCTCGCCATGTAGAGGCGGTCGGCGGTGCGGCGCGGGAGGGGGAAGTACGCGAAGGCGCCGTGGACGCGGCCGTCCGGCGTCATGGGCTGGGCGTGGAAGCGGGCCACCGTGGCCAGCCGGTACGGCTCCGCCCCGTGGCTGTCCAGGATCGCGATCTCGGTGATTCTGCGGGCGCCGTCCGGGAACCGGGTCAGCTGGATGATCACGTCCACCGCGCTGTTGATCTGGTCGTGCAGCGCCTCGAAGGGGACCGACACGTCGGACATGGACGCGAGGGTCTTCAGCCGCATCAGGGCGTCCTCGGCGCTGTTGGCGTGGACGGTGGCGAGGGAGCCGTCGTGGCCGGTGGACATCGCCTGGAGCATGTCGAGGGACTCGCCGCCGCGGACCTCACCGACGACGATGCGGTCGGGGCGCATGCGCAGGGAGTTGCGGACCAGGTCCCGGATGCTGACCTGGCCCTTGCCCTCGACGTTCGGCGGGCGGGACTCCAGCCGGATGACGTGCCCCTGCTGGAGCTGGAGTTCGGCCGAGTCCTCGATGGTGATGATGCGTTCGGACTCGGGGATCAGGCCCGACAGCGCGTTGAGCAGCGTCGTCTTGCCGGTGCCCGTCGCGCCCGAGACGATGATGTTGAACTTCGCCTGCACGAGCCCGGCCAGCAGATACACCATGGGCTCGTCGAGCGAGCCGAGGCCGGTCATCTCGTGCAGGGTGAAGGAGCGGGGGAAGCGGCGGATCGTCAGGGTCGCGCCGGTCAGGGACAGCGGCGGGATGATGACGTTCACGCGCTCACCGGACGGCAGGCGTGCGTCCACCATCGGGTTCGACTCGTCGACGCGCCGGTTCACCGTCGAGACGATCCGCTCGATGGTCTGCATCAGCTGGTCGTGGGAGGGGAAGCGGAGCGGCAACTGCTCGACGCGGCCGCCTCGTTCGACGAAGATCGCGTCCGGGCCGTTCACCATGATCTCGGTGATCGACGCGTCTTCGAGCAGCGGTTCCAGGATGCCCAGGCCGAGTGCCTCGTCGACGACTCGGCGGATCAGCTGCGAGCGCTCGACCGTCGAAAGGACAGGGCCCTCACGGCTGATGATGTGCCCGAGGACTCGTTCCAGGCGCGCCCTGCGCTCGGCCGCTGCCAGCGAGCTCATCTCCGCGAGGTCGATCTCCTCCAGGAGCTTGGCCCGGTACGAGGCGACCAGGTGACCGTCCTCGCCCCGGCCGGCGTTCTCCTCCGGGGCGTTGATGCGTGACCTCAGGCTCATGTGGATCCTCGTTCAGTGGTCGAGCGGCATGATCGCGGTCTTCTGGGCGGGGTCGAAGTTCCAGCCGGGGACGATCGACGGGATCTCGACGGTGGCCGTGACGGTGACCTCGTCGCCGCCGGCCGCCTCCGAGCAGTCGGTCCCGTCGGCGAGCCAGCCGCTGACCGCGTTCTGGCACCCTTCCTGCGCGGCACCGGGTTCGAGCGAGGCGGCCCGCGCCCCCGCCCTTGCCGCCGTACCGGCCTGCTGGGCGGTGTAGGCGATGAGCCCGACCTGGATGCCGGCCATGGCGACGAGGATCAGGATCGGGATGAACCCGAGGTACTCGATGGCGACCTGACCGCGGTCGCGGCCCGCACGGCGGGGGAAGAGCCGGTACGACATCTCAGTCCTTCTCCTCCTGCACGGCCCCCGCGTGGCCCTCCACCGTGAACGGGAAGCCGATGGAGCCGGGGAAGAGGACGGGCACCTGGAGGTTCACGTCGGCGGTGACGAAGTCGCCGTTCGCGTCGCACTCCACGGTGGCGCCCCCCTGCCATGAATCCGGAAGGTGTTGCAGCCCTGCTTCCGCGCAGGCCGACTGCCCCTCCGACGCCGTCGCAGCCCGCGCCGCCTCGTCCGCAGCATTCCCAGCGAGCGTGAACGTGTACCCCAGCAGCACGCACTGCCACAGCAGCACCAGCGTCAGGATGATCAGCGGAGTCATGCCGAGGAACTCGACGCTCACCTGCCCCCGGTCGTCCCCGAGCCGGCCCTTGTCCCCCCGCCCCTTCACCTCCCGATCTCCTTCCGGCGCCGGAACGTCAGCGCCGCCCGGTCCCCGCCCCGCGCCCGGCCACCCCGGCGCTGCGCGCTTGCCTCGGTGCCCTTGACCAGGCCCAGTTCCCCCGCGAGCGCCCACATGGCCTGCTTGACCGTCCCTCTGTTGTCCAGCTCGTGGACCCGGCCGGCGTCGACCGCGCCCTGGAGTTCCTTGAAGTTGGCCGGGATCGCGGTGGCCGCGACCGACGTGCCGGTGATCCGCTGGATCAGGGCGGGCTGGATCTCCGTACCGCGCGAGTGCCGGTTGACGACGATCATGGTCTCCTCCGCCTTGCGGATCTGGAGGCGGTCCCACATCCGGACCGTGCGCTTGGCGCCGCGCACCGCGACCACGTCCGGGGTGGTGACGAGGAGGGCCGTGTCGGCCATCTCCACGGCTGCCGCGCTCGCACCGCTCAGCTGGGCGCCGCAGTCGACGACGACGACCTCGTAGCGGGAGCGCAGGGCGGTGACGACATGGCGGGCGGCGCGGTCGGTGACCTCCTCGCCGCGTTCGCCGTCGCCGGGGGCGAGCAGCAGCGCCACGCCCGTGTCGTGCCGGAACACCGCGTCCGCCAGCACGCGGGGCGTGATGTCGCTGATGGCGGCGAGGTCGACGATCGAGCGGCGGAACTGGATGTCCAGGTAGGAGGCGATGTCGCCGGTCTGGAGGTCCATGTCGAGCAGGGCGGTGCTGCGGCCGGACGCCTGGGCGGCGAGGGCCAGTTGGATGGCGGTGAGGGTGGCGCCCACGCCTCCCTTCGCGCCGCTCACCGTCACGACGGTGCCGCCGACGCCGCTGAACACATCGCCGCCGGCGCCCAGATGCCGCCGTACGCCCACCGACCACTGGGCGACCGCGTGGACGCGGCTGGCCAGCTCCTCGTAGTGCAGCGGCAGGGCGACCAGGCCCCGGGCGCCGTAGTCCATGGCGGCCTGGAAGAGACCGGGGCTCGCGTCGGACGTCACGAGGATGACGCCCACCGCCGGGAAGCGCAGGGCGACCTCGCGGATGAGCTCGAGGGCCGGGACGGGGCCGATGCGCTCGTGGACGACGACGACCTCGGGCAGTTCGTCGATGGACTCGGCGGCCAGGCGCGCGAGGGTGTCGACGAGTTGGGTGGAGTCGGTGACCGGGGCGACCGGCTCGGCGTCGGGGAGCTGGCTGAGAAGGGTCGTGAGGGACCGGACCGCGTCCGCGTCGCCGACGGCCGGGAGGATCCTCGTGGGCATGGGGGCCTCTCACTTGTCCTTGGCGAGTTCGTAGGTGCGGTCCGTCGCGGAGATGTCGGAGTCGGCGCCGGGTGCCACCAGGGCGAGCCGGACCTCGTCGGCGAAGGACTCGGCGTACGTGATGCGCTGGGCGTCGACGGTCCGCAGGGCGAAGGTGATCGGGACGGCCTCGGTGGGCTGCCGGTCCCGGTCGTCCGCGTCGGGGCGCAGGGAGGTCAGCTTGCCCACGTCGATGACGCGGGCGTTCTCGACGATGAGCTTGGACTGGTCGGGGTCGCCGTCGCGCTGCCCCTCGAAGGTGGCGTAGACGTTGACGGTGGAGCCCGAGGTGATCTTGCCGGCCACGCCCGTCGCCGCGTCGATCATGATGGCGAGTTCCTGCTCGCCCTGCTGGAGGGCGGGCTGGTCGACGATCATGTCTCTCTGCAGCAGGGAGCCCTCGAGCAGTCTGGTGACGGCGATCTTGCCCTGGATCTCGCGGAGGTTGGTGACCGCGTTGTCGGAGAGCCACCGCTCGGGCATCTCGGTCTTCTCGAACTGGCCCGCGCTGAGCGGGGTGTAGGGATCCACGTTCCGCTTGAGCCGGTACGCGGTGACCTCCGGCCCGACCTTGGATTTCACGTCGTTGATGACGGACAGGACACCGGCGAAGGCGCCGAGGGCGCAGACGATCGACAGGAGCAGGAGTATCACGCCGCGGCGCTGACGGGAGTTCATGAAACCGTGCAACCTCATTGGGGGAATCGGTCGGGTGCGGTCGGAGTGGGTTCGGTCGGGTCGGGCTGCCGTGAACGGCCTGTCCCGGTCAGCCCGCGCGGGCCGGTTGCTCGTGGGTGGGCGGGGTGGCGGAGCAGAAGACGCAGCGATCGCCGATGACGTCGATGCCGCACCAGTGACAGGAGTTCTGCCGTACGGAGGTGACGAGCTGGTAGAGCACCGACAGCTCGGGCAGAAAGGCGCAGAACTCGATCAGCTTGGGCGTCCCCCACCAGGCCGTCGACTCGGCGGGCAGGACCACCTCTCTCAGGCCCTGGGCGTTCCAGGACTTGGCCAGGGTGGCGGTGACCCAGTCGGACTGGAGCTGGCCCTGGGCGACCAGCATCGAGGTGCCGAACTCCGGGCCGGGGAGGGTGACTCCGGGGGCGATGCGGACGAGGTGCGAGGCCGGGTGCGCGAGGACGCCGAACTGGCTGCCGGGCATCCAGGACTTGGCGTGGGACTTGAGGTCCACGGGGACGCGGTCCAGCTTGGCGACGGAGCCGAGGAGGGCTCCGGCGTGGAGGTAGTGGGTGAGCAGCCGGCCGGCCGAGGCGAGGACTCCGGGGCTGAGGTCGCAGGAGGCCAGCTGCCGCAACTGGCGGGCGAGGACGGCGAGTCCGAGCGGGGGCAGTTCGGGGCGGAACACGGCGATGCGGTCGCTCTCCAGCAGGGACCGTACGGTGTGCAGTCGCTGCTGGACGCCGCGGGGAACAGCCTGCGAGCAGACGACCACGACATGCCCGTGCTGCTCGATCAGCGTCTGCATGCCCGCCAACGACCGTTCCAGGGGCTCCCGGTCGAGGTCCTGGAGCACGACGGCGGGCACGGTTCGCTCGTCCTGCGCCGGCAGCGCCATGTCGGCACTGGTCACGGCAATGGCAGTTGGCACGCGCAGCTCCCCGTTCCCGCCCGGTCCGGTGCACGGGTGTTACTCCGGTGCACCGAGATGACTTCATTGCGTGACTATCTCAGCACTGTATCCACGGCTTGATGACCGGAGAACAGCCTTTCTGTAGCCGGGAAGGAACTCACCTCGCACAACTCACGCCAAAACGGGGCAGGTCACGCACCCCAATCCTCCACGACCGGAATCCCTTGACAGCCGGATTGGTCTGGACCAACTTGGTTGACATGTTCATACACAGAGCCCGTCTGTGGGCGGCAGCCCTCGCCTCCGCCCTCTCCCTCACCTTCATCGGCGCGGGTCACGCGTCCGCCGCGGACGTCAACAACGCCAAGAACGCCGGCTTCGAGTCCGGCCTGAGCAACTGGACGTGTTCCGCGAACAGCGGGACGACCGTCTCCGCACCGGTGCACGGCGGCTCGACCGCGCTGAAGGCGACACCGGCCGGGCAGGACAACGCCCGGTGCAGCCAGACGGTGGCCGTGAAGCCCAACTCCACGTACACGCTGAGCGCCTGGGTGCAGGGCGGCTACACCTACCTCGGCGTCACCGGCACGGGCACGACGGACGTGTCGGCCTGGACGCCGGACTCGGCGTCGTGGAAGCAGCTGTCGACCACCTTCAGCACCGGCTCCTCGACGACCTCCGTGACCCTCTACACGCACGGGTGGTACGGACAGGCCGCGTACTACGCGGACGATGTGTCGGTGTACGGCCCCGACGGCGGCGGGGGCACCGACCCCACGCCGACGATCCCCGGGGCGCCGAGCGGGCTCTCGGTGTCGGGCACGACCTCCTCGTCGGTCTCCCTGGCCTGGAACACCGTCTCGGGGGCGACCGGCTACAACGTCTACCGGAGCGGCACCAAGGTCGCCGCGGTCACCGGCACCTCAGCGACCGTGACCGGGCTCGCGGCCTCGACGTCGTACTCCTTCCAGGTCACGGCCACCAACGCGGCCGGTGAGTCACCGAAGTCGGCCGCCGTCACAGGCACGACGAACAACCCGACCGGGCCGGGCCCCGCCCTCCCCAAGCACGCGGTGACCGGCTACTGGCAGAACTTCAACAACGGCGCCACGGTCCAGAAGCTCGCCGACGTGCAGTCCCAGTACGACATCATCGCCGTCGCCTTCGCGGACGCGACCTCGACGCCGGGCGCGGTGACCTTCAACCTGGACTCGGCAGGACTGGGCGGCTACACCGTCGACCAGTTCAAGGCCGACATCCGGGCCAAGCAGACGGCCGGGAAGAAGGTCATCGTCTCGGTGGGCGGCGAGCGCGGCACGGTCGCGGTGAACGACGCCACGTCGGCGACGAACTTCGCGAACTCCGTGTACTCCCTGATGCAGACGTACGGTTTCGACGGCGTCGACATCGACCTGGAGAACGGCCTCAACGCCACTTACATGACGCAGGCCCTGCGGTCGCTGTCGGCCAAGGCGGGCTCGTCCCTGATCATCACGATGGCCCCGCAGACCATCGACATGCAGTCGACGTCGAACTCGTACTTCCAGACCGCGCTGAACATCAAGGACATCCTCACGGTCGTCAACATGCAGTACTACAACAGCGGTTCGATGCTGGGCTGCGACGGCAAGGTCTACAGCCAGGGCTCGGTGGACTTCCTGACCGCCCTGGCCTGCATCCAGCTGGAGGGCGGCCTGGCCCCGTCCCAGGTGGGTCTGGGTCTGCCGGCGTCGACGCGGGGCGCGGGCAGCGGGTACGTGGCGCCGTCCGTGGTGAACAACGCCCTGGACTGCCTGGCCAAGGGCACGAACTGCGGCTCGTTCAAGCCGTCGCGGACGTATCCGGACCTGCGGGGCGCGATGACCTGGTCGACGAACTGGGACGCGACGGCGGGCAACGCCTGGTCGAACGCGGTGGGGCCGCACGTCCACGGGCTGCCGTAGCAGCGCCGGACACCGTCACCCCATCGGTCGGTAATGGCCAAGTACCCAGGCCAGCTGCGGGAACCACTCCTGCAGCCGCGTCCTGGGCTTGGCCTCCACCACGCACTCGTAGAACCGGCCGTCCATGTGGACCACCGCGACCATCAGGGCCTTGCCGTCGGGGCTCGCCTTGTAGTGGACGCCGCGGATCTCGGGCCAGCGGAACTCGATCGTGAGGCCGGACATCTCGAAGACGACACCGGAGGCGTCGACGACGACCGCGTTGCGCTTGTCCACGGCCAGGAACTCAGGGCCGGCCGGGACCGGCTGGGGCGGCACCGGTTGGCCCGGGACCGGGGCGTACGGGGGTTGCGCGGGCGGGTGCTGCGGCGCGTACTGCGGTGGGGGCGGGCCGAAGCCCGGTACGGGCGGTGGGGGTGGCTGCTCGGTCATCCGTCGGGTCCTCGGTCCTGTCCTTGCCCTGGCTGTGAACTTCTCGGCGCTGCGGTGAAACATTCTCCCTGCCCCGCCGCATCAGTGAAGTGAGAGCCTCACCGACGGCCGGCAGGCAGCAGCAGGGGGACGGCATGAGACAGGCCCGCGTGGACGAGTACGCGGAGTTCGCGGTGGCCAGGGCCGGGCATCTGTACCGGTCCGCCTGTCTGCTGACCGCCGGGGACACCCACCTCGCCGAGGACCTCGTCCAGGAGACCCTCGGCCGGATCTACGTCCGCTGGGGACGGGTGTCGCGGGTGGACAACCCGGCCGGGTACGCGCAGACGGTCCTCACCCGCACCTTCCTCGCCCACCAGCGCCGGCGCAGCAGCACCGAGCGCGCCACGGACACGTTCCCCGACCGGCCCGCGGACGACGCCGGGCACGGTGACCTGCCGCTGCGGCTGACCTTGCTGCAGGCGCTCGCCCGGCTGCCCGCCAAGGACCGGGCCGTGGTCGTCCTGCGGTACTGGGAGGACCGGTCGGTGGAGCAGACCGCCGACGCGCTGAACGCCAGTTCCGCGGCGGTGCGGACGCGGTGCACCCGGGCACTCGGCCGGCTGCGGGAGCTGCTGGGCGAGGACCTCGGCGAGTACGCGGCTCCCTGACCACGCCCCCTTCCCGCCCCCCTTTCCCGACCCCAACCCCTGAGAGACGGTGGTTTCGCCATGCCCGTGGAACACGACGAGGAGCAGTTCGAGGGGCGTCTCGGTCACGCCCTGCACGACGCCGGGGACCGCTTCGACACCGACCGGACGGCGCTCGTCACCGCCGGTGTGGCGCGAGGCCGCCGGCTGCGGCTGAGGCGGCGGGCCGCGGTGGCGGGCGGCGCGGCCGGGATCGCCCTGGTGGGGGTGGGCGGGGCGCTGCTGCTGCCGGGGGGTGGCACTTCCTCCCCCCAGCCGTCCAGCTCCAGCGTGGCCGAGCAGCCGTCCGGCACGCCGGCCCCCGCTCCCGTGACGGGCCGCGAACTCGTCGCGGCGCTCGAAGAGCTGCTCCCCGAGGGCAAGGTCAGCGCGCAGGAGGCGCGGGGCGCCACGGACGCCCTGCTGCCGCCGTACGTCCGCCTCGTCCACGACGACGGCAAGGGGCCCGCGGCCGTCGGCGTCAGCCTGGGCCGGATCGAGCCCGGCAGCGACCGGGCCCGGCAGACGATCGACTGCCCGGACAAGGCACTGGTCCCGCACGACAGTTGTGTCTCCACCCGGCTGTCGGACGGCTCCCTGCTCAAGCTGTTCCAGGGCTACGAGTATCCCGACCGGCGGGTGGACACCAAGCTGTGGTCGGCCGACCTGCTCACCCCGACCGGACAGCACGTCGCGGTCAGCGAGTGGAACGCGGCCGCCGAGAAGGACGCGCCGGTCACCAGGAGCGAACCGCCCCTGTCCACGGACCGGTTGAAGGAGCTGGTGACGGCCGACGTCTGGCGCGGGTACGTCGACTCCATTCCCGAGGACCCGAAGAAGCCGACGGCGACGGCCGCGCCGAGCGCCCCCGCCGAGCCGACGGTCGAGGCGGTCCTGGGCACCCTCGTGCCGCTGCTGCCCGAGGACGCGAAGGTCGTCGAGACGGGCAGCGACTACTCGTACGTCGTGGTCGACGACGGCAAGGGCAGGAGCTACGTCCAGATCGACGTCCAGCACGGCATGGGAGACGTGGCCGGCGAGCTCTTCGGCGACGAAGCCGAGGAGCTGCCCGACGGCACCTTGGTCGCCTTCCGGCCGAGCGGCGGCGACAAGGGCGTCGAGGGCGCCGTGATGTGGACCGTCGACACGCTGCGCACGGACGGCTTCCGCGTCGCCGTCAGCGCCTTCAACGCCGGGACCCAGCACGACGCCCCGAGCCGCGCGACCCCCGCCCTGACCGAGAAGCAGCTACGGGAGATCGCCCTCAGCCCGCGGTGGGACGACTTCCGTTAGAAGAAGTCCGCCCACGGCTGGTCCCAGATCTGCTTCACGCACAGCACCAGGAACAGCAGGCCCGCGACGGCCAGCATGGCGTTGCTGAGCGGCCCGTTGCGCCACTGGGCCGGTGTGCGGGAGGAGTTGAGGAGCCAGATCAGCGTGCCGGCGAGGAAGGGCAGGAAGGCCGCGCCCAGCACGCCGTAGATGATGATCAGGCGGAAGGGCTCACCCTGGAAGAGCAGGACGATGGGCGGGAAGGTCAGCCACAGCAGGTAGGCGCGGAAGGGCCAGGAGCGCTCCCGCCGGCCCGAGGCGACCTCCTCGCCCTTGAGGGCCGCACCGGTGCGGTAGCGGGACACGAAGTCCGCGAACATCAGGCTCACGCCGTGCCAGACGCCGATGAGGGAGGTGAAGGAGGTGGCGAAGAAGCCGATCAGGAAGAACTTGGCCGTCGCCGTGCCGTATTCGTCCTCCAGGATGTCGCCGAGCTGGATCAGGCCCTTGTCGCCGCTGGCGATCGCGATGTTCGCGGAGTGCAGCAGCTCGGCGCCGACGAACAGCATCGAAATGACGAAGATGCCGGTGGTGGCGTAGGCGACGCGGTTGTCCAGCCGCATGACCTTCATCCAGCCGGTGTTCGTCCAGCCCTTGGCGTTGACCCAGTAGCCGTACGCGGCAAGGGTGATGGTGCCGCCGACGCCGCCGATGAGGCCGAGGGTGTTGAGGATCGAGTCCTTCTCGTCGGGCAGGACGGGCAGCAGGCCCGCGAAGGCGTCGCCGAGGTTGGGCGTGACGCGGATCGCCAGGTACACCGTCACCACGAACATGACGCCGACCAGGACCGTCATGACCTTCTCGAAGACGGAGTACTTGTTGAACCAGACGAAGACCAGGCCGACCAGACCACAGGCGATGGCCCACCATTCGAGGTCCATCACGTTCGGGAACAGCGCCTGCAGCGGCAGCGCACTCGACGACATCGCCGCCGCGCCGTAGACGAAGCCCCAGATCACGACGTAGACCGCGAAGAACCAGGTGGTCCAGCGGCCCAGGCTCGCCCAGCCGTCGAAGAGGGTGCGGCCGGTGGACAGGTGCCAGCGGCCCGCCGCCTCCGCGAGGGAGATCTTGACCAGACAGCCGATGATCGCGGCCCAGAGCAGGGTGTAGCCGAAGTTGCTGCCCGCGATGAGGGTGGCGACCAGGTCGCCGGCCCCGACGCCGGTCGCGGCGACGACGATGCCGGGGCCGATGTACCGCCAACTGGACTTGCGCGGCCGGGATTCCGCCTCGCCGACCTGTGATGCCGCTGTGTTTCCTGTGGTGTCCGCCATGAGGGTCAAGAAATCTCAAAGGTGCCGGGGGGACAAGAGGGCGTGCGCGATCTCCACCCAATGTGCTCACCAGGGTTTGGAGCCGCAGTCGTCCGACCCGCAGGTGCCGAGCTCGAACCACACGGTCTTGCCCGGTCCGTCCTGGTGGCAGCCCCAGCGCCGGGAGAGCGCATCCACGAGGAACATGCCCCGGCCGCTCTCCGAGTCCCCGGCGTCCAGCACGGCCGGAACGCGGCTGCCGCCGTCGCGGACCTCGCAGCGCAGGATCCCGTGCGCGGCGGACAGGGTGAGCCTGAAGCGGCTCGCCGAGTGCCGCACGGCGTTCGTGGCCAGCTCGCTCACCAGCAGTTCGGCCACGTCGACTAGCTCGTCGAGGTTCGTGAGCCCCCATCCCTCCAGCTGCCGGCGGACCTCCGCACGGGCCTCGCGGACGACGGAGGGGCGGGGGTCGTACTCGACGCTCAGGTGTCCTGCCCCCAGGGGCGGTTGGGGATAGGAACCGAACGAGCCGTACTGGCGCAGCATGGCTCCACAGTGGCTCGCGCGGGGGGTACCGCACACGGGGAGGAATACCCGATTCCATACCTGCATCCGGTCGCCCCCGGGGTGCTCCGCCGGCCCGGCTATCCGTACTGGAGCCGTACGCTCGTCCCCTCCCCCTCGTCGCGCACATCCACGTACGCGCACACCTGCCGGGCGAACCACAGCCCCTGCCCGGGTTCCAGTTCCGCGCTCGGCGGCGGTACGAAGCCGGCCAGCGGGTCGTTCACGCGGCGGACCGTGCGCAGTTCGCACACGCATGCCGGGGCGTCGCCCCACAGCAGGGCATCGTCGAGCGGGCCGAGCACGGCGGCCGCCTCGGTAACGGCAAGCGCGAACAGCTCCGCGTCCGCTGCGCTCAGCCCCTGGGCGGCCGCCCAGCCGCGGACCGCGTCGGCCGTGGGCGCCGGGCCGGAGAACCGCTCGGCGTCGGCGGGAAGCGGTGGCAGCGGTACGGCGTCGAGTTCGGCGGCGAGCCGGACCGGGTCCTCGTACACGTCGGTGTCGGGGTGTGCTCGGCGGGCGGCGGCGACGATGGCCGGTCCCGCGACGCGGGCGTCGTAGGCGCACAGGGCCGTCGTCGCGAGCGGGGCGAAGAGCAGGTTGGCGAGGGCCTCGTAGCGGATCCACTCGGCGGTCTCCCGCGGGGACCGGCCCGCCCGGCCGCCCCAGACGGGCTCCATGAGCAGATGGATACGGCCGCCGGGGCCGGCGTTCGCCGCGAGGTAACCGGCGCCCTGGGCGACGGCGTTGGCGGCGGAGCCGGTGTACCACTCGGTGTGCGGGACGAGGCCGACGCTCTTGGCGTCGCTGCCGAGGGCGTCGCGCAGGAGGTCCAGGTTGCCGGGGGCGGCGATGGCGACGGGCGGGGGTTCGCCGGGGGCGGCGAGGGCCTCGGTCAGGAAGGGCAGGGCCGTGGCGAGGAACTCGTCGTCGGCCGCGAAGACGGCCATGCGGTGGTCGAAGTGGCCGTGGGGTGGGGCCGGTTGGTCGGTCATGGGGTGCGCTCTCCTCGGGGCTGGCAGTCGGGGCTGGTTGTCGGGACGAGGGGGCCGGGGGCCCGATGGCCGGGCGTCTCAGCGTTGGGCCGCCACCCAGGCCGCGATCTGGCTGCGGTTGCTGAAGCCGAGCTTGCCGAGGATGCGTTCCACATGGCCCTCGGCGGTGCGGCGGGCGATGACCAGACGGTCGGCGATCTGCTGGTTGGCGAGTCCCTGGGCGACGAGTTCGGCGACCTCGCTCTCGCGGCGGGTGAGACGGAGGCCGGTCGTGGCCCGGGGGGATCCATGACGGCCGGGGTTCGGCTCGCCGGGCCCGGTGGGCCGGAGCGGCCGGCTGCGGTCGTGCAGGGCGTGGTCGACGGTCTCCGCGAGGTCGAGGCCGAGACCGCGTTCGTACGCCCGACGGAAGCCGGATGGGCCCAGCTCCTCGCGGGCCCGGGTCTCGCTGTCGCGGCGGGTGGACTTCAGGGCCGCGGATGCCCAGCGGTCGCGGTCGATGCCGGCCCAGGTGTGGTCGGCGGCGCCCAGCAGGACGGCGGCCCGCTCGTGGGCGCCCGTCTCCATGGCGACGCGGGCCAGCAGGTCAAGGGTGAGGGCGATGCCGATGACGTCGTGGACGGCGAGCTTGAGGCGCAGGGCGTGGCGGGCGTGGCCTTCGGCCCGGTGCCAGTCGCCCCGCACGGTGTGAGCCAGGGCGAGCATCCGCAGGACATACGAGTGCACCCACTCCTCGCCGTGCAGTTCGCACATCCGCCGGGCCCGCTCACAGACCTCGACTGCGCGGTCGGCCTCGCCCAGGAGGCCCAGCGCGCAGGCGAGTTCGACCTGGTCGAGGCCGTACAGGCTGAGGTGCTGGCCGGGGACGGGGCCACGGACGACGCTCGCCTCGAAGTGCTTCAGCGCGGTCGGCAGGTCGTCCATGAACAGGGTGATGACCCCGATGACGTACTCGGCGTGCGCCGCCTCCGCCTCGTCGTCCAGGTCACGGGCAAGGGCGTGGGCGTCGCGGGCGAGCGCGAGGCCCGCGGTGAGGTTGTGGGTGGCGGCGGCGAGGAGGCCCGCGATCCACAGGCCGCGTGCGCGTTCCCGGGTCGGTTCCGGATTGGCGGCGAGGGCGCGGTCGAGCCAGTGACGGCCTTCGCGCGGGGCGCCGCAGGCGTGCCAGTAGAACCACAGGGTGCCGGCGAGACGCAGGCCCGTGAGGCGTTCGCCCGGGGTGGCGAGGCCGAAGTCGAGGGCGGCGCGGAGGTTGTCCTGGTCGGCGCGCAGGCGGGCGACGATCTCGCGCTGGCCCGGGCCGAACCAGGCCCGTTCGTAGGCGGTGGCGCGCCGCAGCATCCAGTCCCGCTGGCGGCGGCGGGCCGCGGGCTCCTCGCCGGGGATTCGGCGCAGGCGGTCGAGGCCGTAGTGGCGGAGGGTGTCGAGGAGGCGGTAGCGGGTGCCGTCCGGGCCGGACTCGCGGGACAGTACGGACTTGTCGACGAGGCCTGCGACGGCGTCGAGGACGTCGTCACTCCGCAGCGCCGCCACGGACGTTACGGACGCCTCCTCCGGGGAGGCCTCCTCCTGCGCACACACCACCTCCGCGGTCTCCAGATCGAAACTCCCCGCCAGGACCGACAGCCGCGCCCACACCAACTGCTCCCGCGCGGTGCACAGTTCGTGGCTCCAGTCGACCGCTGCCCGCAGGGTCTGGTGGCGGGGCAGGGCCGTGGGGCTGCCGCCGGTGAGGAGGCGGTAGCGGTCGTCGAGGCGGTCCAGGAGCTGGTCGACGTCGAGGACGCGCATGCGGACGGCGGCGAGTTCGATGGCGAGGGGGAGGCCGTCGAGGCGGCGGCAGAGGCGCGCGACGGCCCCGCGGTTGGCGGCGGTCAGGCGGAAGCCGGGGACCACTGCGGCGGCCCGGTCGGCGAAGAGGGCCAGGGCCGGGCAGCCCTCGGACGAGGACAGGTCGCCGTCCGGGTCGGGGACCGGCAGGGGGCGTACCTCCAGGAGGTGTTCCTCGGTGAGGCCGAGGCGGTGGCGGCTGGTGGCGAGGATCCGTACGCCGGTCGTGCCGTGCAGCAGCGCCGCGGCGAGTTCGGCGCAGGCCGGCAGCAGGTGCTCGCAGTTGTCGACGAGCAGGAGCAGCCGACGGTCCCTCAGCTGTTCCACCAGCGCGAGGAGCGGCGGCTGCGCGGAGTGGTCGTGCAGGTCGAGCGCGTCGGCGGCGAGCGGGACGAGCGCCGGGTCGTCCAGGCCGGAGAGGTGCACGACGCGCACGCCGTCCGGGAAGGTGCGCCGCACTCCGGCCGCGATCCGTGCGGCGAGGCGGGTCTTGCCGACGCCGCCGGGCCCGGTGAGCGTGACCAGCCGGGTCCTGGCCAGCAGCTCGCGGCCGGCCGCGAGATCGCCGCGCCGGTCGACGAAGCTGGTCGTCTCGACCGGCAGATGGTGATCCCGTCGTGGCGCTGATCCGCTCATGATCAGCCGTTCCTGTGGGGGGTGTCGAAGGGAACCGGGGAGTCCGGGAGTCGACGGCAAGGGAGTCGGGGAGCCGGCGGGTGCGCCGGTCCCCGCCATGCCGCCGCTCCCGCCGCTCCCCCCTTGCGCGGAACCTCACCCTCCCCCGCCCCCGAGCCCGCACGCACACCCGGATCACACCGCCGGGTGGACTTCGCGCGGGACCACTCCGGGCCCAACCGGCCCGCGTACACTGCGCGGCTGATTTTCGGGTGGTTCACGCCGCCAACCGGAGTGTCACCCTTGACCTGTCCATGCCACCGCCGGACGATGAGCGACGCCCCACCCGCACAACGTCCGTACGTCGCACTGAACCCCACCCCCACTCCCACAAGGAGAATTCATGCGACTTCGCATCCGCGGCTCAGGCGGCCGCAGCGGCAGACGTTCCGCCGCTCTCGCCGCACTGCTCGCCCTCGCACTCGCCGCTCCCCTGTCGGCGAACGTGTCCGCCAACGCCGACAGCGACGCCAAGCCGGCCCCCACGGCCGACGACATCCGGCAGTACGAGGTCCACATCCACTCCACCGCCAAGGACCGCACGGCACTTCAGCAGGCCGGCGTGACCGTGGACGAGGCCGATTCCCACGGCGTCGTAGTCTCCGGCCGGGCGGACCAGATCAAGAAGCTGAAGTCGCTCGGCTACGACGTCACCCCGCTCGGCGCGGTCCCCGACCGGTCCGCAGGCGAGGACGACGTCCGCCTGTACGACTTCCCGTCCGGCGACTCGCGCTATCACAACTACGCGGAGATGACGAGCGAGATCAACTCGCTGGTCTCGGCCAACCCCTCGATCGCGAGCCAGCGTGTCATCGGCACCTCCTACCAGGGCCGGAACATCGTCGCCATCAAGATCAGCGACAACGTGGCGAGCGACGAGGCCGAGCCCGAGGTGCTCTTCACGCACCATCAGCACGCCCGTGAGCACCTCACCGTCGAGATGGCGCTCTACCTGCTGCGCGAGCTGACGTCCGACTACGGCAGCGACTCCCGGGTCACCAGCATGGTGAACAACCGCGAGATCTGGATCGTGCCCGACCTCAACCCGGACGGCGGCGAGTACGACATCGCCACCGGCTCGTACCGGTCGTGGCGCAAGAACCGGCAGCCCAACTCGGGCTCGTCGGCGGTCGGAACCGACCTCAACCGGAACTGGGCCTACCGGTGGGGCTGCTGCGGCGGTTCGTCGGGGTCGGCGTCCTCGGACACCTACCGGGGCGCGTCCGCCGAATCGGCGCCGGAGGTCAAGGTCGTCGCCAACTTCGTGCGCAGCCGGGTCGTCGGCGGCGTGCAGCAGATCAAGGCCGGGGTCGACTTCCACACGTACAGCGAGCTGGTGCTGTGGCCGTTCGGGTACACGTACTCCGACACCACGACCGGGATGACGGCCGACGACCGGAACGCGTTCGCGGCCGTCGGGCAGAAGATGGCGGCCAGCAACGGCTATACGGCCGAGCAGGCCAGTGACCTGTACATCACGGACGGGTCGATCGACGACTGGCTGTGGGGCAACCAGAAGATCTTCGCGTACACCTTCGAGATGTACCCGCGCTCCGGTGGCGGCGGCTTCTACCCGCCCGACGAGGTCATCGAGCGGGAGACGTCCCGGAACCGGGACGCGGTGCTGCAGCTGCTGGAGAACGCCGACTGCATGTACCGGTCGATCGGGAAGGAAGCCCAGTACTGCAGCTAGCTACTTGGCGTCGGCTTCCTCGACGTCCGCATCCTTGACGTCAGCATCCTCGGCGTCCCCGTCTTCGAAGTAGGCGTCGAGGACCGCGTCCAGCTGCTCGTCCCACTCCTTGAAGCGGCTCCTGGCCGTCGCCTCGATCTCGATCGGGTACCAGCGGCGGTCAGGAGTGTGCACCGTGACGGTGTATCGCTTCCCGAAGCGCGGGGTCTCCGTCTCGATCGCGCCGATCTCGTCCCAGTGGAACTCGCACTTCTGGTCGTCCAGGGAGAGCCGTACGCCCTTGTGGTCGACGACGATGCGGGCCCGGCGGTCGGCGGCCTCGAAGACGGGTCCGTCGACAGGGGCGTCCTCGTCGGCCTCTTCGGCCCTGTCGTCGACGCCCGCCTCGTCCTCGTCGGCGGCTTCGGGATCCGTCTCCTTGGGGTCCCTCACCTCGGCTTCCGTCTCCTCGGAGTCCGCCACGCCGGAAGCGGCCTCCTCGGCCGCGTCCTTCTCCTTCACGCCTTCCGGCTTGGCGGACGCGGGTGACGTGAGCCCGGGGATGAAGGCCGGGTCGAACCCGGCGCCTTCCAGGGGCTGGCTGCCTGAACCTATGCGCTGCTCCACAGCGGAGCAGTATGGTCGACAACCCTGTGTCCCGCGCAACCAGCCCCCGCATCGTTACCGGAAGATTCACATGCGAGCGGCCCCCACCAGCGCAGCAGGGGCCGCCGACTTGTCCGCACCGCCGGGCGAACGCCCCGCTAGACGAACAGACTCAGCACCGCCGCCACCACGAACCCGGCGACCGACAGCACACTCTCCAGCACCGTCCACGTCTTCAACGTGTCCCGCTCGGTGATGCCGAAGTACTTGGCGACGATCCAGAAGCCTCCGTCGTTGACGTGGGAGGCGAAGATCGAGCCGGCCGAGATGGCCATGATGACGAGGGCGACGAAGGGCTGGGAGTGATCGCCCTCGGTGAGCAGGGGGGCGACGATGCCGGCCGTCGTGACGATCGCGACCGTTGCCGAACCCTGGGCCACCCGCAGGACCAGCGAGATCAGGTAGGCCAGGACGAGCACGGGGAGGCCGACGTCGTTGAAGGTGTCGGAGAGTGCCTGGGCGACGCCGCTGGCCTTGAGGACGGCGCCGAAGACACCGCCCGCGCCGACGACCAGGAGGATGTTGCCGACCGGCTTGAGCGAGGAAGTCGACACCGTCTCCAGGGACTTGCGGGACCAGCCGCGGCGGATGCCCAGCAGGTAGTAGGCCAGGAGCAGGGCGATCGTCAGGGCCACGAACGGGTTGCCGAAGAACTCGATCACCGAGCGGGTGGTGGAGGGGTCCATGGCGATCGAGGAGAACGTGGCGGCCAGGATCAGCACCAGCGGCGTACCGATGATGCCGAGGACGGTGCCGAGCGGTACGGGCGTCTCCCGGGGCTCGACCCCGGACGCACGCTGCTCGTCGATGACCGCCTGCTTCGCCTCGGCCGCCGCCTCGACCATGTCCTGCGGCACGGCGACGAAGATGCGCTTGCCGATCCAGGCCGAGAACACCCACGCGGCCACCACCGCCGGGATGCCGCAGATGATGCCCATGAGGAGGACCCAGCCCAGCTGGACGTGGAGCAGACCGGCCGCCGCGACCGGACCGGGGTGCGGGGGCAGGAAGGCGTGGGTCATCGACAGGCCGGCCAGCAGCGGCAGGCAGTAGAGAAGGATGGACTTCCCGGAGCGCTTGGCGGCGGCGTACACGATCGGCGCGAGCACGAAGATGCCGACGTCGAAGAAGACCGGTATGCCGAAGATCAGGCCGGTGAGGCCCATGGCGAGGGGGGCTCGTTTCTCGCCGAAGAGGTTGAGCAGACGGGACGCCAGCACCTCTGCGCCGCCGCTGACTTCGAGGATCGCGCCGAGCATGGTGCCCAGGCCGATGATGATCGCGACATGGCCGAGGATGCCGCCCATGCCGGACTCGATGGTGGACACGGCGTCCGACCGCTGGACGGTGCCGAAGAGTTCGGTGACCGACAGACCCGCCATCAGGCCGACGGCTATGGAGACGGCGAGAAGCGCCACGAAGGGCTGCAGGCGCGTCTTGATGATCAGGAAGAGCAGGAGCGCGATACCGATGGCGGCGACGGTGAGCAGTCCGGCCGTGCCGTCGATGAGGAGGAGCAGGCCGCCGGTGTGGGGTGGTGTCTCGGCGGGGGCCGCTGCGGCCAGGGGGAAGGATATCGGGGACAATTGGGGGTCCTCTGGGTAAGTACATACTGCTTTCGGGCAGGGAGGATCGCGGCATGGCGTCCCTGGGGGATGACGGACGCCATGCCGTTGTGCGGCGTGCGGGAGGTGTTTCGGGCGTCAGCCGAGTACGGCCAGCGCGTCGATCTCGATGAGCAGCCCCGCCGGCAGGCCGACGTACACCGTCGTGCGGGCGGCGGGCGGCTGGGTCAGGCCCTGCTCCTTGAAGTAGGTGTTGTAGATCTCGTTCATCTCGGCGAAGTGGTCCACGTCCGTCAGATAGACGCGGATCATCATCACGTCGTCCCAGGAGGCGCCGCCCTCCTCCAGGATCGCCTTGACGTTGGCGAGGGTCTGGAGGGTCTGCTCGCGCAGGGTGGGGCCTGCGGGCGTCGGGGCCTGGCCCTCGACCGCGGGGAGGAATCCGACCTGCCCGGCGACCTGGAGGATGTTCCCCTTCTTGACGCCGTGCGAGAACTTCGCGGGCGGGGTGGTGTGGGTCTTCGGGGTGAGTGCGATCTTCTCGGTCATGCGGGGTTTCCTTACGGTCCTTGCCGGGGGGCTGCCGGGTGCACGGGGTTTCTGCCGGAGTACTCGCCGCTGATGCCGTCCGCCGTACGGCGCACCAGCGGGAGGAGGGTGAGGAGTTCGTCGGCGGTGACGACGACGTTCGGCGCGGAGACCGACATCGCGGCGACGACACGGCCGTCGGCGCCGCGGATCGGTGCGGCGACGCAGTTGATGGACTCCTCGTGGCCACCGAGGTCGGTGGCCCAGCCCTGTTCGCGCACCTTTTCCAACTCCCGCAGGAAGGCCGGGGCGTTGGGGGTGGAACGGGCCGTGTACATGGGGTAGTCGAGCTTCTCCGCGAGGGCACGGCGCTCGTGCTCGGGCCGGTCGGCGAGCAGCAGCTTCGCCACGGCGGCGACGGTGATGGCGACGGGCTTGCCGATCCGCGAGTACATGCGCACCGGGTACCGGCTCTCGACCTTGTCGATGTACAGCACCTCGTCCTCCTCGTACACGGCGAGGTGGACGGTGTGCCCGCACTGCTCGTTGAGACGGGCCAGGTGGGGGTGGGCGATCTCGCGGATGTCGAGGTTCTCCATGGCCTCCTGCGCGAGGGCGATGAGGCGGGCGCCGAGGCGGTAGCGCTGGTCGGACTGGCGGTAGACGAGGCCGTGCTCGTGCAGGGTGCGCAGCAGCCGCAGCGCGGTGGACTTGTGCACCCCCAGCCGGTCGGCGACCTGACCGAGGTCGGCGGGACCCTCGGCGAGCAGCGGCAGGATGCTGAGCGCACGGTCGACGGTCTGGCTCATGGCGTACGTACCTCCTCGACGGCCCGCTCAGTGGCTTGCGTCCAGCCGGGGCCGAGTCGCAGTTTCTCCCACTCGACGTCCTCCAGGGCCACCAGCCGGTCGGCGTGGTCCCGGGAGGGCGGTGCGGCGAGGTCCCCGGGCACGGTGAGCGCGGCGGCAGCCATCAGGTGCCCGTGCCGCAACCGCTCCCGAACGCCGAGCCCCCGCAGCGTCCCGGAGAGGAACCCGGCAGCGAAGGCGTCACCGGCACCGACCGCCGCGACGACGTCGACGTGGAGGGCGGGCACGAAGGTGGTCGTCGACTCGGACCGCGCCGCGTTCACCGCCGCGCGCTCGAACGCCGTCGCCCCCCGCGCCCCGTCCTTCACGACCAGGACGCTCGGCTCCGGCAGCAGTGCGCGGATTGCCTCCGGGCCGCCGGTGACGCCCCAGGCCGCCTCTGCCTCGTCGGTGCCCACGAAGACCACGTCGCAGGTGCGGGCCAGGTCCAGGAGGACGTGGGGGCCGTCGCTGGTGTGCCACAGGCCCGGGCGGTAGTTGACGTCGAAGGAGACGAGGGGGCCGTCGGCGGGCCGGCCGGCGACGAGTTCCCTCAGCAGGGCGAGGCAGGCGTCCGACAGTGCCGCCGTGATTCCCGACAGGTGCAGCACCCGTCCGGCCCGCACCGCCGCGAGGTCCACGTTCGCCGCGGACATCGCGGAGGCCGCGGAGCCCGCCCGGTAGTACGCCACCTCGTGCGCGTCCGTGGCCCGGTCGCCCGCGGTGCGGAAGTACACGCCCGTCGGACGCACCGGGTCCCGGCGCACGGCCGAGACGTCGACGCCGTACTCCCGGATCGCCTCGACGAGATGGTCGCCGAACCCGTCGGCGCCGACCCGGCTGACCCACCGCGCGGCATGCCCCGCGGCGGCGAGCCCGCACGCGACGTTCGACTCCGCGCCCCCGATCGCCCGCTCGAACGACGGCACGTCGGCGAGGCGCCCCGGCCGCGTCGGCAGGAACGTGACCATGGACTCGCCGAGCGCGACAACGTCCACGACGTCGAGGGCATTGCAGGGTCCGGTGACAGTCACGATCGTCGTAGCTCCTCGGCGGTTGCGTGGGACGCGGACATCGTTGACCCGCGGTTCGCCGAGATGTTAGACAGCGGTAAGCGATATACGCAATGGATGTTGCAGAGAATGCAACTCCCCAGATCAGGGAGGTCCCATGAGCAACGAGGCACTCGCCCGCCTGGCCGAGGAACGCGTCGACCACCGCTTCAAGGGCCTCCCGCCGGACGCCGACGGTCTCACCGTCGCCGAACTGGCCGCCCAGCGCCGCAACCTCTTCACCGACGGCTTCGCCACCCCCGTGCTGGCCCTCTCCGCCGAGCGCCTGGAGCACAACCTCGACCTCATGGAGACGTACGCCACCCGGCACGGCCTCGCCTTCGCCCCGCACGGCAAGACCTCCATGGCCCCGCAGCTGTTCCAGCGGCAGATCGAGCACGGGGCGTGGGGCATCACCCTCGCCGTACCGCACCAGGTGCGGGTGGCGCGGGCATACGGCACCGAGCGGATCTTCCTGGCGAACGAGCTGGTGGACGCCGCCGCCCTGCGCTGGATCGCCGGTGAGCTGACCGCCGATCCGGACTTCCGTCTCATCTGTTACGTCGACTCCGTGCGCGGCGTGCAGCAGATGGACGCGGCGCTGAGCGGCGCCGGGGCCACCCGTCCGCTGGACGTCGTCGTGGAGCTGGCGGCCGGTGACGGCGCCCGTACCGGTGTCCGTACGGAGGCGGAGTGCGCGGCCGTCGCGGACGCGGTGGCCGCCGTGTCGACGCTGCGACTGGTCGGCGTCGCCGGGTACGAGGGCGAGGTGCCGGACGCGAACCCCGAGCGGGTGCACGCGTGGCTGCGGCGGCTCGTCCTGCTCGCGGCCGAGTTCGACAAGTCCGGCCGGTTCGCCGGCCTCGACGAGATCGTCGTCAGCGCGGGCGGCAGCGCATGGTTCGACGCGGTGGCCGACGTCTTCGACGAGATCCCCGAACTGTCGCTCCCCGTAATGAAGTTGCTGCGCTCGGGCGCGTACGTCTCGCACGACGACGGCCACTACCGCAAGCTCACCCCGTTCAACCGGGTCCCGCAGGAGGGCGCCCTCGAACCCGCCTTCCGCCTGTGGGCCCAGGTCGTCTCCCGCCCCACCCCCGACCAGGCCTTCGTCAACGCGGGCAAGCGCGACGCGGCGTACGACCTCGACCTGCCCTTCGCCCAGGTGGTCCGCCGCGACGGACCCGAGCGCCCGGCCACCGGCATCTCCGTGACCGCTCTGTCCGACCAGCACGCGTGGCTGCGGACGACCGAGGAGGCGGACCTGGAGGTCGGGGACTGGCTCGGCATGGGGCTGTCCCACCCGTGCACGTCCTTCGACAAGTGGCAGCTGATTCCGGTCGCCGAGGCGGACGGGACGGTCGTCGACTACATCCGCACGTTCTTCTAGGACAGGGAGGCGTCAGCCATGGAAGAGCTGGTGATCCGGGACGCGGACGTCGTCGACGGCAGCGGCGGCCCGTCCTACCGGGCCGATGTCGTCGTGGACGGCGGCAGGATCGTGTCGATCGTCCAGGAGGCGGCAGCGGCCGGCTGCCAACGGCCCAAGGCCCGCAGGGAGCTGGACGCGGAGGGCCTCGTCCTCTCCCCCGGTTTCGTCGACATGCACGCCCACAGCGACCTGGCGCTGCTGAGGGACCCCGACCACAGCGCGAAGGCTGCGCAGGGGGTCACTCTCGAAGTCATCGGCCAGGACGGGCTGTCGTACGCCCCCGTCGACGACCGCACCCTCGCGGAGGTCCGCCGCGCGATCACCGGCTGGAACGGCTCCGGCGACGACATCGACTTCGACTGGCGGACGGTCGGCGAGTACCTGGACCGCCTCGACGCCGGCTTCGAAGGCCGGGGCATCGCCGTGAACGCGGCGTACCTGATCCCGCAGGGGACGGTCCGCGCCCTCGCCGTCGGCTGGGAGGACCGCGAGGCCACGCCGGACGAGCTGGACCGGATGCGGCAGCTGGTCGCTCAGGGCATGGAACAGGGCGCGGTCGGCATGTCGTCCGGGCTGACGTACACGCCCGGCATGTACGCCAAGGACGCGGAACTGACCGAGCTGTGCCGGGTGGTGGCGTCGTACGGCGGCTACTACTGCCCGCACCACCGCTCCTACGGGGCCGGAGCCCTGGAGGCGTACGAGGAGATGGTGGCGCTGACGCGGGAGGCGGGCTGCGCGCTCCATCTCGCCCACGCCACGATGAACTTCGGCGTGAACGAGGGCAGGGCCCCGGACCTGCTGAAGCTCCTGGACGAGGCGCTGTCGGCCGGTGCCGACATCTCTCTCGACACCTACCCCTACACCCCCGGCTGCACGACCCTCGTCGCGATGCTGCCGAGCTGGGCGAGCGAGGGCGGCCCGGAGGCGGTCCTGGCCCGCCTGTCGGACGACGACACGGCCGAGCGCATCCGCCATCACATGGAGGTCATCGGCGCGGACGGCTGCCACGGCGTGCCCATCGAGTGGGACACGATCGAGATCTCGGGCGTGACCGACCCGGCGCTCGGGGACTTCGTCGGCCGTACGATCCAGCAGTCCGCGGACGCGCGGGGCGAGGCACCGTGGGTGACCGCGCGCGGACTGCTCCTTCAGGACCGGCTGGGCTCGACGATCCTCCAGCATGTCGGCCACGAGGAGAACGTCCGGACGATCATGCGCCACCGCGTCCACACGGGCGGCTCGGACGGCATCCTGCAGGGCACGAAGCCGCATCCGCGCGCGTACGGCACGTTCCCGCACTATCTCGGCCATTACGTACGGGAGTTGGGAGTGCTGTCCCTGGAGGAGTGCGTGGCCCATCTGACCGCGCGTCCGGCGGCGCGGCTGCGGCTGCCGGACCGGGGGCTGGTCCGCGAGGGCTACCGGGCGGACCTGGTGCTGTTCGACCCGCGGACGGTGGCGGCGGGGTCGACGTTCGAGGAGCCGAGAAGGCTCCCGACGGGCATCCCGTACGTCCTCGTCGACGGCCGTTTCGTGATCGAGGACGGGCGCCGGACGGACGTACTGGCGGGGCGGGCGGTCCGCAGGACACCGTGAACTGTCTCAGTGACCTGGGGACCGCCCGCCCCGCGGGCCGTGGCTATGACTGCGGCTACGGCTTGGGCAGCACGCACCCGCTCGCGCTCAGGTCGAGCTTGTTGTCGACGCCGAAGCAGGCGGGGATCTGGTAGGTCTGCTGGGCGTAGTTGATGCCCTGGCGGACGGTGACGTTGCCGCTCTCGTCGACCTCGCACGGGTTGTTGACCGTGCAGCGCTGGCCGTCCTCGTTGCCGGTGTTGTTGACGGCGACGACCTTGTTGGTGGCCTGGTCGATGACGGGGGAGCCGGACGTGCCGCCGATGGTGTTGCAGGCGGAGGTGTAGCGGACCGAGTCCTTGAAGGTCCAGTCGCCTTCCTTGAGGCGGTACGCGAACCCGTCGATGTTGCAGTTGTAGAGCCGCTTCCAGTAACCGGAGGCCACGGTGATGGCGGTGCCGGCGACGGGGTGGGTCTCCGCCATGGTGAGCGCGTCGATGCCGTACGAGCTCTTGATCTGCCCGTACGTGGTGGTGAGCTGATAGAACGACACGTCCGTGTCGGTCATCGTCCCGTACACGAGCTTGTTGGCGCGCAGGTTGGCGACCCGGCTCCCGGAGGCGTTGAGCAGACCGAACGTCCGGCTGGAGGCCCGGTCGACGACGACCTCGCCGGGTCCCGGCATGCCGGTCTCCAGACAGTGGCCGTTGGACATCACCAGCGCCGGGTCGTTGTCCTCCGAGTCGGAGAAGCGGACGACGGAGCCGGAGCAGTTGCTGAGCGAGACGGTGCCCGCGAAGTTGACGGCCTGGACCTTGGGGTTCAGGACCTGGTTGAGGCTCTCCGTGGTGGACGTGACGGTGTCCCGGACCAGGGAGGTGACCGAGTCGGTGTCCGCGCTCTTGCCGAAGGACTCGGCCGAGTTCACGGGAGCCGCAGCCGCGGGTACGGCGCCGGCCCCGGCTATCGCCAGGGCGAGGAGGGCGGCGCCGAGAGGTTTTCTCATGTGGGGGTCCCCTCATACGGAGAAGGTGACCGGAAAATCTCCGGTCACCCACGTGTTTGTCATGCGCATTGTCACGCACGAGGGGGGTGCGGACAAGGAGTTGGTTACCCGCGAGTTCAAGCCGTAGGGGATTCCCTATCACGGTGAATGGGGCGTGCGGAGAGGGCGGCGCAGGACGTTCACGGGAGGGCGATGAGATCGCCACACGTGACGGTGTCCGGTCGTCCGTCGCCTACTTCGGGCCCTTGGCGTTGCCCTGTCCGCGGCCCCGGTTCTCGCCCGAGTTGCCCGGAGCGGTGCTGCCCGTGGCGGTCGAGGTGTCACCGGTGGGGGCGGAGGGCGCCGCCGTGGGCGTCTCCTCGGCGTCGTCGGCACCGTCGGACGCGGACGAGCTCGCCCCGATGTCGGGGGTGTCCGTGCGCGAGGGATCGGTGGCCTTCGACGCGCCGGGGCCGACGGAGTCGGCCGGCTCCACCGGCTCCCCCAAGGTCGGGCTCGTACGGTCGTGCCCGCCCTGCGGGTCACCCGAGGACGAGCCGGACAGGGAGAGGCCGGCCACCAACGCCGCCGCCGACACCACCGAGACCGCGCCGGCCGCGACCAGGATCCGGCGCGGGCCCCGGACGCGCGCCTTGCGCCGCGAACCGCGACCGGCACCCGGAGCCCGGTGGCCGCGTGGCTCTTCCCTGCCCGGGGCGGGCTCCTCGGTCACCGGGGGCAGCTCGGCCGTCGCGTCGAACGCGTTCTGCCATCCGTGCGCGGCCGCGGGGTCCGCGAACTCTTCGTACACGGGGGAGGCGTCGTCGGCCGCGGGTGGTACACGTTCGGCGGCGTCGACGGGGTCCCGTTCTCGTTCTCCGGCGGCCTGGACATGACCGCGAATTCTAGGGACGTGAGGGGCCTCTGGGACAGCTACCGCCGATAACAGCCCAAACCCCCGCGTCTCACGTGTCGGAAAACACGACCCGGGGGCCGTTACCGGGCCGTAAGCTCCTTGACATGCAGGTGATCCAGTCGACCAAGCTCGCCAACGTCTGTTACGAGATCCGGGGCCCGGTGCTCGAGGAGGCGATGCGGCTCGAGTCGGCGGGGCATCGGATCCTCAAGCTGAACACCGGGAACCCGGCGGCGTTCGGCTTCGAGTGTCCGCCCGAGATCCTGGAGGACATCCTCCGCAACGTGTCGTCGGCCCACGGGTACGGCGACGCGAAGGGGCTGCTCGCCGCGCGCCGGGCCGTCGTCATGCACAACCAGACCCTCGGCATCGAGACGGACGTCGAGCACGTCTTCATCGGCAACGGCGTCTCCGAGCTGATCGTCATGGCGATGCAGGGGCTCCTCGACGACGGGGACGAGGTCCTGGTGCCCGCGCCGGACTATCCGCTGTGGACCGCCGCCGTCTCCCTGTCCGGCGGTACCGCCGTGCACTACCGGTGCGACGAGCAGTCCGACTGGATGCCCGACCTCGCCGACGTCGAGCGCAGGGTCACCGACCGCACCAAGGCCATCGTCATCATCAACCCCAACAACCCGACGGGGGCCGTGTACGACGAGGCCATGCTGCGGGGGCTGACGGACATCGCCCGGCGGCACAACCTCCTCGTCTGCTCCGACGAGATCTACGACAAGATCCTGTACGACGACGCCACCCACACGCCCACGGCCGCCGTCGCTCCCGACCTGCTCACCCTCACCTTCAACGGCATGTCGAAGGCCTACCGGGTCGCCGGGTACCGGGTGGGCTGGATGTCGATCTCGGGCCCGCGCGCCCACGCCGACTCCTACATCGAGGGCCTCACCATCCTCGCGAACATGCGACTGTGCGCGAACATGCCCGGTCAGCACGGTGTCGTGGCCGCGCTCAGCGGGCGGCAGACCATCAATGACCTGGTGCTGCCCGGGGGGCGACTGAAGGAGCAGATGGATGTCGCGTACGAGCTGCTGACGCAGATCCCCGGCGTGACATGCGTACGGCCGAAGGGGGCGCTGTATCTCTTCCCGCGCCTCGACCCGAAGGTCTTCAAGATCAAGGACGACCGGCAGATGGTCCTGGACCTGCTGCGGAGCGAGAAGATCATGGTCGTTCAGGGCACGGGATTCAACTGGCCCGAATCGGATCACTTCCGGGTGGTGACCCTGCCGACGGTCACGGACCTGCGGGACGCGATGGGACGGATCGGGCGGTTCCTCGACGGGTACGGCCAGCCCTGACGGCCCCGGCCGGGCACTCACGCTCCGTGTGCGGGCGCCCCTGTTTTGTGACACGCTCAACTTTAGACGAAATCTAAGCTAGGATGGTTTCCTGTCAAAGCACAGGAGGCCATCCCCATGTACGAACCGATCCGCACCAAGTCGGTCCACAGCACGATGGCCGGCACCACCTCCGACTTCCCCCACCGGTCGCGCGAGGAGGAGCTGGACATCCAGCTCGCGGGCCACCTCGCGGCGCTGCTCGCCGTCACCGACGAGCTGCGTGCGCAGGCCCCGTCCGCCGACCTCGACGAGGCCGCCGAGCGGCTCGCCGGGCAGGTGGCCCGGCTGCGGGGCGGACGTACGCCGGCCCGCGCGGCTGCCGCCGGCGGTGACGCGAGGCTCGCGGCGCTGCATCACCGGGCGCATGCCCTGGCGGGGCGGGCGCTGGTCGTCGCGGCCTCCCGGGCGGACACCGCTGCCGCGATCCTCGCCGCCGAGCGGATGGACGCGCACGCCGCCGCGCAGCCCGAGTCGCAGGAACTGACCGGCGTCGGCTGACACACCCCCCCCCGAACGGCCCCGGTCCGCGTGCACCCGCAGCGACGCGCGGACCGGGTGCCACAGCACTGCGTTGGCTTCGGCCGGGTTCGCCTGTTCGTCTGTTCGTCTGTTCGCCGTGATGGTCTGTGTCGTGCGGCGGCTGCGGGTTGTCTGTGGCTTGTCGCGCAGGTCCCCGCGCCCCTGAAAGCAAAAGACAAAAGCCGCGTTGCCCGACCCGTGGCATACCGGGACCGGTAATACACCCCTCGTTCACCCCCCGCGGCGGGGAACGTTGGATTCCGCGAGCACTCTCCCCGGCGTGAGACGAATTGCAGGAATCGTCCTCGCGGTGTTGCTGATCGGTGGCGTGGTGGCCGCCGTCGTCGCGGGCCGCAGTGATGGGGACACGAGCACGGCAACGAAGACCGTGCGCGCGGTGATCGGATCGGAGAAGGCGGAGTTCTTCGCCGATCCCGACGTGGTGCGGGCCCTCGCCGCCAAGGGCTACACCGTGAAGGCCGAGACCTCCGGGTCCTGGGCCATGGAGGGACTCGACCTCGCGGGGTACGACCTCGCGCTGCCGTCGAGCCAGGCGCCGGCCGCCGAACTCGCCGCGAAGTACAAGGTGACGGGGACTCTCCCCCGCCCCTTCTACTCGCCCCTCGTCGTCGTGGCGCACAAGAGCGCCGCCGAGGTGCTCGCGGCGAACAAGCTCGCCACCCTGGACACCGAGCACCGCGGCACCTTCGCGATGGCCGCCTATCTGGACGCCGCCCGGGCCGACCGCACCTGGCAGCAGCTCAAGGGCGCCGGGAAGTACGGGGAGTTGACGGGCACGCTCTACCTGTCCAGCACCGACCCCGAGACCTCCAACTCCGGCGCCCTCTACCTCGCCGCGGCCTCCTATGTCGCGAACGGCGGCAAGGTCGTCGCCTCCGGCGCCGAGGTGGACCGCACCTCGCCGCTGCTGCACAAGCTGGTCAGTGTGCAGGGCGCCCAGCAGTCCAGCAGCGACGCCGCCTTCCGCGACTTCGTCAGCGGGGCCGGAAATCCCCTCGTCGTGGTCTACGAGTCCCAGGTGGCCTCGCTGCTGACGGACGGGCAGCAGCAGGGCGACCTGGTCGTCCTCTACCCCGACACCACGGTCAACAGCGACCACACGGCCGTACCGCTCACCGAGAACGGCAAGGCGGTCGCCGAACTCCTCGCCACGGACCCGACATTGCGGGCGCTGGAGGTCAAGCACGGGTTCCGCCCGCAGGGCGAGGTCACCGAGTTCGCCTCGGACACGACGTATCTCAAGAAGGAACTGACCGGCGTCCGCCAGGCGCCCGTGCCCACCGCCAAGGTGCTGCACGAGCTGGCGCGACGGGCGCGCGGATAAGGGGGGCAGCACCTCATGAACAACAGCGACGACGATTTCGTCCTCACTCCGCCCGAGCCCGTGGCCACCGTGCCGCGCGAGAAGGCCGGCGGACTCGTCCCGGTCGACGAGGGCGTCCGCACGGACATGGCGAAGAAGGCATCCGCGTACGTGGAGGGGCTCGCGGCGCTCGACGCCCGCTCCCCCGAGTTCGCCGGCAAGGTCGGTGAGATCACCGGCCTCGGCGCCGGCGAGATGCGCAGCGCCGCCGCGCAGTCCAACCGCATGCTGGAGCGGACCATCCGCAGCCTGCCGGACCGGGGCGGGGACGCCCAGTCGCAGGTCGCGGGCTCGCTCGTGGAACTGCGGCGGGTCGTGGAGGACCTGGACCCGCGGGACCTGCCCGCCTCCAAGGGACGCAAGTTCCTCTCCAGGCTTCCCGGCGGCAACAAGCTGCGCGACCACGTCGCCAAGTACGCCTCGGCCCAGGGGACCCTCAACAAGATCGTCGGGTCGCTGCGGGGCGGGCAGGACGAGCTCCGCCGCGACAACGCCGCCCTGCAGACCGAGCGGGTGCGGCTCTGGGAGACCATGGGCAAGCTCCAGGAGTACGTCGTCCTGACGGAAGCCCTGGACACGGCGGTCGGGCAGCACATCACCGGCGTGGAGACACAGGACCCCGCGCAGGCGGACAACCTCCGGGCCGACATCCTCTTCCCCGTCCGGCAGAAGCACCAGGACCTGCTCACCCAGCTCGCGGTGTGCGCGCAGGGCTACCTCGCCATGGACGTCGTACGACGCAACAACGAGGAACTGATCAAGGGCGTCGACCGGGCCGCGACCACGACCGTCTCGGCGCTGCGCATCTCCGTGATGCTGGCGTCCGCCCTCGACAACCAGAAGAAGGTCATCGAACAGGTCAACGCCCTGCGCGGCACGACCGAGGACCTCATCCGGGGCAACGCCGAGATGCTCGCCACGCAGAGCGGCGAGATCCAGCGCATCGCCGCCGACCCGGCCGTCGGCGCCGAGACCCTGCGCTCGGCCTTCCAGCAGATCTACCGCACCCTCGACGCCATCGACACCTACAAGGTGCAGGCGACCGAGGCGATGGCGACGACGGTGGAGAACCTGACCGCCGAACTGCAGCACGCGAGCGCCTTCCTGGAGCGCAGCCGCTCGCAGGGCGCGCTGGAGGGCGGCCTCGGATGAGACACACCCCATACACCCGACACACTCGACGCCCCGGGCGCCTGCTCGCCGTCGCTCTCGCGGCGGTGGCGCTGCTGGCGGGCTGCACCGCGCAGAAGGGCACCGACGATCCGGACCCGAACGCCCCGCAGCCCGGCACCCTGCGTGTCCTCGCCTCCAGCGAGCTCAGTGACATGACCCCGGTCCTCGACCGGATCGCCGGCGACACGGGCGTCAGGATCCGGCCCACGTACATGGGCACTCTCGACGCCGTCGAGATGCTGGCGAAGGGCAAGGTGGACGGGGAGTACGACGCCCTGTGGCTGTCCTCCAACGACTATCTGCGGCTGCGCCCCGACGCGGCGAAGAAGGTCGTGTCGGAGACGCCGGTCATGTCGAGCCCGGTCGCCCTCGGGGTCAGGACCACCACCCTCGGCCGGCTCGGCTGGAAGCCGGATGACGTCACCTGGTCGCAGATCGAGCAGGCCGTCCAGGACGGCAGGCTGACGTACGGCATGACCGACCCGGCCCGCTCCAACTCCGGTTTCGCCACGCTCGTTTCGGTGGCCTCGGCCCTCTCCGGCGCCCAGTCCGCGCTCACCGACGCCGACGTCACCAAGGCCACGCCCCGCCTGAAGGAGTTCTTCAAGGGGCAGAAGCTGACGTCGGGTTCGTCGGGCTGGCTGGCGGCGGCGTACGAGCGGCGCGGGAACGTCGACGCGCTGCTCAACTACGAGTCCGTCCTCAAGGGCATCCCGGGCCTGACCGTGATCCGCCCCAAGGACGGCGTCGTCACCGCCGACTACCCGCTCTCCTCCCTCGCGTCCACCGACGCCGCCACCCGCGAGGACGTCCGCCGTGTCACCGAGGCCCTGCGCACCGACGACCTCCAGCGGCTGATCACCGAGCGCACCCACCGCCGCCCCGTCGTCGCCTCCGTCCGCCCCGGACCCGGTCTCGACACCAGCAGGCGGCGCGAGCTGCCCTTCCCGGGCAGCCGTTCCGTGGCCGACGGCCTGCTCGACTCGTATGAGAACGAGCTGCGCCGCCCGTCCAGGACGGTCTACGTCCTCGACACCTCGGGCTCGATGGAGGGCGACCGGCTGGAGCAGCTGAAGCAGGCGCTCTCCGACCTCACCGGCGACTTCCGTGAGCGCGAGGAGGTCACGCTGATGCCCTTCGGTTCCGATGTGAAGAGCGTGGCCACGCATGTCGTCGATCCGGCCGACCCGAAGGCGGGGCTCGCCGGGATCCGCGAGGAGACCGACGCGCTGAGCGCCGAGGGCGACACGGCGATCTACACCTCGCTGGAGAAGGCGTACCGGCATCTGGGCGCCGGCCGTTCCCAGGACACCTTCACGTCGATCGTGCTGATGACGGACGGCGAGAACACCACCGGCGACAAGGCGGCGGACTTCGACTCCTTCTACGCGGGGCTCGACCGCGACCGGCGGGAGACGCCCGTCTTCCCCATCCTCTTCGGCGACTCCGACCGCTCCGAGCTGGAGCACATCGCCGAGCTGACCGGCGGCCGCCTCTTCGACGCCCAGGAGGGCTCGCTGGACGGCGCCTTCGAGGAGATCCGTGGCTACCAGTAAGGCGTTCGCGTATCTGGAGTCCCGCAAGAACATCGCCGGAAGCGCGTGCGGGCTGGTCGGCGTCGTGCTGACCTTCACGGGCGTCGCGGGACCGTACTGGCCCGTCGTCGTCGCCGGTCTGTACGGCGCGGGCGCACTGATCGCCCCGCCGGAGCGGCCCGCGCCGCCCGACTTCCCGGGCCCGTCGGCCCAGCTCGACGAGGTGCGGGGCGACTTCGAGAAGCTGCGCGGCTATCTGGCGGGCATCGAGCTGTCGGTCACGGCAGCCGCCCGGCTGCGTGAACTCACCGAGCTGCTCACCGCGTTGCTGGACCGCGGCTGGGTCGCCGAGCTGCTCACCCACGACCCGGAGGGCGTGCACGTGCTCTCCCGGATCGTGCGGCGCGATCTCCCCGAGGCCGTCGACAGCTTCGTACGGACGCGCTGGTGGACGCGGATGACGCCGGGAACCGAGTCCCCCGAGCTGCATCTGGAGCGCCAGCTCGGTCTGCTGAAGAAGGACGCCGAGCGTCTGGCGGCGAGCCTGCACGAGGTGGAGGCCCGCCGCCAGGAGACCCACACCCGGTATCTGGAGGACCGGGGCGGGACGCTGTGAGCAGGCGAGGGCCTGTCGTCGCGTTGCTCCCGTCGGGGCGGACGGGAGCGTGCGACGACAGGCCCACAGCCCCGCACGTCGTTGTACGGAACCTCGCCGGTCTGTGGTGCTGTCACCGCGGCCGGCCGTGACGATATTGCTGGTCAGGGCACAATCGGAGCCGGCCGCGGCGTCTTTGGGGGCTGGTCAGCCCAGGCGCTGCACCAGAGCGCGGTACTCGTCCCACAGCTCCTTGGGCGTGTGGTCGCCGAAGGTGTTCAGGTGGTCGGGGACGAGCGCGGCCTCCTCGCGCCAGACCTCCTTGTCGACGGTGAGGAGGAAGTCCAGGTCGGCGTCGGCCAGTTCCAGGCCGTTCGTGTCCAGGGCGCCCTTGGCCGGCAGGATGCCGATGGGGGTCTCGACGCCTTCGGCCTTGCCGTCGAGGCGCTCGACGATCCACTTCAGGACGCGGCTGTTCTCGCCGAAGCCGGGCCAGACGAACTTGCCCTCGTCGTTCTTGCGGAACCAGTTGACGTAGTAGATCTTCGGGAGCTTCGCCTGGTCCTTGTCCTTGGCGACGTCGACCCAGTGGCCCATGTAGTCGCCCATGTTGTAGCCGCAGAACGGCAGCATCGCGAACGGGTCGCGGCGCAGCTCGCCGACCTTGCCCTCGGCGGCGGCGGTCTTCTCGCTGGCCACGTTGGCGCCGAGGAAGACGCCGTGGTTCCAGTCGAAGGACTCCGTGACCAGGGGGACGGCCGTGGCGCGGCGGCCACCGAACAGGATCGCCGAGATCGGCACGCCCTTGGGGTCCTCCCACTCGGGCGCGATGATCGGGCACTGGGCGGCGGGGACGGTGAAGCGGGCGTTCGGGTGGGCGGCCGGCGTCTCGCTGCCCGGCGTCCAGTCGTTGCCCTTCCAGTCCGTCAGGTGGGCCGGAGTCTCCTCCGTCATGCCCTCCCACCAGATGTCGTTGTCGTCGGTGAGCGCCACGTTGGTGAAGACCGAGTTGCCCCACAGCGTCTTCATCGCGTTGGCGTTGGTGTGCTCACCGGTGCCGGGCGCGACGCCGAAGAAGCCGGCCTCGGGGTTGATGGCGTACAGCCGGCCGTCCTCGCCGAAGCGCATCCAGGCGATGTCGTCGCCGATCGTCTCGACGGTCCAGCCGGAGATCGTGGGCTCCAGCATGGCGAGGTTGGTCTTGCCGCAGGCGCTCGGGAAGGCGGCGGCGACGTACTTGGCCTCGCCCTGCGGCGGGGTGAGCTTGAGGACCAGCATGTGCTCGGCCAGCCAGCCCTCGTCGCGGGCCATCACGGAGGCGATGCGCAGGGCGTAGCACTTCTTGCCGAGCAGGGCGTTGCCGCCGTAGCCGGAGCCGTAGGACCAGATCTCGCGGGTCTCGGGGAAGTGGGAGATGTACTTGGTGCTGTTGCACGGCCAGGGCACGTCCTGCTCGCCCGCCTCCAGCGGCGCTCCGAGCGTGTGCACGGCCTTCACGAAGAAGCCGTCCTCACCGAGCTCGTCGAGGACGGGCTGACCCATGCGGGTCATGGTGCGCATGGAGACCGCGACGTAGGCGGAGTCGGTGATCTCGACGCCGATCGCGGAGAGGTCGGAGCCGAGGGGGCCCATGCAGAACGGGACGACGTACATCGTCCGGCCGCGCATCGAGCCGCGGAAGACGCCCTTCTCACCGGCGAAGATCTCCCGCATCTCGGCGGGGTCCTTCCAGTGGTTGGTCGGGCCTGCGTCCTCCTCCTTCTCGGAGCAGATGAAGGTCCGGTCCTCGACGCGGGCGACGTCGGTCGGGTCGGAGGCCGCGTAGTACGAGTTGGGGCGCTTGATCGGGTCGAGCTTCTTGAAGGTGCCCTTCGCGACGAGCTCCTCGGACAGACGCTCGTACTCGGCCTCGGATCCGTCGCACCAGACCACGCTGTCCGGCTGCGTCAGTTCAGCGATCTCGTTCACCCACGAGACCAGCTCCCGGTGGGTGGTGGGTACGACGGGGGGAGCCGCGATGTCGCGCGCCACGGTTGCTCCTAAATGAGGGGTTTTTGTCCTGAATATGCCCTTGTATGCCCCGTGGGGGCCGCGACCCGGATGCTTCGCGGACTGATCTGCCGTGGATCTTCCGCGCTCATCCGGTGCCGACCGCACTCATTTGATCATCCGACGCGTCCGCGCATATGTCCAGAGGGCGTCACAGGTGAGCGGCGTGAGCATCGCCACTCATCCCGATGTTTTCGATGCGTCACCGCGGCTTCACCCCGGGTGTGCCCCGGCGGGTACCCCATGAGACGATGGCCACTTCGGGACACCCATCTCGCCGCCCTGATACGTAACTTACGGTTCCGTAGGTACGATGCAGGGCATGACTGCGCCCGTCCCCGACGCACCCTCGGACACGCCGGCCGCCGGCCGCGACTCCGGCGCGCCCTCCTTGCAGCACCAGATCGCGCACCACGCCCAGCAGCTCTCGGACGAGATCAAGCCGAGACTCCGCGGCTGGCTGCACCTCGGCATGTTCCCGGCCGCACTCGTCGCGGGCCTGGCACTCACCGCCCTCGCGGACTCACCCCGGGGTCGTCTCGCCTGCGGGATCTACGCCCTCACGGCCTGTCTGCTGTTCGGCGTGAGCGCGCTGTACCACCGGGGCAACTGGAGCCCGCGCATGGACGGCATCCTGCGCCGGCTCGATCACGCCAACATCTTCCTGATCATCGCGGGCACGTACACCCCGCTGACGATGCTGCTGCTGCCGGGCGCCAAGGGGCAGTGGCTGCTGTGGGGCATCTGGGGCGCGGCCGCGGCGGGCATCGTCTTCCGGGTGTTCTGGGTCGGCGCCCCGCGCTGGCTCTACACCCCCTGCTACATCGCGATGGGCTGGGCGGCCGTCTTCTTCCTGCCGGACTTCATGCGCACCGGCGGCATCGCGGTGCTGGTCCTGGTGATCGTCGGCGGCCTCCTCTACAGCGCGGGCGGCGTGATCTACGGCATCAAGCGTCCGAACCCGTCACCGCGCTGGTTCGGCTTCCACGAGGTCTTCCACTCCTTGACGCTGGCGGCGTTCGTCGTGCACTACGTCGGGATCTCACTGGTGGCGTACCAGCACGCGTAGCCCACCGCACAGCCTCTTCGAGGGCCACGGCTTCCAGGCCGTGGCCCTTTTTCGCGTCCAGAAACGTTGACAGTCGCAGGATATTGACAGTCTTACTCTTTTGAGAGTTACTCTCATTTCATGCCTACTGTCACTACGGATGCTCGCCGCTGGTGGGCGCTCGGCGCCCTCGTCGCGAGCATGCTCACGCTCGGCTTCGACATGACGATCCTCAACGTGGCGCTGCCGACGATGGCCGCCGACCTCGGCGCCACCACCGGGGAGCAGCAGTGGATGGCGGACGCGTACGTCGTCGTCTTCGCCGCGCTGATGCTGCCCGCGGGGCTCCTCGGCGACCGGTTCGGGAGGCGGCGGATGCTGATCACCGGGCTCGGCGTCTTCCTCGCCGGATCACTGGTCGGCGCGCTGGCGGGCGACGTGACCGCGGTGATCGCCGCGCGGGCCGTGATGGGCGTCGGCGCGGCCCTGGTCACCCCGCTCTCGCTGTCCGTGCTGCCCACGCTCTTCGGCCCCGAGGAGCGCGCCAAGGCCGTCGGCATCAGCTCGGCCGCCTCCGCGCTCGGCCTGCCGCTCGGCCCGATCATCGGCGGCTGGCTGCTGAACCACTTCTGGTGGGGCTCGGTCTTCCTGATCAACGTCCCGATGGCCGCGATCGGCATCGCCGCCTGCGTCTTCCTGCTCCCCGAGACGAAGGACCCCGCCTCCCCCAGGGTCGACACCGTCTCGACCGCCCTGGCCGCGTCCGGGCTCGGCGCCCTCGTCTACGGGATCATCGAGGCGCCCACCCGGGGCTGGGGCGACCCGCTGGTCCTGGGCATGCTCGGGGCCGCCGTGCTCCTGATCGCCGCGCTGGTGCTGCGCGAACGCCGGGTCGAGCGCCCCATGCTCGACATGACCCTGCTCACCCACCGCGGCTTCCTGTTCAACACCGTCGCCGCCACCCTGGTGACGTTCATCCTGACCGGCCTGCTGTTCGTGCTGCCGCCCTACCTCCAGGCCGTCCTCGGCCACGACGCGCTGGGCACCGGAGTGCGGCTGCTGCCGATGATGGGCGGACTGCTGGTCGCCTCCCGCCTCGCGCCGAAGGTCGTCGCCCGCTTCGGTGCGCGTGCCGCGGTGAGCGCCGGCCTGGTGGTGCTGGCCTTCGCCGGGCTCCTCGGCAGCCGTACGACGGCGGACTCCGGCTACGGATTCGTCGCGCTGTGGCTCACCGTCACCGGCCTCGGCTTCGGCCTCTCGCTCATCCCCGCCATGAACGGCGGCCTGAGCGCCCTGCCCCGCGACCGCGCCGGCAGCGGATCCGGGCTGCTGATGACCATGCGTCAGGTCGGCGGCGCGATCGGCATCGCCCTGCTCGGCAGCCTGCTCGCCGGCACCTTCCGGGACCGGCTCGACGTCACCGGGCTGCCCGCGAGCGCCGCCGACACCGCCGGGGAGTCCGTGGTCGCGGCGCATCTCGTCGCCGAGCGCGCCGGCTCGGCGGAGCTGGCGGCCTCCGCGAACAGCGCCCACGTCCACGGCATGGGCGTCGTGCTCCTGGTGTGCGGGATCGCGGCCCTCGTCTCCGCCCTGCTGGCGGCGGCGTTCCTGCCGGGCACGCCCGATGCGCATGAGCCCGAGAGCCCGGACATGGCCGCCGCGGGGGCCGATGCCCGACAATGAGCCCCATGACCCCCGCGCACTCCTCTCCCCTGACCGACCGTCCCCAGCTGGGGCTTCGTGAGCGGAAGAAGATCAAGACCCGGACGGCGATCCGGGAGGCGACGTACGCGCTGATCAAGGAGCAGGGCTACGACGCCACCACGATCGAGCAGATCGCCGAGCGTGCCGAGGTGTCGCCGTCCACGGTCTTCCGCTACTTCCCGACCAAGGAGGACATCGTCCTCACGGACGAGTACGACCCGGTCCTGCTGGACGAGTTGCGCAGGCGGCCGGCGGACGAGCCGTGGATGGAGTCGCTGCGGTACGTCATGAAGCTGGCCATCGCGGCCGCGACCGACGAGGAGCCGGAGGCCGTGCGGCTGCGGTCCCACCTGTTGGTCCAGGTCCCCGCGGTGCGGTCCCGGATGCTGGAGAGCATGTCGGTCACCGGCCGGATGCTCGGCGAGGCCATCGCCGAGCGCACCGGCAGAGCGCGGGACAGCTTCGAGGTGCGGGTCTTCACGATGTCCCTCATCGGCGCCCTCGCGGAGGTCTCCCTGTACTGGGCCGAGAACGGCTTCGAGGACGACCTCAACGACCTGGTCGACCGTGCCCTGGACGTCGTCGAGCACGGCCTGACCCCGGAAAAACCCTGAGGCCACAGCACGCTCCCGTGCCATCCTGACCTGGTGAACGGTCCCGGGATCCACGTCGAGTTCGCCCCCGAGCTGCGCCTGTTCCTCCCCAACGGGCGGCGCCAGGACGGTGCCGCCCAGGTCACCGCCGACGGCGTCTCGACCCTCGGCCATGTCGTCGAGTCCCTCGGCGTCCCGCTGACCGAGGTCGGTCCGCTGGTCGTGGACGGCCACGAGGCGCCGGTCTCGCACATCCCGACGGCGGGCCAGTCCGTTTCCGTACGGCCCGTCGAGCGCCCCCAGCGGGTGCCCGGGGCCCCGCTGCGCTTCCTGCTCGACGTCCACCTCGGCACCCTCGCCCGCCGTATGCGCCTGCTCGGCGTGGACACGGCCTACGAGTCGACGGACATCGGCGACCCGGCGCTGGCCGCCCTCTCGGCAGCCGAGCAGCGGGTCATGCTCAGCCGGGACCGGGGCCTGCTGCGGCGCCGCGAACTCTGGGCCGGCGCGTACGTCTACAGCACCCGCCCCGAGGACCAGCTCCGCGACATCCTGGACCGGTTCCGCCCCGAGCTGCGGCCCTGGACCCGCTGCACCGCCTGCAACGGCCTGCTCAAGGAGGCCACCAAGGAGGAGGTCGCGGACCAGCTGGAGGGCGGCACGCAGCGGTCGTACGACGTCTTCGCGCAATGCACCGCGTGCAAGCGCGCGTACTGGAAGGGCGCGCACCACGAACAGCTGGTCGCCATCGTGGAGCGCGCCCTCGCGGACTACGCCGGCTAACGCCGGGTCACATCACCCTTTCCGCAGGCGATTCCGTCCCTGTTCGTGTCCAGCCGCAGCGGGTCGTCCTTGCCGTTGACCTTGAGGCGGCCGTAGTCGTTCTTCTTCAGCCAGTCGCAGCGGGCCTTCGTCGTCGCCTTCACGGTCGGCGGGAAGTCCGTCGGCACACAGACGTTGGCGGAGCCGTAGTGCCGGTCGCAGCCGGACACGGTCGGGCTGACCTTCTGCGACGTGCGCTTCTTGCCGGGGCCCGTGACCTTGCCCTTGAGGTTGTCGGCGAAGTCGTGGACATGCGCCGAGGCGTCCTTGGCGCTCAGCGCCTGCGGGCCCTGGAGGTGCACCCACTTGGCCACCGACGGCACGCCGTTGGCGTCGACCGCAAAGAGCATGTACCAGCCGGGCGGGGCCAGGTTGGGGTTACTCGTCACGTTCAGGTCGACGTTGTTGCCGTCGACCGACAGGGGGAGATCCACGAAGCGCTGGTTCGGGTCCGACGAGTGCGTCACTGCGGCCGGGCGGATCAGCTCGGCCTTGGCGATGGGCCGGTCGACGGTGATCCGCTGGGTGTCGCCGTACGTCCACTCGGTGTCGATCACCGAAGTGATCGTCGGACGTTCGCCCTTGAGGAGATAGGGCGGGGTGTAGATCGACACGTCGTGGTTCCAGGAGCCGTTGCCCGGGTTGTCGCCGGTGGCCATCACGCGGCCGTCGGGCAGGAGGAACGCCGACGAGTGGTAGCCGCGCTCCTCCGGGTCCGCCGCCACCGGGTCGAAGGTGTTGGTCGCCGGGTCGTAGAGCGACGACTCGTACACCGGGTCGGCCCGGTTGTGCAGCGCGCCCCCGGTCTCCAGGACCTTGCCGTCGGGCAGCAGCACGGCCGAGACGTACATCTTGCCCTGGTTGCCGGTCTGCGGGACCTTGCCGGCTCCGAGGTCGACGGTGCCCTGCGGGAGCGGCGGGCCGGCGACGTAGGACGGGTTGGGCTGCTTGAGGTCGATGACGTCGGTGAGGCGGTTCGCGTCCGGGTTGGAGTCGATGTTGCCGCCGCCGATGGTGAGGACCTTCTGGTCCTGGGCCGGGGGCAGCAGCACGCTCGCGGACTGGTCGCGCTCGTCCTTGCGCTGCAGGCCGGGGACCTGGGTGACCGTGTTGGCGTCGTAGTCGTAGATCGCCGATCCGGTGCCCGGGATGTTGTTGCCGAAGACATGGCTGCCGGAGTAGAAGAGGCGGCCGTCCTGCATCAGGATCATCGACGGGTACAGGCCCCAGTACGACCAGGTCTGGTTGACCTTCCAGAGCTCCAGCCACTTCTGCTCGGCGTCCGACCACCGCTCGGCGGCCACCGAACCGGTCGAGTCCTCCTTCAGCCCGCCGAAGGAGATCACGTCACCGTTACCGAGGATGGTGGCCGACGGGTACCAGTGGCCGTCGTTCATGTCGTTGGTCTTGCTGTACGTCTCGCTGACCGGGTCGAAGATGTACGAGTCCTTGTAGCCCTGGTAGCCGATCGTGCCGTCCGCCGACGGATATCCCTTGTTGCCGCTCATCACGAGCACACGCCCGTCGTCGAGCTGGACGTGACCGGCGCAGAACATGTCCTTGGGCGTCGGGATCTGCTTGTACGTGCCGTTCTGCGGGTCGTAGACCGCACTCGTGAAGGTGCCCGCCTGGAACATCGTCGGGTCGTTGCCGGAGCCCGCGATCAGCAGCACCTTGCCGTTGTTCAGGACGACGGAGTGCATGGAGCGGACCGGGTTCTTCGTGGGCAGGACGTCCCAGCGGCCGTTCGCGCACTCCTCGGCCGTCCCCGTGCACACCGGGTCCGGGACCGGTTCGGCGACCTGGTCCATCGTGTAGTCGTCGGTGGTGACGGAGCCGGTGCCGTACACGGAGACGCCCCACGCGATCCGGTCGGTGCCGGCGGGCACCTCGGGCGTACGGACCGTCGCCTCGGTCCAACCCGCCGCCATCTCCAGCGTCTTGAGGTCGGTCCAGTACTGCCAGCCCGCAGTCGCGTCGTGCCGGAAGAGGGTGACCGAGGTGTCGGGGGTGGTCGACTTGTACCAGAGCCCCAGGTCGTACTGCTTGCCCGGCGTGACGACGGGCGCGCAGTCGGCGGACTCGGTGATGAGGGCCTTGCGGTCGCCCTCGACACGGCGGGTCAGCGACACCTTCATCGCCTTGGAGCCGCTGTGGGCGTCCGTCGTCGTCTCGAACGTGAAGTCGTTGTCGCCCCAGCCGGACTTCTTCCAGCAGTAGGGCATGTCGTCGGTGCCGGCGGTCTCGAAGCCGGGGTTCTTGATGAGGTTGGCGGCGGAGGCGGACTCGGGCGAGGTGAGGAGCAGGCCCCCGGTCAGGCCCATGACGGCCAGCAGGGCCGTTCTCCTCCCGGATCTCTTGCGGCTGGTTCTCATGCGGAACTCCTTGCTGTGCGGCTCCCGCGCCCGGTGCCCTTCCCGCTCCGGCGCGGCAGATAGACCAGCGCTTCGGTACCGACGAAACGCAGGACGAAGGTGATGACCAGGGCCAGCGCGGTCGCCGGCAGCACGGCCAGCCCGAACTGCCCGACGAGCAGCGCGATCAGCGGGATGCGCAGCACCAGGTCGGCGTTGGCGAGCAGCGCGAACCGTACGGTGCGGTCGGCCCAGTGGCGGTGGACACGACGGTCGCGGAACAGCAGCTTCTCGATGAGCAGGAAGTTCCAGGCCACACCGAACTGGTTGGCGACTATCTCCGCCGGGAGGTAGTGCAGCCCCGCCTGGGTCAGCGCCCACAGCGCGGCCAGGTTCGGCACGAAGCCCGTCAGCCCGATCAGCCCGAACACCACCATCCGGGACAGCGGGTCGGCCGTCCGCAGCCCGGCGAGGTGCCGCAGGAAGCGCCGGCCCTCCGCCGCGGTGGACTTGGACTCCCCCGCGAACCGGTCCTGGAACACGAACGGCACCTCGGTGACCGTGCGCGGGCGGCTGCGGACCGCCAGCTCCAGCAGAATCTTGTAACCGAGCGGCTTGAGCGCCTCCGCGGTGATGTCGCTGCGCCGGATCGCGAAGAAGCCGCTCATCGGGTCGCTGATGCCGTGCAGTCTGCGCGGGAAGAGGGACTTGGTCAGCCAGGTCGCGCCGCGCGACACGGCCACGCGGTAGCTGCCGGCGAGCCCGGCCCGGCTGCCGCCCTTGATGTACCGGGAGGCGACGACGAGCCCGGCGTTGGCGCGCTCGCCGGTGGCGACCAGGTCCGGCACCAGCGACGGCGGGTGCTGGCAGTCGCCGTCCATGACGACGATCCAGTCCGAACCGGCCGCCTTCATCCCCTCGACGACCGCGCCGCCGAGCCCGCCGACGGGTTCGTCGCGGTGGATGACGGTGACCGGGAACGGGCAGTCCTGCGCCGCCTCCTTGATGACCTGCGGGGTGTCGTCGCTGGAGTCGTCCACGAAGACGACCTCGCAGGGCAGCCGGGACGGCACCGACTCGGTGATCTGGTGCAGCAACTGCCGTACGTTCGCCGACTCGTTGTAGGTCGGTACGACGATGGTGACGGCGCCCGGCTCGGGCACCTCGGCGGCATCGACCGACGGTTCGCCCAGCTCTCCTGGGGCGGTGTACTCGTGCGTCATCGAACCCCTCCGGATGCTGTCTGGATCTGCCGGATCTCGATCCGGTCCGCACCGGTGCCGAACACGGCGACCGGCTTCGAGTGCTCCATGGCCGCCTTGACGTTGGGCAGGTCGACCGCGTCCCGCCGCACCGTCGGCGAGGCGACGACGTAGTCGAGGTCCTTCCAGCCGCGCGGCATCGTCTTCGTCACGGCCGGGTCGAGGTCCGCCTTGTAGAACCAGATGGCGCCGAGCCCGGGCTCGTACCCGGCGTGCACCAGGTCCAGCCACAGCGCGTCGTCGACGAGCACCCGGGTGTCCTTCGGGTCCTCCACCTCCGTGGCCAGCCACTTCGAGGCGGCCTGGTAGGGCGCGTTGGCGTCGGCGGTGACGGCCGTGTGGGCGCCGTCGTACCAGCGGGGTACGACATAGGCGCCGGCCGCGATCGCGAGGACGGCCGCGAGGGCGTACCGCCCGCCGGTGACGTACCGGTTCTCGGCCTCGGAACGCCGTCGCCGCAGGACGGCGTGGGCGACGGAGGCCGTGCCGCCGGCGAGGACGAGGGCGAGGAACGGCAGCGCCTGGATGACGTACATCGCGGGCAGGTAGCCGGTGGGGCGCATGGCCACCAGGGCGAGGATCACCACCGCGAAGGAGGGGCCTGCCAGGGCCCGGGCGGTGACCGACCAGCGCCAGGTGACCAGGAGCAGCAGGCCGCCCGCGAGGCCGCCGACGATGAGGACGCGGTCGTAGTAGAGCCACGACTGCAGGACGCCCCAGGAGCCGGAGCCCTGGTCGAGGATGAAGCCCGAACCGGGCCTGGTCATCTGGTACTTGATGCCGTCCCAGAGCGAGACGTGCCCGCTGCCCGGGAACAACTCGCCCTTCAGCAGGGCGAACAGCGGGTACGACAGGCCGATCAGCACGCATGCGGTGATCGCGCCGGTCAGGGCGAACTTGCGGGTGTCGCGGTGGCTGTGCCGCCACATGGTGACGAAGACCGCGGGGAGGACGAACAGCATCGTCTCCTTGGTCAGCACGGCCGTGGCCGCCGCGATCCCCGCCCCGAAATGGTGCCAGAGGTGGCGGCTCGGGGAGGCGGCGAGGGCGAACGCGAGAAGCGTCCACATCACCGCGAGATTGTCGAGGAAGATCTCCCGCTGGAGCACGACCGACAGCGGCGAGAGCCCGAACAGGACCATGCCGAGTCCGGCCGCCCAGCGCGGCAGGGACAGCCGCCGCCCGAGCACGTAGACGAGGACCGCGCTGATCGCGCTGATGACGAGCATCGCGGCGCGCATGGTGCCGACGGTCATCGACTCGGGGCTGAGCGCGGCCGGTATCCAGGTCAGCAGGGCCAGCTGGATCCAGCCGAGCGGCGGGTGGTCGTACCAGTACGTGTAGTGGGCGAGGCCGCGGCCCTCCTGGACGGCCCAGGCCTGGGCGAGGTAGGTGCCCTCGTCGTCGCTGAGGGTCGGATAGTCGGCGATGTTCCAGCCCTGCACGACGAGGATCGCGACGAGGAGCACGCCGCACAGGATCAGGTCGGGCCGGGACGAACGCAGGCGCGTCGGCGGGGTGGTTCGGCTGGTCGAACGCGTCGTGGGCGCAGGCTGCCGCTGCGCGGGGACCTTGACTGTGGTCACCGCGGGAAGGGTGGAGGTCACGCAGGAACGTCCTCTCGGTTCACGTGCGCGAGATGTGCGCCGACGTGGCTGGTCAACTCCCAGTCGTTGCGGCCGCGTTGCTCACGCCATACGGCGCGGATGGCGGCGCCGGCGAGGAGCACCTGGTAGAAGGGGCCGCCCACGATCAGCTTCAGGTAGTGGACGAAGCGGACCCGAAGCCCGTACTGCTTGCCGAAGTCGTGCAGTCCGACGACCTCGAACACGAAGGTGACGAGCGCGGTCACGGCAGGCAGGAAGGTGATGAACGCGATGCTCACCGGCACGTCGAGGAAGAGCGCGATCGCCACATTGAGCGGGATGATCAGCCCGGTGAAGGCCTGCAGGAACGGCGTGGTGAGCGTGTAGCGGGCCAGCAACCGCTGCCCGAACGTGGGCAGTTGCTTCCAGTCCTTCTTCCGGTAGACCTGAAGGAAGCCTTGGTTCCAGCGGGTGCGCTGCTTGAGCAGCGACATCAGGCTGCCGGGCGTCTCCTCCTTGGTCACCATGTCGGAGTCGTAGGCGACGACGACCTTCTTGCCGACGCTGGACAGCCGCACGCCCAGATCGCAGTCCTCGGCGAGGCAGTTGGAGTCCCAGCCGTCGGCTTCCCTGAGCACGTCCGTCCGTACGAAGACGGTGTTGCCGCCGAGCGGGATGAACCCCTTCTGCGCGTGCAGGTGCAGCCGGGAGCGGAACCAGAAGAAGTACTCCAGGCAGTTGCGCAGGCTGTACCAGCTGGAGTGGAAGTTGATCAGCTGGACCCCGCCCTGGACGACATCCGCCCCGGTCGTGCGGAACGCGTGGTCCACATGCGCGAGGAGCTCTGGATGGACCTGGTCCTCGGCGTCGAAGACCCCGACGACATCACCGCGGCAGTGCGGCAGCGCCGTGTTCATGGCCTTCGGTTTGTTCTTCTTCTCGTGGGTGTCGACGACGACGCGGACGCGCGGATCACGTGCCGCGGCCCGCTCGGCCACCTCGGTGGTCTCCGGGTCGTCGTGCCCGACGATGACGATGATCTCGAAGTCGGTGTGTGTGGACTCCAGCAGCCGCTGGATGGTGTGGTCCAGCACGGCTTGTTCGTGCCGGGCCGGCAACAGCAGCGAGAACGACACGTGCTCGCCGCCGTCCGGTCTGCTGAACCGGGTGGAGGCGAGCACTTCGGGCGTACGCCACGCGTGCATCTGCCACCACAAGGTGAAAGCCGCCATCCAGAACAAGGCCAGCGAGACGACGGCTATGAAAACAGACGTCAGCAACAGATCCCCCCAGATCCCCAATGCCCCCTGTCGCAACGGTGAGTTACATCCGTCGCGTCACTGTGGAGACATTAAGGGGGATCTGTGAAGTCCGCAGGCTGTTTTGATGAAGAGCGCGTTTCCTCACAACGAGCCCCGAGAGTGAGTAAATCGAACACAGGCTGCGTAAGTGCCCCGATTTGACTGCCGTCTCACCTGCTCAACGCGGTCCGCAAACGGTCGGGATCCGTGGTCGGGGCATCGCAGGTGAAGTTGCGGCAGACGTACGCGGCGGGTGCGCCCTGCTGCAGCGGCCGGTCAACAAGGAGCGGAAACTCGTCACTCTCCGGAGTGCCCACGGCCACGACCGCGCCCGGGGCGGTGCCCAGGAGCGCCGTACGGTGCAAGGTCCTCGTGCCCTCGTCGGCCAGGGACGGGCCGACCACCGCGACTTCACGCGGCCCGTCGAGGTTGGCCTCGGCGACGGCGAGCCCCCAGCCGATGAAGCGGGGGACGCGCGGGCCGAGCGCCTTGACGACGCCCAGCGCCTTTACGGCCGCGGCACGATGGGGCTCCGCACCGGTCTGCGCGGCGTAGCTCAGCAGGGCGCCGGCCGCCGCGCTCCAGCCGGACGGGGCGGCGTTGTCGGTGGGGTCCTGGGGGCGGCGGATCAGCTGCTCGGCGTCGGCGGCCGTGTCGTAGAGGGCGCCGGACTCCGCGTCGGTGAAGCGCGCGAGCACGTGGTCGAGCAGGAACCCGGCGAAGTCCAGCCAGACGCCCTCGCCGGTGACCGAGGCGAGCGCGAGGAAGCCCTCGGCGACGTCGCCGTAGTCCTCCAGCACACCCGCGTTGGCGCCGGCCTTGCCGTCCTTGCTGGTGCGGGAGAGGCGGGCGTGGTCGTCGAGGTGCAGCCGCACGAGGAGGTCGGCGGCGGCGACGGCGGCGTCCACGAGGTCGGGGCGGTCGAAGTAGGCGCCGGTCTCGGCGAGGGCGGCGACGGCGAGGCCGTTCCAGGCGGCGACGATCTTGTCGTCCCGGCCGGGCGCGGGACGCTCGGCCCGCGCGGCGAGCAGCCGCTCCTTCACGGAGGCGACCTTCTCGGCGTCGAACACCCCGTCCTGCTGCGGAAGCTGAAGGACGGAGGAACCGTGCTCGAAGGTGCCCTCGTCCGTCACACCGAAGTACCTGGCGGCGAGTTCGGCGTCCTCGTCGCCGAGTGCCGCACGCAGTTGCTCCGGGGTCCAGACGTAGTAGACACCCTCGACGTGCTTGCCGGTCCCGTCGTCGCTGTCCGCGTCGAGCGCGGAGGCGAACCCTCCCTCGTTCGTGCGCAGTTCACGCACCATGAAGTCGGCGGTCTCCAGGGCGACCCGGCGGGCCAGCTCGGAGCCCGTGGCGCGCCAGAGGTGGGCGTAGACGCGGCACAGCAGGGCGTTGTCGTACAGCATCTTCTCGAAGTGCGGCACGACCCAGTCCCGGTCGACGGAGTACCGCGCGAAGCCGCCGCCGAGCTGGTCGTAGATCCCGCCCCGGGCCATCCGCTCGCAGGTGTCCTGGGCCATCTGCAGCGCGCCGTCGGCCCCCGTCCGCGCGTGGTGCCGCAGCAGGAACTCGACCACCATGGACGGCGGGAACTTGGGCGCGCCCCCGAACCCGCCGCGCTGCGGGTCGTACTCCCGCGTCAGCCCGAGGAGCGCCTGCGCCAGCTCCTGCTCGCCGGGCGCCTCGGTCCCGCCGTAGGAGATCTCCCGCTCGGCGAGATCCCGGGTGATCTTCCCGGCGACATCGGCGACCTCGTCCCGCCGGTCCGCCCAGGCACTGCGCACCCCCTCCAGGACCTGCCGGAAGGACGGCATCCCCTGCCGGGGAGCGGGCGGGAAGTAGGTGCCGAAGTAGAAGGGCTCGGCGTCGGGCGTGAGGAACACCGTCATGGGCCAGCCGCCCTGCCCGGTGGCGGCCTGGACGGCCTCCATGTAGACGGCGTCTACGTCGGGGCGTTCTTCTCGGTCGACCTTGATGTTGACGAAGTGCTCGTTCATGTATGCGGCCACGGCCTCGTCCTCGAAGCTTTCCTTGGCGAGGACATGGCACCAATGGCAGCTCGAATACCCGACACTCAGGTGTACGGCAACCCCTCGCCGACGCGCCTCCGCGAAGGCCGCTTCCGACCAAGGCCACCAGTCGACGGGGTTGTCGGCGTGTTGAAGGAGATACGGGGATGTCTCATGGGCCAGT